>NZ_JBEOWY010000026.1:43500-101308 GCF_040296285.1 Kitasatospora sp. NPDC002227
CGGTCTGACCGAGGCCGAGGTCGTGGCGCACGGCGAGGACGAGACCCCGTGGTGCGTGGTCAACAGCGGCAACACCGGTCTGACCGAGGCCGAGGTCGTGGCGCACGGCGAGGACGAGACCCCGTGGTGCGTGGTCAACAGTGGCAACACCGGTCTGACCGAGGCCGAGGTGGTCGCCCACAGCGAGGACGAGACCCCGTGGTGCCTCTCCAACACGGGCACCGTCAGCTGACCTCGGACGCCCAACGGGGC
This sequence comes from Kitasatospora sp. NPDC002227, assembly GCF_040296285.1. Lineage (NCBI taxonomy): Bacteria > Bacillati > Actinomycetota > Actinomycetes > Kitasatosporales > Streptomycetaceae > Kitasatospora > Kitasatospora sp. NPDC002227. The sequence continues at coordinate 43,753 of NZ_JBEOWY010000026.1, forward strand.
CTGCCGCGCGAGCGGTGGGCCCCGTCCCCCCTCCTGCCCTGAACTCCCGCCCGCCCGACCCCTCCTGGAGGCCCCCGATGTCCGCTCCGCAGCATGCGCCCGGCCGTAGCCGGCTGATCAAGGCCGACAATGGCGGCTGGTGGTTCCTGGGAGACGGCGGTTTCGCCAAGCTGCGCCCGGCCCAGGTCACGCCCGAGGGCGAACTCCTGCCGGGCACCGAGCAGTTCCTGCACGAGCGGGGCCTGTACGAGGCCAAGGAGATCTCCTCGTACTCGCTCACGGTGCTCACCAGCACCGACTGCAACCTCGGCTGCGGGTACTGCTTCCAGAACACCGGCCAGGACGAGAAGGGCGGCAACCGCCCGCCCCGGATCAAGCACGCCCGGCTGACCTCCGAGATGATCACCAAGGTGCTCGGCTTCACCCGGGAGCGGATGGCGGCGGCCGAGCTGAACCGGCTCTCGCTGATGCTGTTCGGCGGCGAGCCGCTGCTCAACCCGCGCGGATCGCGCGAACTGCTGCGCCGGGCCGCCGAGTTGGGCGAGCTGTCGGCGAGCATGGTCTCCAACGGCACCCTGCTCACCCCGCTGATCGCCAAGGAGCTGAACGCGGCCGGCCTCGGCTCGATCCAGATCACCTTCGACGGTGACCAGGCCGAGCACGACGCCATCCGGGTCCGGCGCTCCGGCGGCGGCACCTTCGACGTGATCGTCAACAACGTGGCCAAGGCGATGGCCGCCACCTCGCTGCGCTGGCACCTGCGGGTCAACGTCTCGCACCACAACCGGCACGGCATGGACGCCCTGGTCGAGCGCCTCGCCGAGCGTCTGGACGTCTCCCGCTGCGGCCTCCAGTTCGCCCTGATCGGCGACGTCGGTGTCGGGTACTCCAACGACCTCGCCTACGGCTCCTCGCTGGCCGGGGAGTTCACCCGCTGGCACGCCCGCGCCCTCGAGCTCGGCTTCGCCGTCTCGCGCCCCAAGGCCAACAACGGCTGCCAGGCCTGCTCGATCAAGAACGGCCGGTACGGCGCCGTGGTCAACGCCGACGGGGTGCTGGCCAGTTGCTGGGAGACGGCCGGGATGCCCGGCTGGGAGGTCGGCACCCTGGACGACGGCTACCTCGGCGAGCAGGAGACCGAGGGCCGCTGGATCACCTGCTACGACCAGTACCAGTACGGCGAGCAGGCCGCCCGGCTGGCCGCCTTCCAGGACGAGGTGGACGCCGCCCTGCTCGACCGCCTGCACACCGCCGGCCGGCTCTGAACCCGTATCCAATCCCCGCCGGGCGGCACAGGACCCCCGGCCCGTCCCGGAGGTGGACCGATGGCCGAACCCGGAGTGCTCCGCACCAACCGGGCGTTCCGGCGGCTCTGGGTGGGGTCAGCGCTCTCCACGCTGGGCTCCCAGATCTCCCTGATCGCCTTCCCGCTGCTGGTGCTCGGCCTGGGCGGCGGCGCCGCGCAGGCCGGTCTGGTGGCCTCCTGCTCGCTCGTCACCCGGATGGTGCTGCGGCTGCCCGGCGGCCAGCTGGCCGACCGCTACGACCGCCGGTACCTGATGGTCGCCGCCGACCTGGTGCGGCTGCTCACCGTCGGCTCGGTGCCGGTCGCGGCCGGCCTCGGCCTGCTCGGCTACCCCCAACTGCTGGTGGTGGCCGTGGTCGAGGGCGCCGCGACCGCCGTCTTCGCCCCGGCCGCCACCACCGCCGTCCGGGACACCGTGCCGGACGAGCAGCTCACCGCCGCGCTCGCCAAGGACCAGTCCGCGATGGCCGCCGCCGGCCTGCTCGGCCCCTTCCTCGGCGGCTGGCTGTTCACCCTCGACCGGATCCTGCCCTTCGCGGTGGACGCCGCCTCCTACGCCGTCTCGGTGGTGCTGCTGCTGGCCACCGCGACCAGGCCCCGACCGCCGGCCGACGGCGCCGGGCGCGACCGGCGGGTGACGGCGGGCCTGCGCTGGCTGGCCAAGCAGCCCACCCTGCTGCGCCTGCTGGTCTTCGTCGCGCTGCTCAACCTGGTCGGCGCGTCCGCCGAGGTGGCCATGGTGGTGACGCTGCGCTCCGGCGGGTCCGGCGGCTCGGCGGTCGGCCTGGTGATGGCCTGCGCCGGGGTCGGCGCGGTGATCGGCTCGCTGGTCGCGCCGAAGGTGACGGCGCGCTTCACCGCCGGGCAGCTGTTCCTGCTGATCGGGGTGGTCTGGGGCGGCGGCCTGGCCGTCTTCGCCCTCACCCGGCTCCCCTGGGTGGTGGGCCCGCTGCTGGTGCTGCTGGTGCTGCTCACGCCGCCGGCCGGGATCGTGATCGGCCAGGCCGTGCTCTCCCGCGCCCCGCGCGAGCTGCTCGGCCGGGTGAGCACCGCCGTCGACCTCTTCCTCGCGGGGCTGGCCGCGCTCGGCCCCGTCCTCACCGGCGCCGCCCTCCAGGGGCTGGGTATCCCCGCCACCTGGCTGCTGCTTGCCGCCCTGGTCGGTGCCGCCACCCTGCTCGCCGCCGTCCCGATGCTCCGCCACGGCGCCCTGACCGCGCCCGCCCCCGAACCCGAACCCACCGCCGTCTGACCCCGAGGAGCCGCCGTGCTGCCGTACCCGCCCGCACCCCGCACGGAGCTCACCGAGGAGCTGCACGGCCACCCGGTGGCCGATCCGTACCGCACCCTGGAGGACGCTGCCGACCCGGCCACCGCGGCCTGGTCGGCGGCCCAGGACGAGCTGTTCGCCGCCGCCCGCGAGGGCTGGCGGCACCTCGGTGAACTCGAGGGCAGAGTCAGGCAGTTGCTCGCCACCGGGATGACCACCGCGCCCCAGGTGCACGGCGCGCGCGAGTTCAATCTGCGCGCTCGGCCCGACCAGGACCTGCCCGCGCTGTACGTCGCCGAGGGCGGGCGCTCCCGGGTGGTGTTCGATCCGGCCGCCCTCGACCCCAGCGGGGCCACCCTGCTTGAGGACTGGTCGGTCTCCCCGGCGGGCGACAAGGTGGCGGTGCAGACCTCCAGCGGCGGCACCGAGGACTCCGAGCTGCGGGTGCTGTGCGTGGCCACCGGCGCGCTGCTGGACGGCCCGATCGACCGGGTGCGCCGCTCCACCCTGGCCTGGCTGCCCGGCGGCGAGGCCTTCTACTACGTCCGCCGCCTGCCGCCCGAGCTCAACCCGGGCGAGGAGCGCTACCACCGCCGGGTCTGGCTGCACCGCCTGGGCACCGACCCGGCCGGGGACGCCCTGGTCTTCGGCGCGGGCCGCCCCGCCGAGCAGCACTACAGCGTGGCCACCGACGGCCGCCTGCTCACCGTCACCGCCACCGCCGGGGCCTCGCCCCGCACCGACGTCTTCGCCGCCGTGCTCGCCGAGGCCCCGTACGGGCGCCCGGTGCTGCGGCCCGTGCAGCAGGGCGTGGACGCCGCCACCACCGCCCGCCCGTACGGCGGCGCGCTCTACCTGGCCACCCACCGGGACGCCCCGCGCGGGCGGATCGAGCTGGCCGACCCGGTCACCGGCGAGCGCCGGGTGCTGCTCCCCGAGCAGGACGACGCCGTGCTCGAGGACTTCGCCGTCCTGGACGGCCCCGAGCTGCCCCGGCCGCTGCTGCTCGCCACCCACACCCGGCACGCGATCAGCGAGATCTCGGTGCACTGCCTGCGCACCGGCGAGCGGCTCGGCGCGGTCGGGCTGCCCGGCGCCGGCACGGTCGGGCCGCTGCGCCCCCGCCAGGAGCCGGGCCACGAGCTCTGGTTCGCGTACGCGGACCACGTGACCCCCTCGCGCCCGCTGCACTACGACGCCCGCACCGGCCGCACCACCGAGCGGGCCGCGCCCGAGGGCAGCCCCCGGACGTCCGTCCAGGTCCGCCAGGTGGTCTACCCGGGCCTGGACGGCACCCCGGTGCACATGTTCCTGGTCTCCCCGACCGGCGGGCCCGACCGCCCCCGCCCCACCGTGGTCACCGGCTACGGCGGCTTCGGCGCCCGGATGGTGCCCGGCTACGCCGCCCAGGCGGTGGCCTGGGCGGAGGCCGGGGGCGTCTACGCGTTCACCTGCCTGCGCGGCGGCGGCGAGGAGGGCGACGGCTGGCACCGGGCCGGCCGCCGCGAGCACAAGCAGCAGACCTTCGACGACCTGCACGCCGCCGCCGACTGGCTCACCGCCCAGGGCTGGGCGGCCCGGGTCGGCCTGGTCGGCAGCTCCAACGGCGGCCTCACCGTGGGCGCCGCGCTCACCCAGCGCCCCGAGCGGTACGCGGCGGTGGTCTGCCTCGCCCCGCTGCTCGACATGGTGCGCTACGAGCACTCGGGGCTCGGCCCGAGCTGGCGGGACGAGTACGGCAGCGCCGCCGTACCGGCCGAACTGGCCTGGCTGCTCTCCTACTCGCCGTACCACGCGGTGCGGCCCGGCACGGCCTACCCGGCGGTGCTCCTGGGCGTCGCCGACGGCGACACCCGGGTCGACCCGCTGCACGCGCGCAAGATGTGCGCCGCGCTCCAGCACGCCACCACCGGGGCCGGCCCCGTGCTGCTCCGCCAGGAGCGGGGGGTCGGCCACGGCCGGCGCGGGGTGGCCGCCACCGCGGCCCTGCTCGCCGACCAGCTCGCCTTCCTGGCCGAGTACCTGCGCTGACGGGCACCCGCGCGGACCAGGACGTTCGCTCCGATTACGGAGGGCTTGTCCGATTTGTGAGGCGGGTCTGTTGCTGCATGCAGCATGCTGCACTCCGCCTTCCCTTGGCCGGACCGGAAGCCGGACGGCAGGCTTCCTGTGTCAGGTCGGCCCCGGGCACCGCCCCGGGGCCGACGGCCCGTCAGCCTCCAAGGGGAGCACAATGAAGCACGTCAGCGCCGCGGTCGCCGTTCTCGCGAGTGCCATCGCCCTCGCCGTCCTGCCCGCCGCCGCGGCCCACGCGGACACCCCGGCGCCGCCCGCCACCGGCACCCAGCAGCCCGTGGTCCCGCCCACCGCCCCGGGCGACGACATCAGCACCGAGGACACCGCTTGGGGCCACTGAGGGGCAGGCTGGTCGTCTTCCTGACCGGCCTCGCCCTCGGCGCCGCGCTCGTACTCGCCACCCCCGCCCTGCGGGCCGCCCGCTCCGGTGCCCAGCTGCGCCGGGCCCGGGAGGTCCTGGCCGAGTACGAGCTCCCCGCCTGGCCCTGACCGCGGCGGAAGCAGCCCGGACCTCGGCCCGGCACCCCGATCCGAAGGGTGTGTTGTGATGCTGGATCACCTTGAGCAGGCGCCGGCCGGCTGGGCGGCGGAGCGGGGGCACCGCGACCCCCGGTGGCCCCGACCCGCCGACCGGCACCCCGTCGCCCAGCCGCTGCGGTTCCGGGTGCTCGGCGAGCTCTCCGTCGAGCTCGGCGGCCGCCCCCTCCCGCTCGGCCCGCTGCGGCAGCGCCTGGTCCTCGGCCTGCTGCTCTGCCGCCCCAACGCCACCGTCTCCACCGATCTGCTCACCGAGACCGTCTGGGGCGACGAACCGCCCCGCTCGGCCCGCAAGAACCTCCAGGCGTACGTCTGCGCGCTGCGCAAACTGCTCGCGCTCGCCGGCGGCCCGGACCGGCTGAGCCACCACGCCGGTGGCTACCAGCTGCGGGTCGACCCCCAGGAGCTCGACCTGCTGCGCTTCGAGGAGCTGGCCAGGGCCGGGCGCCAGGCCTCCCGGCTCGGCGCCGAGGCACACGCGGCGCGGCTGCTGCGGGAGGCCCTGGAGCTGTGGAGCGGCCCGCTGCTGGCCGATCTGGGGCAGAGCGAGATCGTGCAGCAGGAGGCCGCCCGGCACGCCACCCGCCGCCTCGCCGTCCAGGAGGACTGGGCGGAGACCGAGCTGTCGCTCGGCCACGCGCCCCTGGTGGCCGAGGCGCTGACCGAGGCGGGCCGCGAGCACCCCATGCGGGAGCGGCTGTGCGCGGCCCGGATGACGGCCCTGCACCGCTCCGGGCGGCAGAGCGAGGCGCTGGCCGCCTACGACGACCTGCGCCAACTCCTCTCCCGCCAGCTCGGTCTCCGGCCCGGAGCGGCGCTCGACCAGCTCTACCGGGCGATCCTGGACGGCGCCGAGGGCCCCGGCCGGGCCCCGGCCGACCGGCCGCCGCGCGCCGAGCGACCCCGCACCGTCCTGCCGGCCGGCCTCCCGGACTTCACCGGCCGCCACCAGGAGCTGGCCCGCCTGCAGGAGGTGCTGTCCCGCCCCGGCCAGGCGGTGGTGCTGAGCGGCGCGGTCGGAGTGGGCAAGACGGCGCTGGCGGCGCACGTGGCGCACGACCTGGAGCGGCACTACCCGGACGGCCGGCTGACCGTACGGCTCTGCCGGGCCGACGGCGCACCCCGCCACCCGAGCTCGGTGCTGGCCGAACTCTGCCGGGCCACCGGCCTGTCGGGCGAGGTGCCGGAGGACGAGGAGGAGGCCGCGGCGCTCTGGCGCTCCTGGCTGACGGGCCGCAGGCTGCTCGTACTCCTTGACGACGTGCCGGACGAGGCGAGCGTGCGCCCGCTGCTGCCGGGGGCGGGGCCGGCCTCGGTGCTGATCACCAGCCGGAGCCGGCTGGCCGGGCTCGGCCCGCTGCACCGCCTGGAGCTCGGGCCGTACCCGCCGGGCGAGGCGGTCGAGCTGCTCGGCCGGATCGTGGGCCCCGACCGGGTGGCGGCGGACCGCGTGGCGGCCGAGCGGATCGTGGCGGCGATCGGCCTGCTGCCGCTGGCGGTGCGCATCGCGGGCACCAAACTGGCGGTGCTGCACCGGCTGGCACTGGCGGAGTACGCCGCCCGCCTCGAGGAGAGCCCCTGTCTCCTGGACGAGTTGGCGGCGGGCGATCTCGCCGTCCGGTCCCGGTTGGCCGGGTGGTGGGCCGGGCTGCCCGAGCTGGCCCGCTCGGTGGTCCGCTCGCTGGGCCGCCTGCCAGGGCCGCTGTTCACCCTGGAGGAGGCGATGGCGGTGCTCGGCTGCGGCGCGCAGCTGGCCTGCCGGGTGCTGGAGGGGCTGGTCGAGGATTCGGTGCTCAGCTGCCCCGTCGCGGAGGTCACCGCACACGCCGTGCTCTACGAACTCCCACCGCTCGTCCACGTCTACGCGCGCGAACAGGCGGACCCGGCGCCCGGCAAGTGACGGGACGTGACATGTTTCCGTGGGTCAGGTAAAGGGATAGTCGAATCTTTGACCAACCCATTGTTGACCTGCCCATGCCCTGGCTACCGTCAGCGGCGGCCCCTATCGATATGACGATCTGATCAACCGTCATATTCGGAGTGCCCGGCCGCCCCGCCGCGCCCCACAACGCGGATCCCGGCCGAACCCCAGTTGCTCCTCGGTTCCCCCAGCCACAGGAGGCAGTTCACCGTGCGTACCCCCACTCTGTCCGCCGCCGCCCGCCGCAGCGTGCTCGCCCTGGCCGGCACCGCCGCGCTCGCCGTCTCCAGCCTCGCGGTCGCGATGCCGGCCGGCGCCACCCCGACCGTGTACTCGAAGGGCGGCACCTCCTGGGTCCGCGCCTGCGACACGCTGGCCAAGGGCGACACCATGGCCTGTCACGCGCTGCGCGTCACCAACACGGTCCAGGCGGTCCACGCACTCGGTGTCACTCCCGACGCGACCCCCTCGGGCCTGGGCCCGGGCGACCTGCTGAGCGCCTACAAGCTGGCCGCGAACGGCGGCGCGGGCCAGACGATCGCCATCGTCGACGCCTACAACGACCCGAACGCCGAGTCGGACATGGCGGTCTACCGCTCCCAGTACGGCCTGCCGGCCTGCACCACCGCCAACGGCTGCTTCAAGAAGGTCAGCCAGACCGGCTCCACCACGAGCCTCCCGGCGAACAACTCCGGCTGGGCGGGCGAGATCTCCCTCGACCTCGACATGGTCTCGGCGATCGCCCCCAACGCGCACGTCATCCTGGTCGAGGCCAAGACCGCCTCGATGGCCAACCTCGGCACCGCCGTCAACGAGGCCGTGAAGCTGGGCGCCAAGTTCGTCTCCAACAGCTACGGCGGCGGCGAGTCCTCCTCGGACACCAGCTACGACACCTCCTACTTCAACCACCCGGGCGTCGCGATCACCGTCTCGGCGGGCGACTCCGCGTACGGCGCGCAGTACCCGGCGGCCTCCAAGTACGTCACCTCCGTCGGCGGCACCGCCCTCCGGAAGGACTCCAGCACCCGCGGTTGGAGCGAGTCGGTCTGGTACACCAACTCCACCGAGGGCACCGGCTCGGGCTGCTCCGCCTATGACGCCAAGCCCGCCTGGCAGAAGGACACCGGCTGCGCCAAGCGCACCATCTCCGACGTCTCGGCGGTCGCCGACCCGGCCACCGGTGTCGCGGTCTACCAGACCTACGGCGGCTCCGGCTGGGCCGTCTACGGCGGCACCTCCGCCTCCTCGCCGATCATCGCCTCGGTCTACGCGCTGGCCGGCACCCCGTCCGCCGGGTCCTCCCCGGCGTCCTTCCCGTACGCCCACACCAGCTCGCTGTTCGACGTGACCACCGGCTCCAACGGCTCCTGCTCCCCGGCGTACCTCTGCAAGGCGGGCGTCGGCTTCGACGGCCCGACCGGCCTCGGCACCCCGAACGGCACCGCAGCCTTCAAGGGCTGACACCCCCCTCGGCCCACCCGGCCTACCCGGCCCCACCCGGGCTGACCCCGCACGGCCCTGACCGATCCGAAACGGCACCCCCACGCCGAGTCGGCCCGGTCAGGGCCTTTCCCGTCCCCGGGGTCCGGCCGCCCCGGCCCGCCGTCAGGCGGCAGCCTCACTCGTTCGCCCGCCCGGCTCGCCGCGAGGCGGGCTCCACCTCAGGGTGGTGGCGAGCTGTGACCCGAGGAGGATGCCGTGGGCAGTGTGGCCGAACAGCTGGTGGAGGTGCTCCGGCAGGCCGGGGTGGAGCGGGTGTACGGGGTGGTGGGCGACAGCCTCAACCCTGTGGTGGACGCGATCCGCCGGGCCGAGGGCATCTCCTGGGTGCACGTGCGCAACGAGGAGGCCGGCGCCTTCGCCGCCGCGGCCGACGCCGAGCTCACCGGCTCGCTCGCAGTCTGCGCCGGCTCCTGCGGCCCGGGCAACACCCACCTCATCCAGGGCCTCTACGACGCCCACCGCTCCGGCCTGCCGGTACTCGCCCTCGCCTCGCACATCCCCTCCACCCAGATCGGCACCGGCTTCTTCCAGGAGACCCACCCCGACCGGGTCTTCACCGACTGCAGCGGCTTCTGCGAACTCGCCTCCACCCCCGCCCAGTTCCCCCGCCTGCTGCGGATCGCGATCCAGCACGCCCTCGGCGCCCGCGGCGTCTCCGTGCTCTCCTTCCCCGGCGACCTCGCCGCCCAGCCCGCCGCCGAGCCGACCGGCCGCAGCACCTTCCTCACCGAGCTCGCCGTCCCCGCCCCGCCCTGGGGCCAGGTGCAGGCCCTCGCCGAGGCGCTGGGCTCCGCCTCCCGGGTGGCGCTGTTCTGCGGGGCCGGAGTCCGCGGCGCCCACGCCGAGGTGATGGAGCTGGCCGGGCGGCTGAACGCCCCGGTCGGGCACTCGCTGCGCGGCAAGGAGTGGATCCAGTACGACAACCCGTACGACGTCGGCATGAGCGGCCTGCTCGGCTACGGCGCCTGCCACGACGCGCTGCACCAGGCCGAGTTGGTGCTGCTGCTCGGCACCGACTTCCCCTACGACAGCTTCCTCCCGCAGGCCCGCACGATCCAGGTCGACCACGACGCGACCAGACTGGGCCGCCGCACCGCACTCGAACTCGCCGTGCACGGCGACGTCGCGGCCACCCTGCGGGCCGTCCTGCCGCTGCTGGAGCAGAAGCCGGACCGGGGGTTCCTGGACGCCATGCTGGAGCGGCACTGCAAGGCGCTGGAGACGGTGGTCGGCGCGTACACCCGCGACATCGGGAAGCACCTGCCGATCCACCCCGAGTACGTGGCCGCCGTCCTCGACGAACTGGCCTCGGAGGACGCGGTGTTCACCGTGGACACCGGCATGTGCAACGTCTGGGCCGCCCGCTACCTGACCCCGAACGGGCGCCGCCGGGTGATCGGCTCCTTCCTGCACGGCTCGATGGCCAATGCGCTGCCGCACGCGATCGGAGCCCAACTGGCCTTCCCCGGGCGGCAGGTGGTCTCGATGTCGGGGGACGGCGGGCTCGGCATGCTGCTCGGCGAACTGCTCACCGTGGTCAAGTACCGGCTGCCGGTCAAGACGGTGGTCTTCAACAACGGCGCGCTCGGCATGATCAAGCTGGAGATGCTGGTCAGCGGCTACCCCGAGACCGAGACCGACAACGGGGACGTGGACTACGCCGCCATCGCCCGCGCGGCGGGCATGCCGGCCAAGCGGGTCACCGACCCGGCCCAGCTCCGCGCCGCCCTCACGGAGGCCCTGGAGCGCCCCGGACCGGCCCTGGTCGACGTGGTCACCGACCCGAACGCCCTCTCCATCCCGCCCGTCATCACCGCCGCCCAGCTCAGGGGCTTCGCCCTCGCGGCCGGCCGCACCGTGCTCTCCGGCGGGGTCGGCAAGATGGTCGACCTGGCCCGGAGCAACCTGCGGAACATCCCGAGGCCGTAGGAGCTTGCCTCTGAGGCAAATTTCTTGCCCGAGCGGCACGGGCGGTGTGCACTGGACCCATGAGTGAGGACCAGGAGGTCGAAGGCCTCGGCGCCCGGCTGCGGGAGCAGCGGCTGAGCAGCAGGTACACGCTGGAGACGGCCGCCGCCCGGGTGGGGCTCTCGCCAGCGTACCTGTCGCGGCTGGAGACCGGACAGCGGCAGCCCTCGCTGCCGGTGCTGCTCGGGCTGGCCCGGGCGTACGGGACGAGCGTCTCCGGGCTGCTCGGCGAGGCACCCGGCGAGGCGGACCCGGTCGTGCGGGGCGGGGCGATCGAGCCCGGCCGCGCGGGCGGCTGGGGGTACCGCCGGGCGGGTGCGCCCGGGCGGGCGATGCAGGCGCTGCACGTCCAGGTGCCGCCCTCGCTGCAGGACGCCGTCGTCCGGGTCCACCCGGGGGAGGAGTGGCTCTACGTGACCCAGGGCCGTCTGCGCCTCACCCTCGGCGAGCGGACCCACCTGCTCGAGGCGGGCGACTCCGCCCACTTCGACTCCCTCACCCCGCACTGCATCGCCGCCGACTCGGCGGACGGTGTCGAACTGCTGTTCCTGCACACCCTGTTGCAGAGCCCCGGCGGAGAACTCTGCCTCGGCGGACCGCATCGACAAGGAGCCCACTGATGACCCAGGAGACCGTCGCCCCCGCCGCCGCACTGACCACTGATGCGGGCCGCCGCACCGACAACCGGGTGTGGATCCGCGCCGTGATCTACATCGCGGTCACCCACTTCTTCGCCGGCTTCGTGATCCTCCTCTTCGAGCTCGGATCGCGGAAGTAGCCGCCCTGCGGCAGCCTGAAGGTGCGTCAGCGAACCGCCCCGCGCCCCCCAGGAGCCACTATGCCCGCCGCCCCTCGACCCGCCGTCTGGGCCACCGCCCTGCTGCTCGCCTGCGGCGGCCTGGCCGCCCTGCCCGCCGCCGAGGCCCAGGCGGCGGGCAGGTGTACGGGGTCGGGCTGCACCGGCAAGGACCCCCAGACCGTCGGCTGCGGCGGTGACGCCCTCACCACGGCGTCCTTCTCGGGCGCCGCCGTCCGGGTGGAACTGCGCCACAGCCCGGCCTGCCAGGCCTCCTGGGCCCGCGCGAGCTCCGCCCCGGTCGGCCAGATCCTCTACGTCGAGAACACCCGGGGCGTCCGCCGCCAGATCACCGTCCGCTCCGGCCAGGCCACCGTCTGGACGCCGATGGCCGACGCCACCGTCGCCACCCGGGCCTGCCTGGGCGTCGCCGACAGCGACGCGGTCACCTGCACCTCCTGGCAGTGACTAGCCGACCCCCACCGTGTTGGTCTGCGAGAGCGGGTAGCAGCCGGGCGTCTGCGAGGTCAGTGAGACGTCCAGGCTGGCGACGGTGGCCGGGCCGGTGGCGCCCTTGGGGGCGGTGTTGAGCAGCAGCAGCTTCTCGCCGTGCGGGACGGCGGCGGGGTGCAGGATCGCGATCCGGCCGTTCTTCGGGTCCAGCTGCATGACCTTCTCCAGCCCCTCGGAGCTGTCGGCCACCTTGGTGTGGCAGTCGGCGGAGGGCGTCATGACCAGGGCGGGCACGCCCACCGAGCGCAGGGCCTCCTGCAGCCCGGACCAGTCGGCGCCCATCAGCTGGAAGGAGACGGTGCCGTCCTGGTTGGGGGTCACCGTGTAGGAGACGGTGCTGAGCTGGACGGCCGGCGGGGCGGCGGTGGGGGCGGCCTGCGGCGCGGGGGCCGAGGCGGTGTGCGGCACCAGGACCACCGCGGCGGTCGCGGCCGCCAGCCCGAAGCCGGTCGCCACCAGCCGGCGGGCGTGGCGGGGCCCGGCGGTGATCCGGGTGCCCGAGGCGGGCAGGGCGGCGGCCCGGGCGGTGAGCTCGGCGCCGAGTCGCTGCTGGAAGTTCAGGGGCGTGGTCACGAGACGACCTCCAGGAGAGTGGTGACGGGCTGGACGTTCTGCGGGGCGGCCTTCTGCAGTGCCTTGCGGGCCCGGTGCAGCCGCACCCGGGCGGTGGTCGCGCTGATGCCCAGCGCCTTGGCGGCCTCCTGGACGGCCAGGCCGTCCACCGCCACCAGGTCGAGCACCGCGCGCAGCGGCTCGGACAGCGCGGCGTGCCGGTCCGCCAGGGCGCGGGCCGCGCGGGCCGCGTCGATGCGCCCCTCGATCGCGGACACGTCCTGGTCGTCGAGCATCCGCTGCCCGGCGATCCTGGCCACCGCGTTGCGCTCGCGGGCGTTGCCCCGGAAGTGCGCGGCCAGGACGTTGCGGGCGATGCCGTACAGCCAGGCGACGGGCACGCCCCGGCGGGGGTCGTAGCTGTCGGCCTGCTCCAGCGCGGTCAGGAAGATGTCGGCCGTGAGATCGGCCGCCAGGTGCACGCTGTCGGTGCGCCGGGTGACGAAGCCCAGCACGGTGTCGAACTGCTGCTGGTAGAACACGGCGAAGGCCGCCGGATCACGTGAGGGTGGTGCTGCTGGTTGCTCCGCTGGCACGGATGGCTCCTCGGTGCGGACGAGTACTGCCTGACATCTCTCCTTGGCTCGGGCGCCTCCGGGCGTTACAAGGTCAGCAGGCGGCACAGCGCCTCGACCGCCGCCGGGAAGGAGTGGTCGGGCGGGGTGCCGTAGCCGATCACCAGGGCGGGCGGGCCGTCCGGGCGGGGGCCGGCGGCCGGGGCGCGGTTGCCGGTGGTGGTGTGGATGGCGAGGCCCAGCCAGGCGGCCTGCTGGAGGAGCTCGCGTTCACTGAGGCCGCCCGGGGGGAGCTGGAGGACGGCGTGCAGGCCGGCGGCCAGGCCGGTGACCCGGACGGCGGGGGCGCGTTCGGCGAGGCGGGCGAGGAGCAGGTCGCGGCGGCGGCGGTAGTGCTGGCGGCAGCGGCGGACATGGCGGTCCAGGCCGCCGGAGGTGATGAACTCGGCCAGCGTCAGCTGCTCGAAGGCTCCGCTGTGCCCGTCCGCCAGCAGCTTCTGGCGGGTCACCGGCTCGACCAGGTCGGCGGGCAGCGCGAGCCAGCCCAGTCGCAGGCCGGGGGCCAGGCTCTTGCTGGCAGTGCCGATGTAGGCCACCCGCTCGGGGTCGAGGGCCTGCAGGGCGCCCACCGGCTGGCGGTCGTAGCGGAGCTCGCCGTCGTAGTCGTCCTCGATGACGAGGCCGCCGTGCTCCCGGGCCCAGGCCACGGCGGCCGCCCGCCGGGCGGGCTGCAGGGCGACGCCGGTGGGGAACTGGTGCGCGGGGGTGAGCGTCACCGCGCCGACGTCCAGCCCGGCGAGCAGGTCCGTCCGCGCCCCGGCGGCGTCCAGCGGCAGCGCCACGGCCGCCAACCCGCCTGCCTCGACGAGCCGTTGCTGGTGCGGCAGCCCGTACTCCTCGACGGCGGCGGCCGCCGCCCCGCGCTCGCGCAGCGTCCGGCAGAGCAGCCCGATGCCCTGGGTGTAGCCGCCGCAGACCACGATCCGCTCCGGATCGGTGCGCACACCCCGGACCCGGGCCAGGTAGTCGGCCAGCGCCCGGCGCAGCTCGATCCGGCCGCGCGGGTCGGAGTAGCTGAGCGCTTCGTTCGGGGCGGTGGTCAGGGCGCGGCGGGCTGCGGCCAGCCAGGCGGTGCGGGGGAAGAGCGAGAGGTCCGGGCGGCCGGGGGTGAAGTCGTAGCGGGCGGCCGGGGTGCGCTGCGGCAGGGCGGGGGCCGCCACGCCCTCGCCGACCGCCCGCTCGGCCACCACCGTGCCCGAGCCCTGGCGGGCCGTCAGCCAGCCCTCGGCGGTGAGTTGGGCGTACGCCTCGGCCACCGTGTTGCGGGCCACCCCGAGATCGCCGGCCAGGGTGCGCGAGGGCGGCAGCCGGGTGCCGGGGGCCAGCCGGCCCTCCCGGACGGTGCCGCGCAGCGCGTCCTCCAGCGCGGCGCGCAGCCCCAGGCCCCTGGCCCGCCCGGCGGAGAGGTCGAGGTGCAGGTCGCCGCCGCGGTCGGCCGGTGAGGTGTCCATGGGGCCAGTCTAATTGGCCCAAGAAACTGGCTTGGAAATGGTCCAAACACAAGGGCCGCCTGACTCCTAGAGTAGTGGTCATGACGAACCAGAACCTTGCCGAGTCCTACGTCCCCGCCCCCGAGCAGCGCTTCTCGATGCCCGAGCTGGCCCCCGAGTGGTACCGCGCGATGATCGACCTCGACCGCGCCTCCCGCACGGCCGTCGACCCGGTGATCGGCGAGCTGGTCCGCACCCGGGCCTCGCAGATCAACGGCTGCGCCTTCTGCCTCGACATGCACACCGCCGACGCCCGCAAGGAGGGCGAGCAGGAGCACCGCCTGCACACGCTCCCGGCCTGGCGCGAGACGCCCTACTTCACCGCCCGCGAGCGCGCCGCCCTGGCGCTCACCGAGGCCGTCACCCTGGTCACCGTCGGCCACGTGCCGGACGACGTCTACCAGGAGGCCGCCAAGCACTTCGACCCGCAGGAGCTGGCCCAGCTGATCGCGGTGATCATCACGATCAACTCCTGGAACCGGATCGCCGTCGCCAGCCGCCTCAGCCCCGCCCCGAAGCAGAGCTGAAGCCCGCCGGTCGCCCGAGCTGACCAACTCTCAGGCGCAGCTGCCCACCGCCCGACCTCTCCTGACAGGCTGTCCTCCATGACGAACCTGACGAACCAGCAAGAGAAGGCCCGACTCCTGCACGACCTGCACCGACCGGGCACCCCGCTGGTGCTCGCCAACGTCTGGGACGCCGCGAGCGCCCGGCTGGTCGAGGAGGCCGGAGCGCCGGCCGTCGCGACCGCCAGCGCCAGCGTCTGCTGGACGCTCGGCGCCCGCGACGGCGGCGGTCTCGACCGGGACCGCGCCATCGCCCAGACCGCCCTGATCGCCTCCGCCGTGGGCCTGCCGGTCACCGCCGATCTGGAGAGCGGCTTCGCCGAGACCGCCGAGGGCGTGGGCGAGACCGTCACCGCGCTGCTCGCCACCGGCGCGGTCGGCGTCAACCTCGAGGACGCGGCCGCCGACGGCTCCGGGCTGCGCCCGCTCGCGGAGGCCACCGCCCGTATCGCGGCGGCCCGCGCGGCGGCCGAGGCGGCCGGGATCGACCTCTTCCTCAACGCCCGCACCGATGTCTACATGCTCGGTGTCGGCGAGCCCGAGCAGCAGCTCGATCTCGCGATCGAGCGCGCGCTGGCCTACGTGGGCGCGGGCGCCAGCGGCGTCTTCCTGCCGGGCCTGGGCGACGCGGACGCGATCGCCGCCTTCGTGAAGGCCGTGCCGGTGCCGGTGAACGTGTTCGGCTTCCCCGGCGGCCCGAGCCTCGCCGAGCTGTCCGCCGCGGGCGTCGCCCGGGTCAGCTTCGGCCCGGGCCTGGCCAAGGTCGCGTACGCGGCCGTGGACCGCGCGGCCCGCGAGCTGTACGGCTCGGGCGGGTACGGGCCGCTCGAGGGCGGCCTGGACTACGGGCGGCTGAACGGGTTGTTCCCGGCCTGATCCGGCTACCGGACCGGCGTGTCCCGGATCTGCTGCTGGATGTCCGCCGCGTAGGAGGAGATCAGCGGCAGCGCGGTCAGCTTGGTGAGCGCGGCGTCCGTCTCGGCCAGTCGAGGGTCGGGGAGGGGCGCCGCGCTCGCGTTGGTGGAGGCGAGCGCGATACCGGCCATGGTCAGGGCCGCGAGCGTGGCGATCTTCTTCATGCCCTGCCCAACGAGTCGGCGGCCCGTCGGTCACAAAGATTCGGTCAACTTTTCGCCCAGGCGCCCCACTACTCACCCGTACTGTGGTCGAGTCTCCCCGGCCCGCCGCCAACACCCTGGTGCGGCACGGCCTTTGGTCAGTCATGACTGGGGAGGAACTGTTGTCGGCACCCACCAGCAAGAGGCGATGGCTCACGATCTGCGCCGTCACCGCCACCATGGGCCTGATCGGGCTCCCCGCCAGCGCCGCCGTGCGCCCGGGCACCCCGTTCGGCCTGCGCCAGCAGGCCGCCCAGGCCGAGCAGCGGCTCCAGCACAAGAGCACGCCGCACACCTTCGCCGCCAAGGCGGCCGACGAGGGCGACGGCGACGGCGGTGAGTCGGACGCCATCCAGGAGGGCGCCGACCAGCGGGCGGAGGCCCGTACCTCCCCCGGTGTGGTGGCTCCCGGGGCCTTCTCCGCCGCCTGGGGCCAGCTGCGCTCGCTCCCGCAGACGGGCGGCGACTGGCGGCACCTCACCGGCCTGGCCTACGACTCGGACGACCCGCGCTACCGCGACATCGACTCCAACTCCAGTGCGGGGATGGGCAAGGTGACCGGCCGGGCGACCGCCGTCGCGGCCGACGACCAGGGGCACGTGTACCAGGGCAGCGCGGGCGGCGGTGTCTGGCGCTCCTCGACCGGCGGCGGTCACTGGGAGCCGATCAGCGACCAGCTGCCCACCCAGTCCACCGGCGCGCTCGCGCTGGACGGGCAGGGCCGGCTCTGGCTCGGCACCGGCGAGGCCAACACCAACACCGACGCCTACCTCGGCGCGGGCGTCTTCGTGCGGGCGGACCCGGCGCACGGCAGCTTCTCCGCCCGCAGCCGGGTCGGCGGCGCCGAGCTGGACAGCACCACGATCCACGCGATCCGCTTCGGCGCCGGCAAGGCCTGGGCGGCCACCAGCAAGGGCGTCCGGAGCCACCCGCTGGCCGACCTGAGCGGCCCCTGGCGGCTGGAGTTCGCGCCCAACCCCGACTACCTGCCGGGTGGTTCGCTCGCGGCCGACCCGAGCGCCCCGTACAAGAACATCACCACGGACGTGGCGATCGACCCGCGTGACCCGTCCAAGGTGGTGCTGGCCGTCGGCTGGCGGGGCGGTGACACGTACAACGGCTTCTACTCGCAGGTGAACGGCAGTTGGCAGCGGCTGACTTCGCTCGGCGACCTGCCGACCGACGCCGCGAGCGTCGGCAGTGTGACCTTCGCCCGCTCGGCGGACGGCTCCCGCTACTACGTGACCGACCAGTCCCCGCAGCAGCAGAGCAGCGACCCGAACAGCGCGCTCGCGGGCATCTTCGTCTCCAAGTCCGGCTCCCCGCTGGGGCCGTGGACCCGGATAGCCGACTACCACCAGCTGGCCGCCGCGGGCTCGGGCATGCAGCAGGAGGGCGACCTCCCGGGCAGCCAGTCCTGGTACGACCAGTCGCTCCAGGTGGACCCGACGAACCCGGACCACGTCTACGCCGGCCTGGAGGAGATCTTCGAGACCTCCGACGCGGGCGCGAACTGGAAGGCCGTCGGGCCGTACTGGAACTTCAACTTCGCCTGCTGGAGCATCGATCCGGCGCAGCAGACCGGCAGCTGCCCGACGACCACCCACCCCGACCAGCACGGTCTGGCGGTCGGCAGCTACCAGGGCCACCCGTACCTCTACGCGGCCAACGACGGCGGCACCTACCGCCGCCCGCTGGTCGGGCAGACGGACGCGAGCGGTCACGCCACCGACTGGGCGTCGCTCAACGACGGCACGATCGACACCCTCGAGTACTACTCGGTGGGCATCGGCAAGGACCCGGCCGCCCACGGGGTGGCGGTCACCGGCGGCCTGCAGGACAACGGGCAGTCGATGCTCCGGCCGCACGACAGGGTGATGGGCTCCAACTTCGGTGGTGACGGCGGTGATTCGATCGCCGACCCGGCCAACGGCTGCAACATCGTCCAGGAGTACGTCTACCTGGCGGTCAACGTCACCCAGAACTGCGGTGTCAACGACGGTAGTTGGCTGAACGACCCGAGCAAGGCGACCAGCTGGTCGATCGCCCCGGCGGACAACGCGCTCGGCGGCGCCGGCGCCCGCTTCATCGCCCCGCTGGCGGCCGACACCGCCGACCCGAACCACTGGGTCGCGGGCGGGCGGCACGTGTGGACCCAGGCCCAGGGCTACGCGATCCGCTCCGCCGACGCCTGGACCGCCGCCTACGACCTGGGCCCGGGCCACGTCTCGACCGCCGTGGCCGCCGCGCACGGCACGGTGTACGCGGCCTGGTGCGGCCCGTGCAACAACCAGGGCTTCACCCGGGGCATCGCCGTCGGCAACGCGGACGGCACCGGCTGGCGCCAGCTGAGCCTGCCCGCCGACGGCTCCTCGGTGCCCAACCGCTACCTGAGCGGCCTCACGGTGGACCCGTCCGACGCGACGCACGTCTTCGTCGCCGTCAACGGCTTCTCCCGGCACTGGACGGAGGGCCCGGGCGCCGGCTTCGGGCACGTCTACGAGTCGCACGACTCGGGCGCGCACTGGACGGACATCAGCGCCGACCTGCCGGACGTCCCGGCCGACTCGCTGGTGCTGCTGCCGAACGGCGGCCTGGCCCTGGCCACCGACCTGGGCGTGCTCTACCGGGCCCCGCACCGCGGCAACTGGCAGCGGCTGGGCGAGCTGCCCGCCGTGGCCGTGGACCAGCTGAAGCTCGGCCCGGACCACCGCCTGTACGCCGCCACCCACGGGCGCGGCCTGTTCGCGATGTCGCTGGAGGACCTGGACTGACGGGTTCGGACCGACGGGCCGGGATTGCGAGGGGGCGGGATCCGCTGCGGATCCCGCCCCCCTCGTCACGTCCGGACGTACAGCGCCCGGACGCCGTTGCTCAGGAAGGACGCGATCGGCTCGACCGGCCGGCCCGGGGCCAGGCTCAGGCCGGGGAAGCGGGCGAACAGCTCGCGCAGCGCCGTCTCGGCCTCCAGCCGGGCCAGGCCGGCCCCGAGGCAGAAGTGCGGGCCGTGGCCGAGCGAGAGGTGCCGGGTGTCCGCCCGGGTGAGGTCGAAGCTGCCCGCCGCCGGGTACTGCCGCTCGTCGCGTCCGGCGGACGCGAAGGAGGCGACGATCCCCTCGCCCGCGCGGATCAGCACCCCGCCGACCTCGATGTCCTCCATCGCGTAGCGCAGCGGGAACTGGCCGACGGGCGAGTCGTAGCGCAGCGTCTCCTCGACCACGGCCGACCAGTCCGCCTTGCCGTCGAGCACCAGCTGCAGCTGCTCCGGATGGGTCAGCAGGGCGCGCACGGCGCTGGTGATCAGGTTCAGCGTGGTCTCGTGTCCGGCCACCAGCAGCTGCAGCATGGTGCCGACCAGCTCGTGCTCGCTCAGCCGGTCGTCCGCCTCGCGGGCGGCGATCAGCGCGGTGGTCAGGTCGTCCTGCGGGTCGGCCCGCTTGGCGGCCACCACCGAGCCGAGCAGCGCGTACAGCCCCTCCCGGGTGGCCGCGGCGGCCTCGGGCGTGGCGGAGCTGGAGACCAGGGTGTCGGAGAGCACGTGCAGTTCGTGCTGCTGGTCGAGGTCCAGGCCGAGCAGCTCGCCGATCACCCGCATCGGCAGCGGGTAGGCGAACCGCTCGCGCAGGTCGAACTCGCCCTCCTCGGCGAGTGAGGCCAGCAGCTCGGCGGTCAACTCGGCTATTCGCGGCTGCAGTCCGGCGATCCGGCGCGGGGTGAAGGCCTGGCTGACCAGCCCGCGCAGCCGCCGGTGGTCCTCGCCGTCGGAGGTGACCATGCCGGGCACGGTGACGAAGGCCAGCAGCGGCCAGTCGGCGGGCAGACGGCCCTCCCGCATGGTGCTCCAGAGCTGGGGGTTCTTGCCGATCCGGGGATCGGCAAGAACCTGCTGGAGGGTCTCGTGGTGGGTTACCGCCCAGACCACCACCCCGCCAGGGAGCTCCACCAGGACGACCGGCCCGGCTTCGCGGAGTCGGATGTTCTCTCCGTGCTGGTCGGTTCCGAAGGCGTCGAGCCGGTGGGGGTGGAGGTCGTCCGAGGTGCGGAGGTCGGTGGAGTCCATGCGGGCCTTTCCGGGGCGGGAGTGCGAGGCGGGGTGAACGCGCTGTAGAGCACCGGCAGTGAGACCAGTGCGCGGGACCACGGGGACGGGCGCCAGGACAGCTCGTTCGCGGGTACCGCCAGTTGGAGGTCGGGCAGGCGGTGGAGCAGAGTCTCCACGGCGGTCTCGACGATCAGGCGGGCCGGGTGCTGGGCCGGGCAGACGTGCCGCCCGGCGCCCCAGGCCAGGTGGGCCCGGTTGCCGATGTGCCCGGCGTTCGGCCCGCCGGCGCCGTGCACCGCCGGGTCGGCGTTGGCGCCCGCCAGGCCGAGCACCAGCAGATCGCCCGCGCTGATGTACTGCCCGCCCAGCACGGTGTCGGAAGTGGCCCACCGGCCGGGGAAGTTCTGCGTCGGTGGGTCACGCCAGAGCACTTCGTCCAGCGCGTCGGAGACGGTGAGGCGTCCGCCGGCCAGGGTGGAGCGGAAACGCCGGTCGGTGAGCAGCAGCCGCAGCGTGTTGCCGGTCCAGTTGATGGTGGTCTCGTTGCCCGCGACCAGGATCACCACCAGGTGGTGCACCGTCTCCTCGTCACTCAGCCCGGCCGGGTGGGCCAGCAGCCAGGAGGTGAGGTCCTGGCCGGGCTCGGCCCGGCGGCGCTTGACCAGGTCGACCAGGATGGCCTGGAACTCGGCGTTGGCCCGCACCGACTTCTCGCTGCTGTCCACGAAGTGGCTGATCAGCTCGATCAGGTGCGGCCCGGCCTCGGCGGGCAGGCCGAGCAGCCGGGTGAAGACCAGCAGCGGCAGCCGGCGGGCGTACTGGCTGACCAGGTCGGCCGTGCCGTCCGGGCCCCAGCTGTCGATCAGGCTGTTGGCGGCGTTCTCGGTGGTCTCCCGCAGCTCCCGGTGGTCGATCCGGGCCAGCGTCTGGGCCACCGCGCCGCGCAGCCGCTGGTGCTCGGCGCCATCCATGTTGAGCAGGGTCGGCCGCCACGAAGTCATCGGCAGCAGCCGGGAGTCCGGCTTCAGCCGCCCCTCCCGGGGCACCCGCCAGCGCCGCGAGTCCTTGGAGAACAGCTGCTCGTTGCGGGTGAGTTCGAGCAGTTCGGCGTAGCCGAGCACCAGCCAGGCCTCCACGCCCGGCTCGAGTTCGATCGGCGCCACGGCGCCGTGCCGCTCACGCATCCGCGCGTACAGCCCGTGCGGGTCGTCCGCCACCGCGCTGCCGTACAACGGCGTGACGTCCACCGGGGCTTGGTGTGCCGGACAGCCCGGCGGCGGCGCGGCGGCCGCGGCCTTCGGCTGGGGAGTGGTCATGACTGCGGCTCCAGGACGGCGGTCGAGTGGAGGTGCGCGACGAAGTCGATCAGGAGATCGTAGGAGGCCCGGCGGTCCCGCGCATCGCAGGCCAGGATCGGCACCTCGGGCAGCAGGTCCAGCGCCTCGCGCAGCTCCGGCTCCGGGTAAGTGGGGCTGTGCGGGAAGGCGTTGACGGCGATGGCGAACGGGATCCGCTGCTCCTCCAGGCGCCCGAGCACCTCGAAGCTCTCCTCCAGCCGGAGGGTGTCCACCAGCACGATGGCGCCCAGCGCCCCGCGCGAGAGGTCGTCCCAGAGCGGCCAGAACCGCTGCTGCCCGGGCGTGCCGAACAGGTAGAGCGCGAGCCGGGAGTTGAGCGTGATCCGCCCGAAGTCCAGCGCCACCGTGGTGCTGGTCTTGTCCGGCCGCCCGGTGAGGTCGTCCACCCCGGCCCCGGCGGCCGTCATGGTCTCCTCGGTGCGCAGCGGGGCGATCTCGCTGAGCGAGCCGACCAGCGTGGTCTTGCCGACCCCGAACGGGCCGGTGACCAGGATCTTCACCGCGCCCTGCACGGTGGCCGGGAGGTAGTCGGGGGTCGGCTCGGCGGCGCTGGTCTCAGCGGAGCTGGCGGAGGCCAAGGAGCACCTCCTCCAGGAGGGTCGCGGGCAGGCGCTCGGCCCGCTCGACGGGCGGCCTGACCTGGACGGCGCCGAGGTCCCACAGGTCGCCGATCAGCACCTTCACCACCCCGAGCGGCAGCGCCAGGTGGGCGGCTATCTCGGCCACCGAGAGCAGCTCCCGGCAGAGCGCCAGGATCCGCCGGTGCTCCCGGCCGAGCCCGCTGTCCGCCGTGGTCACCACCGCCGGGGCGGCACAGACCAGGCTCTCCAGGGCCAGCACGTTCCGGCTCGGGCGGCTGCGTCCGCCGGTGATCACGTACGGCCGGACAGGACCGTTCACCGGGCGTCCCCGCCCGCGGGTTCGAAGCGCGGCGGGCTGGTCAGGTGGGTGCCGATCCGCTCGACCAGCATCTGCATCTGGTACGCCACCAGACCGGCGTCCACGGCCTCGCCGGTCACCACGGCCAGGTGCGCCCCGGCGCCCGCGGCCACCAGGAACAGGTACCCGCCGCCGTACTCGACGATGATCTGCCGGGTGGTCGAGCGGTGCCCGCCGAACCCCTGGGCCACCCCGCGGGCCAGCGACTGCAGGCCGGAGCAGGCCGCCGCCAGCCGTTCGGCGTCCTCCCGCTCGATCCGCTCGCTACGGCCGATCTCCAGCCCGTCGGCGGAGACCACCACCGCGTGCTGCACCTCGGGGACGTTGACGATGTCGGCGAGCAGCCAGCCGAGATCAGGACTGGGAGTCATGGGGTTCTCCGGGACGCTGGGGAAGTCGGGGGAGTTCGGTCTCGTACGGCAGGCCCTCGTACGGCCCGCCCGGGTACGGCGGGCCGTCGTACTGCTGGTCCTGGTACGACTTGCTGGCGGCGGACCGGCCGCTGGCGGTGCCGGCCTGGAAGAGCGACATGAAGGTCTGCGCCTCCAGGGCCGAGCGCGGCGGCACGGGGGCACCGCCGAAGTCCTCGGGCGGTGGCACGGGAGCCGTGCCACGGCGGTTGGTGCGGCGCGGCAGGGCGCGCGGGGGTTCGACGGGGCCCTCGCCCGCCGGGCGGGCGTGCGCGCCCCGGCCGCGCTGGGGGAGTACCGGGGTGACCAGCTCCTCCATGCCGTCCGGCACCGGCGGCAGGCCGCTGGGCAGCGGCTCGGTGAGCAGCGCGTGCGGCAGCAGCACCACCACCCGCACCCCGCCGTAGGGCGAGGGCGCGGAGCTGAGCGTGACCCGGAAGCCGTACTGCTCGGCGAGGCGCCCGACGGCGGCCAGACCCAGCTGCGGCACCTCGCCGAGGCGGGAGACCTCCAGTGTGGAGCCGCCCGCGAGGGCGTTGGCGGCCTTCTCCACGGCCTGCTCGGGCATGCCGACCCCGCCGTCGTCGATCTCGATCACGGCGCCGTTGTGCACCGGCATCAGCGTGACGAACACCTGGGTGGAGGGCGGGGAGTAGCGGGTGGCGTTGTCCAGCAGCTCGGCCACCGCGTGGATCAGCGCCTCGGCGGCCGCGCCGACCACGGCGGTCTCGATCCGGCTGCGCACCACGACGCGCTGGAACGGCAGGATGCGCGACTGCGCGCCGCGCACCACGTCCTCCAGCGAGACCGGCTCGGGCCAGTGCCGCCCGGCGCGGGCGCCGCAGAGCACGGCCAAGGTCTGGGCCAGCCGGGCCTGTTGGGCGGCGGCGTGGTCGGCCTTGAGCAGCCCCTCGAGCAGCGCCGGGTCGTCGTGGGTGCGCTCCATCTCGTCCAGCCCGGCCTGCTGGTCATGGGCCATCACCAGGATCCGTCGGGCGACACTCAGGAAGGCGCGCTGGGTCGAGGTGTTGAGCTCCTGTTCGTGCAGGATGGCGGCGCTCTCGGCGTCCCGGCGGGCGCTCTCCTCGTGGAGCCGCTCCCGCAGTGCGGCGTTCTCCTCGCCCTGCTCGGCCAGTCTGGCCCGCAGATTGGCGGCGACCGCGTGGTAGCGGGCGGCGGCCAGCAGCGAGAGGGCGGCGAGCACACCGGCTGCGGTGCTGAACCACTGAGTCGTCGTCACGCCGCGAATTCTAGGGCGATGATCCTATCCATGGGTGAGCAGTTCTGACGTTGAGTGACCTGATTGCGTCGGTTTTCGGCCCTTGCGTGCAGCGGTAGTCGGGTTTCGGCCATCTCCCGGCCACCTTCCCAGCCACTGCTCAGCCTGGTCAGCGGATCGGCGGGCCGCTCGGGCCCGTCCGGCGACGGCCCCACCAGCGGTGTCCCGCCGGTGGCCGGATCGGGTGTCAGGCCCGGGCGGTTGGCGAAGAGCCCGGGGCCGGCCGCCCGCTCACGCCCCGGCGCCGAGGCGGCGCAGGACGACCACCGTCCGGTCGTCCGCGACGTCCGGGGCGACCAGCCGCAGCAGCTCGGCCGCCGGGTCGGCCGGGCCGCCGGTGCGCAGCAGCGGGGCCGCCGCGGCGAGCAGCCGTCCGATCCCTTCGTCGATGTCCTCGCCGGGCACCTCCACCAGCCCGTCGCTGTACAGCAGCAGGGCGTCCCCGTGCTCCAACTGCCCGCCCGCGGCGGGGAAGGAGGCCCCCGGCAGGATCCCCAGCGCCGGCCCGCCGGCCTCCCGCAGCTGCCAGCTGCCGCCGAGCGCCCGGTGGTAGTGGGCGGCCGGCGGATGCCCGGCGTGGAACAGCCGGTACTCCCCGCTGGAGGGCCGCAGGGCCAGGTGCACCGCCGTCGCGAACTCGTCCTCCCAGTCCAGCCGGCACAGGTAGTCGTTGGCCCGCGGCAGGAAGGACTCGGCGGGCACCGAGCCGAGCAGCATCGCCAGCGCCCCGGAGAGGTGCATCGACCGTGCGGCCGCCCGGCTGCCCTTGCCGGAGACGTCCACCAGGACGACCTCGAGCAGGTCACGCTCGGCCCGGTGCGAGGCGAGCAGGAAGTCCCCGGAGAAGAAGGCCCCGCTCACCGGGGCCAGTGCCCGGTGGAACCGCCAGTCCAGCAGGTGCACCGGCATCCGGCCCAGCGCCCTGGTCCGCTCGGAGAGTTCGAGCAGCATCGAGTCGCCCCGGGTGCCGCGCAGGCCGAGCCGGGTGCGGTAGCGCGAGGTGAGCAGCACCAGCACCGCGGCGGTCACCACCACGATCGCCGAACCGGGCCGCAGCCCGTACGGGGTGCGGACGAAGAAGTCGATGACCAGGCCGGCCGCGACCGGCACCATCAGCATCAGCTGGCGGCGGGTGTGCAGCACGAACCCGCCGCAGATCACCGGGAAGACCAGAGTGGAGGGCGGGCACAGGTCCGGCCAGCGGACCGACACCCAGGTGAGCAGGCCGGTCAGGCCGGTGAGGACGCCGAGGGCCGTCCGCTCGGCGGCGGTGTCCCCGTCCAGGAGCCGGCTCAGCCACCGGCCCAGCGGTCCGCGCCGCAGCCGCAGCCCCACCTGCCGCGCCACCGTCGTGACTGCGGGCACCCCCACCTCCGCGCGGGACCGATCCGGACAATCCGCCCAATCTATCCCGCGCCGCTCTCCGAGCCGGGGAGGCGGGCGTCACTGCCCGTCGGACTCCCCGTACGTCTGGACCGGCCCGGCCGCCACCGGCCGCAGCCGCCACGCGGACCGGGCTACCTCGAACGCCCGACGCACCGCGCCGCCCGCCCTCTCGGCCGGCACCGCCCCGGCCGTCGCCGTCACCGGCGAGGCCGTGCGCTGGCCCGGGATGAGACCGGTGGTACGCGCGGTCTGCGTCATGCTGCCCACACCCCTTGCTGAGATCCGCTGCTTCCCGAACAGTACGTGCTCAGTCTGAGGGACAACATGCGTCGGATTGGTCTCGAATTCCCACCCAAATCCGTACCGGTCGTGACCAACCGACACACACTCAGCTCCCGTCGGGCGCCGCCGCCACGGTCGGGGTGCCTCGCGTCCCCCGCCGGAGGCGGGTCTCAGCTCCCGGCGGGCGGCCAGTGCCGCAGGCCCTCGGTCAGGACCCGGGTCAGGCGGTCGCGGGTGGCCGAGAGGTCCGCCGCGAGCTGGAAGGCGCCGGCGGTGGTCAGGGAGGCGAAGCCGTGGGCCATGGCGCGGACGGTGCGGGCGGCGTGGACGGCCTCCTCGCCCGCCAGGGCGTAGCCGCGCAGGACGGCGATGATCACACCGACCAGCCGGGCGGCGGCCTGCTGCAGGTCGGCGTCGTCCTGCGGGGCCTGGGGGAGGGCGGCGTAGCGGTACGGGGAGCGCCCGGCGTAGGCGAGGTAGGCGTCGAGCAGGGCGGCCACGGCTTCGTCGCGGCTGAGGCCAAGGACGGCCTCGCCGAGCTCGGTGGCCAGGTCCTCGGTGACCCGGACGGCGATCAGGCGCCGCAGCTCGGGCAGCCCGCCGGGCACGTGCTTGTAGAGCGAGGGGGTGGCCACGCCCGCCTTCGCCGCCACGGCGGCCAGCGTCAGGCCCTCGGGGCCCTGGGCGTCGAGGAGTTCGAGGGCGTGGTCGACCACGGCCCGCGGGGTGAGTCCGGCGCGCGGCATCAGGCCACCTCCGCCAGGAAGGGCAGCAGCGCCTCGGCGGTGGCCTGCGGGAACTCCGCCATCGGGTAGTGGCCCGCGCCCTCGATCAGCACGGTCCGGGCGTTCAGCGCCTTCGCCTGCCGCTCGGCGACGGCGGCGGGGGAGGGGAAGTCGGGGTCCTTCTCGCCCATGATCACCAGCGCCGGGCTCTGCACGTCCGCGCCCCAGCCGACCGGCGCGGAGTCGCCGAAGACGTAGCCGCGGGTGGCGACCCGCCGCCCGGGGGTGCGCAGGGCGTCGACCAGCCCGGCCACGTACGCGTCGTGGTCGGCCGGCTTGGCGGTCGGGAATGCCATCTTCCGCAGGTAGAGGCCCCAGAACGCCGGGAACCGGAGCACCGTGTGCCCGAGCGCCTTGACCATCACGCGCTGGAGGGCGTTGGCCGGCAGGTTCTCCACGAACCCGTCGATCAGCGCGATCCCGGCCACCCGCTCGGGGGCGAGCCCGGCGGCCTTGACCACCGAGGCGGCGGTGTACGAGCTGCCGACCAGGGCGGCCCGCTCGATGCGGAGGTGGTCGAGCAGGGCCAGCGCGTCCGTCGCGATCGCGGCGGGGGAGTAGTCGTCCCACTCGATCGAGGACTCGCCGAAGCCGCGCAGGTCCATGGTGACCACCCGGTGCCCGGCCGCGAGCAGCAGCGGGCGCAGGTGCCGGTAGGCCTGGCGGGAGTCGAGCATCCCGGGCAGCAGCAGGACGGGGGTGCCCTCGCCGGAGCCGCTGTCGTCGAAGGCGATCCGGCCGCCGGGGAGGTCGAGGTACTGGGTGGCGGCGGTGCTGGGCGCGTTGACGGTGGCGTTCACTGCGTTCTCCTCGTGGCCGGTGCGCTGTGCCTGATAGCCATAAAGCTAAGGCTAATAGCCTTAGCCGTCAAGCCCTCGGACGCGCGCCGTCGCGCTCGCCGCCGTGGGGTACCGTCTCGGGACCCGTTCGACGCCGTCGATCCGACGCAGCCAAGGAGCCCTCGTGCCGTTCATCAACGTCAAGCAGCTGTCCGGCCGCACCGACGAGCAGAACGCGGCGATCACCCGCGAGCTGACCGCCGCCTACGCCCGGATCACCGGCGTGGCCGCGGAGAACATCTGGGTCGCGATCGAGGAGATCCCCGCCACCCACTGGTCCTCCGGTGGCGTCACCTTCGCGGCCAAGCGCGCCGCCGCCCAGGAGTAGTGGGGCCCACCTCAGGCGGCGTCCACCCGGAAGGGGTCGTGCTCGGCCAGCAGCTTGTCGAGCCTGGCCTGGTCGACCCGGCTGGTGAGGGCGCCCTCCTCCTGCCGGTCGCGGATCACCTTGGCCAGCGTGAACGCCGAGGTGATCTCGTAGAGCAGGCCGACGGCCAGGAATCCGCGTACCCAGGAGCTGACGGGCAGATAGGCGATGCCGATGGCGAGCGCGGCGCTGGCGAGGCCGAAGGACAGGATGGCCTGGAGGTAGTAGGCGGAGGTGGTCCGGCTCTGCAGCTGTGTGGTCATGTCATCCAGGATCGCCAACTCCCGCGCGCGGCACCTGAGTACGGATACTCAACCGTTGCCCGTCCGGGCAGTGGGCAAATCGGTCCTAACCGCTCGAAACATGTCAGAGGTCTGGACCGAGATGTTCAGTGGCTTGGAATCAGGGGCCACTCGGATTAACGTTTGATAACGCAGCGCGGTCGGCAACGCCGTACCCGAAACGGCACCGTGCGCCGTCGCCTAATCCATGGACCCGCCCTCACCGGTGGGCCCGGGAGCCGGGGAACCACGTTCCACTGGGGTGAATCAGCCGGGCCCGCCCGGCCGTAGGAGACCTTCCTGCTCCGAACCCGTCAGCTAACCCGGTAGGCGCGAAGGAAGGAAAGGAGCGCGCCTCCCGTGGCGTCGACGCACTCCCCCGTGGCCCCCGGCCCGGCCGACCACCTGCTGGACGAGCTCGTCATGCCGACGGCCGACGAAGGCGCCCGCCACCGGATGCCCCGCCAGGCCCGGGTCGGCGGCCCGCTGATCGGCGTCACCGCGATGGCCGCCTCACTCGGCGCCACCGGCTTCGCCGCGGCCGCCACCGCGCCCACCGCGCCGGTCACCACCCCCGACGAAGCCCCGGTCACGGCCGACCCGGGTCTCGCGCTCGCCGCCCGCATCCAGCAGCAGGCCGACGGCAGCCGCACCGCCGCGGAGGAGACCCGGCTGGCCGCCGCCCAGGAGGCCGAGGCCAAGCGGGCCGCCACCCAGGCCGAGACCCAGCAGGCCCCGGCCCCGGCTGCCACCCCGGCCCCCGCCGAGCAGCCGGTGGCCGACGGCTTCGCCCTGCCGGTCAGCGGCTACGCGCTCACCGCCCACTACGGGCAGTCCGGTTCGTACTGGTCCCAGCTGCACACCGGCCTCGACTTCGCCGCCCCGACCGGCACCCCGGTGGTCGCCGTCGCCGCGGGCACCGTCAGCTCGGCGGGCTGGTCCGGCGCGTACGGCTACCGGGTGATCCAGACCCTGCCGGACGGCACCGAGCTCTGGTACTGCCACCTCTCCGCGATCACCGTGGCCTCCGGCCCGATCGCCCCCGGCACCCAGCTCGGCCGGGTCGGCGCCACCGGCAACCCCCCGGGCCCGCGCCCGGGTGCCGCCCCCGCCGCCCCGCACCTCCACCTGGAGGTCCGCCCGGCCGGCGCGGCCCCGGTCGACCCGCTGCCCTGGCTGCAGGCCCACGGCCTCCAGCCCTAGGGCCTGTCCGGCCGGTCTTGCCGGGCGCGCGACGCCGGGAATCCCGCCTGGACGCACGCCCGAATCACCCGAGTACGACCCGGTACGAGGGTGACTCGGGCACACGCCCAGCCGGGCCCCCGACGCCGCGCGCTGATCCGACAAGACCGGCCGGACAGGCCCTAGCCGCCCCCTACTCCTCGCCGTCGCCCTGTGCCGCCTCCTGGGCTGCTTCCTGCGCGGCCAGGTACGCCTCGATCTCCGCCGAGCCCGGCTCGGGGGCGAGAGCGGGGTACTCCAGGAGCAGCTCCGGCAGGCCCGGGACCGTCCACTCGCCGAGCAGGCGCAGCGCCTCCCGGGCCACGGCCGCCTCGAACTCGGGGTAGTCGCCGGAGAGTTCGTCCGGCATCGGCAGGCCGAGCGCTTGCCTGTCGGCCAGGTTGTCGTAGCTGCGCCGCATCAGCCACTGCTCGAGCAGCAGCCGGGCGCCGTCGGTGGCCATGCCCACCGAGATCACCCGGGTCGGCCCCCAGCCGCCGTCCCCGCCGACCCAGTCCAGCGTGCCGTCCTCCTCCAGCGCCCCGAAGGCCGCCAGCCGATCGGCCTCGGGCAGCTCCCCGAAGGCGTCCAGCCAGGCCCGCACCGCCGCCGGGTCGCCCTCGTCCACCCCGGCCGCCCGCAGCAGCAGGGTGTAGAGCCGGGGCCAGGTCACCAGGTGCGGCTGCCGCAGCAGCCCGCACAGCAGCTCCCCCTGCCACTCCGCCTCCGCGTGCAGCCGCTCCCACCGCTTGGCGTTCAGCCGCCGGGCCGCCCGCTGACGGTCGATCAGCAGCCGCACCGCCTCCCCGTACGCCTCCGGCTCGGCCGCCGGCTGCACGTACAGGTACATCCGCTCGTACAGCAGCTGCTCCACCACCGGCGAGCTCAGCTCCGGCCACCCGTCGTGCAGGTGTGCGTCGCCGAGCTCGAGCAGCGTCAGCACCGCCCGCACAGCGGACTCGGGCAGCGGCGGGTGGCCCGCCTCGGCCGCCCAGGCGAGCAGATCGGCGGTGCGGGTGTGCGGAGTGAGCTGCAGGTCTTCGACGTTCACCCTGCGTACGGTATCCGGTGGGTCGGCCGGGCGGCGGTATCGTCGGTGGCTCGGCAGACGGCGGAGGAGGAACCGGTGGACGTGAACCCTGCGGCGGCGAGCGGCCCGGTGCGGCTGCTCGGGCCCCGGCTGGCGATCCGCGAGTTCCACCACACCCCCGAGGACGTGGACTCGCTGCACGCCGTCTTCGGCGACCCGGAGACGGCCAAGTACCTGCCCTTCGAGCCGCGCGACCGCGAGCACTGCGCCGACCAGATCGTCCACTTCCTCGACGAGGCCGAGGCCGAGCCCCGCACGGTCTACCGCCTCGCCGTCACCCGGCTGGCCGACGGCGAGCCCGAGTACGCCGTCCCGATCGGCAACGTCGCGCTCGGCCTGGAGGGCAACCGCGCCGCCTTCCTGGGGTACGCGCTGCGCAAGGACACCTGGGGCAACGGCTACGCCGGGGAGATCACCGCGCTGATCTGCGACTTCGCCTTCGGCCCGCTCGGCCTGCACCGCCTCTGGGCCCGGGTCGACCCGGAGAACACCGCCTCCTCCCGCGTCCTCACCCGGGCCGGCTTCCAGCTGGAGGGCCGGATCCGGCACGACCTCTTCCTGCGCAACCGCTGGTACGACGCGCTCCAGTACTCCCTGCTGGAGACCGAGTGGCCGCGCGGCGCCTGGCGTTCCGGGGAGCGCGAGGGGGCGTCCTCACCCGGACGGAGGTAGGGAGAACCCCACCATGAATCCGGCAGCCTGCTCCAATGTGCTGACCCAGGCCGGCACGGCATCGTGGAGGACGTAGCGAGGACCACGAAGCCAAGCCCAGGGGGCCGACCATGAGCACCACGCAGCCCAGCACCGCGCTGTTCGACACCAGCCAGTACCCGTACCGGCGTCGGCCCGCGCCCTCGTTCCTGCAGGCGCCGTTCGCGGGGGCGACGTACCGCGAGCTGGGCTTCGTGCTGACGGCCTTCCCGATAGCGACGGCCGCCTTCGTGCTGGCGATCACCGGGCTCTCGGTCGGCGCCGGCCTGCTGGTCACGGTGGTCGGCCTGCCGGTGCTGGGCCTGCTGCTGGCGAGCGCCCGGGGCTTCGGCGCGATGGAGCGGCTGCGCGCCCGCACCCTGCTCGACATGGACGTCCCCGCCCCCGCACCGGTCCGCCCCAGCCGTCCCGGCTTCTGGGGCGCCGTCACCGCCCGGCTGGCCGACGGCACGGGCTGGCGCGCGGTGATCTACCAGCTGGTGATGTTCCCGTACGCGGTCTTCGCCTTCGTCACCGCCACGGTCGTGCTCTCGGTGGGCTGGGCCGCCGCGCTCTACCCGGCCTACCACTGGGCGATCGCCCGCTGGACTCCCTGGCCCGGCCTGCAGCTCTTCGACTTCAGCAACGGGAGCGGTGAGCACCGCTACTACCTGAGCTCCCCGTGGCAGATAGCCGGCTTCTCCGCCTTCGGGCTGCTCCTGGTCTTCCTCTCCCCGCTGCTGATCCGCGCCCTGACCAGCGTCCACCGCCTGGCCGTCCGGGTCCTGCTCGGCGCGCTCTGACCCCGAGCACGCAGAAGACCCGGCAGACGAATCTGCCGGGCCTTCCGTTGCTACTGAGTAGCGGGGACAGGATTTGAACCTGCGACCTCTGGGTTATGAGCCCAGCGAGCTACCGAGCTGCTCCACCCCGCGTCGGTGACTTCACTCTATGCGACAGGTGCCCGGAAAGCGAAATCGGTTTCCCGGCGCACCGGAGCCGAACGCGCCTTTCGTCGCCGAGTGGATCGTTTCCGCACCGATCCGGCTACCTAGGGTGAGCTGCGCACGCACCCACCATGACCGAGAGGTTCTGTCCCCATGCGTCTGCGCACCTCCCTCGCCGCCTTCGGTGGCGCACTGCTGCTCACCCTGTCCATGCCCACCTCGTCCTACGCCGCCACGGGCGACTTCCTCTACAAGGTCGCTCCGGGCGCCGAGGCCGTGCTCGCGGACCCGCAGAGCGGCGTCTGCCTCAACCTGGACGGCGCGACCGAAGCGGACCCGGCCTACGCCCCCCAGAACTTCACCAACTCCACCGCCACGGTCTTCCTCGACTCCGACTGCAACGGCGACACCTTCTACGTCATGAACCCCGGCAAGAAGCTCGGCGACCGGCTCAAGCTCCGCTCGGTGATCTTCTCCTGAGCCGACTGGGCTGACGCGCCCCACATGCGGGCCCCCGGGGGGCGTGGTGCGATGGGCTGCGCCTGTCCCGCCACCCCCAGGGGGCCTGCCGTGCTGGTCACCTCCCGCCCGCTCGACGAGTACTGCGAGCTCTTCGGCCTGAGCCGCCGCGAGCTGTGCGCCGTCCCCGGCCGGATCCTCGACTGCCCCGGCGGCGCCGCCGGACTGGTGGCCGAGGCCTGCGCCCTCGGGGTCGAGGTGATCGCCACCGATCCGGCGTACGCGGCGCCGATAGCCACCCTCGCCGCCCGGGCCCGTGAGGGCCGCGCCGCGATGGCCGCCGCGATGGCGGCCGCCCCGCAGCTCTACCCGCCGCTGCGGCACCAGCAGCCCGCCCGCTACCTCCGGGGCTGGGACCGAGCCCGCCGCCTCTTCGAGGCCGACGCCACCGGCCACCCCTCCCGCTACGTGGCCGCCGCGCTCCCGCACCTGCCCTTCGCGGACGGCTCCTTCGCGCTGACCCTCAGCTCCTACCTGCTCTTCGCCTACCCCGAGCTCTTCCCGCCTGCCGCCCAGCTGGCCGGCCTGCTCGAACTCGTCCGGGTCACCGCCCCTGACGGCGAAGCCAGGATCTACCCCCTCCACGACGGCACCGGCCGCCGCTGCCCCCACCTGCCCGAGCTCCGCGCGGCCCTGCGCCACCACCACGTAGCCAGCCGCCTGATCGCCCTGCCCCGCCCGGGTGCCCCCGGCCGCACCCGCACCGTCCTGCTCCTGACCCGGGCCTCCAGGAGCCGTCAGGCCGGGTAGCGGATCAGCCCGGCGGTGTCGAGACCGAACCCGAACGGTTCCGGGACCGGCACGGTGTCGCCGAACTTCCCCGTCCACTGCCGGTGGTAGGAGCCGTCGGACGGATCGGAGAACAGCGTGATCCGCCCGTCCCGGGGATCGATCAGCAGATAGAGCGGAATGTGCATCAGCGGGTAGTCGCGGACCTTGCCGACCAGGTCGTTCTCCGGGTTCGACGCCGACACGATCTCGACGGTGATCGCGGCGAGCTCGGCCGGTACCTCGTTGCCCCCGAGCTCCACCGCGGACAGCGGGATGTAGGTCAGGTCAGGATTGCGGAGCTTCCCGACGCTCGGGGAGGCCAGGTCGGTGTTCTCGCTGGGCATCAGACCGGCCGGCCGATGGGCGTCGAACTGTTCCCGGACCACGAGCAGGTTCCGTTGGTGGATGACCGAGGGCCCGGCCATCATGATGATCTCGTCGCCGGAGATCTCGACCTTCCACCCGGACGGCGGCGTCAGGCTCTGTGCGAACTCCAGCAGCTGGGCGTGGCGCTCGGGAATGCGAAACTCGGCCATGGTGAAATCCTCGCACCCGCCCGGCCCGCCGTGCTGCAGCTCACGCCTCTGTCGGCTGCTTCGCGGGTTCCGCCGGCTCCGGGCGCTGGGCCGGGACGTGGCGGAGGATCTCCTCCGCCACCGCGCGGCGGCGCGAACGCGGCGGGACAGTCCGGGAGTTGGCCATCTTCTTGGCCACGGCGGTGCGGATCTCGGCGAGCTGGTCGGGCGTCAGGCCGTCGGCGTCGAGGACGGCGCGGGCCGCCTGCAGGGCCTGCAGGAGTTCGAAGGAGGAGAGGGAGTCGTGCAGGGCCCGCAGGATGAGGTCCACCGCGCCGGTGTCCGGGCGGCCCTTCAGCAGCGCCAGGGCCTGGATTCGCAGGCCCTGCACCCCGGTGTCGAACATCGTCCGCACCTGCTCCGGCCCGATTCCGGCCTCCGACAGCGAACCCGCCGCCACCGCAGTCTGGTTGACCGAGTCGGCCAGCGTCTCCCGGTCGGCCACGGTGAGCGCCCGGGCCATCCGCAGCCTGGTCAGCAGCCAGCCCGAGACGAAGCCCACCACCGCGAAGTACACCGCCAGCGCCGCCGCGAACTGCGCCGCTCCCGCCCCGCCGCCCACCAACGGCGCCAGCGCGTCGCCCAGTTGCCGCAGCCGGTGCGGCAGCGTGACCAGCTGGGTCAGCCCGGCGCCGAGCAGGATCTTGGTCAGCCAGTCGGAGACCTGCTCCAGGTTGGTGTTGGGCGCGTAGCTCGAGGTCGAGGTGGACTGCAGGTCGTCCGGGTGCGCGGCCGCGCCGCTGGTGAGCACCTTGGGGATGCCGAACAGGAAGCCCAGCAGGCCCCCGGCCACCACGCAGCCGCCCGCGACCATCAGCGAACCGCCCAGCGCCCGCGCCCAGTCCTGGGCCGAGGCGGTGAACAGCACCACCCCCGCCAGCCCGGCGGCCAGCACCGCCGCCAACCCTGCCTGTACCGCGGGGGCCAGCTCCCCGTCCCGGTCGATCGTCACCGCAGCCTCCCCGAAATCCCGTGCCCGGACACCGGATGGTAGTCCCTGAAGCGCTGACAGGAACTGCCCACATCCTGGTCGCCCTCCTGTGCGCGCCCCCGATCCGCCCTAGGGTGAGGCGCATGCGACCAGTCACGCCCCCGCCCCCAACTGCCGCCCGGGTCAGTGCAGTCGGCCCCTCGCCCGTACGGGAGATCCTGGCGCTCACCGCCCGCCCCGAGGTGATCAACTTCGCCGGCGGCCTGCCCGCGCCCGAGCTGTTCGACGTCGAGGGCCTGCGCGCCGCGTACGACCGGGTCCTCACCGCGAACCCCCAGCGCGCTCTGCAGTACTCCACCACCGAGGGCGACCTCGACCTGCGGACGGCCGTCGCCGCCCGGCTGACCGGCCGCGGCCTGGCCACCGGGCCGGACGACCTGCTGGTCACCACCGGTTCGCAGCAGGCGCTCGCCCTGCTGGCGACCGCCCTGCTCGAGCCCGGCGACGTCGTGCTGGTCGAGGACCCGTGCTACCTGGCCGCCCTGCAGTGCTTCGGCTTCGCCGGGGCCAAGGTGGTGCCGGTGCCCACCGACGGGGACGGGATCGACCCGGCCGCGCTGGCCGAGATCGCCCGGCGCGAGCGCCCCAAGCTGCTCTACCTGGTGCCCACCTTCCAGAACCCCACCGGCCGCACCCTCCCCGGCGAGCGCCGCCGCGCCGTCGCCCAGGTGGCCGCCGACCTCGGCTTCTGGATCGTCGAGGACGACCCGTACGGGGAACTGCGCTACGACGGCGAGCCGGAGCCCTGGATCGCGGCCGACCCGGCCGCCGCCGACCGCACCGCGCTGCTCGGCTCCTTCTCCAAGATCCTCGCCCCGGGCCTGCGGCTCGGCTACCTCCGCGCCCCGGCCGCGCTGCGCCGCGCCTGCGTGATCGCCAAGCAGGCCGCCGACCTGCACACCTCGACCGTCGACCAGGCCGCCGCCGCCCGCTACCTGCGCGACAGCGACCTCGACGCCCACGTGGCGAAGATCCGCAGCGCCTACCGCGAGCGCCGGGACGCGATGCTGGCCGGCCTGCCCGCCGCCCTCCCGGCGGGCAGCGGCTGGAACCAGCCGGCGGGCGGCATGTTCCTCTGGGTCACCCTGCCCGGCGGGCTGGACGCCACCGCGCTGCTGGCCACGGCCGTCGAGCACGAGGTCGCGTACGTGCCGGGGGCGCCGTTCTTCGTCGCCGCGCCGGACCAGGGCGCCCTGCGGTTGTCCTTCACCACCCACGCCCCGGACGAGATCGAGGAGGGCCTGCGCCGCCTGGCCAAGGCGATCGAGGACCACCTCTGAGAACGCCGAAGCGAGAACGCCGAAGCGAGAACGCCGGAGCGAGAACGCCGAAGCGAGAACGCCGGAGCGAGAACGCCGGAGCGAGAATGCCGAAGCCCCCGGGCCCTCACCATGAGGGGGCACCGGGGGCCCGACAACTTCTGCGCATCTCCGCCGTGGAGGCTGCGGACCACGTCACCGAGGACTAGGCCGCGAACTCCACGGAGGCGCGCCCGAGCGAGTCAGCCGCGCACACGGACGCAGTCGTAGAGGTACTCAACTCAGGATCACCTCCCTTCTCTTTCGATGCCCCCACAGTAGGCACGCGCAGGAACAGGTGCAACGGATTTACGTCCGGGAACGAGCGAGAACGACGGAAGGCCCGGCAGACGAATCTGCCGGGCCTTCCATTTGCTACTGAGTAGCGGGGACAGGATTTGAACCTGCGACCTCTGGGTTATGAGCCCAGCGAGCTACCGAGCTGCTCCACCCCGCGTCGGTGAACCCAACCCTACGGGAGTGTGCCGCAGAAAGGAAATCCGTTACCCCGGCCCGCCTCAGCCCGGGCAGGAGTCCAGTGTCACCTTGCCGCCGGAGGTGGCCGCGGTGGCCGGGTCCACCGACAGGCACAGGCCCGTCCACTGGTTGATGAACTTGTAGGCCATGGTGTCCTTGTTCCCCACCCGCAGCGGGGTCGGGATGACGTTCCACAGCTGGTTGCCGGAGAACCAGCGGGTCTCGCAGCCCCACCAGAACAGCTGGGTCCCGGCCGGCGGCGGGGTGCCGTTGTTGTACGGGGCGGTCAGGCAGGAGCCGTTGGCGGCCTTGATCCAGAAGTAGCCCTTGCCGTCGTAGGCCGAGGGCTTCACGGCACTCCACTGGTGGCTGCTGGGCGGCGAGGACTGGCAGGTGCGCTGGGTGACCAGCCCGCCGGTCTTGGAGCTGTCGAACTCCGGCCCGCGCACCATGCACTTGCCGAACCTGCTGTCGACGTAGGTCTTGTCGGCGTTGACCTGCCAGATCGCCTGGTGCCCGCCCTTGACGACGCTCCCGCTGTTCCGGGCGACGATGTCCTCGATCAGCGCCCAGCCGGGGTAGTCCATCATGACGATCCCGAGGCGCCCGTTCCCGCCGCCGCCGTTGAGGTACCACATCAGCCTGAGGTTGACGCCCACCACCGCGGGCCGCTGATGGGTGGTGTCCCAGCCGCTGCCGCCCGCGTAGGTCATCGGGGAGGCGCCGATGCCGCTCGCCGAGGTGTACGTCACCCAGGTCTGGTCGGCGGGTGCGGCGACCGCCTGCTCCAGGTTGGCCCGGACCTCGTCGTACTTCTTGTTGATACCCGGGTCGTCGTAGTCGTCCTCGGTGTGGTCGCCGAAGGACTTCACGCCGTACTGGGCACTCAGGTTGTCGAAGGTGGTGAGCACGATCTTGCCGCGCGCGTCCCCGAGGACGGGCATGTCGGTCTTGGCCGCGCTGTTGACCGACGGGCCGTAGAACAGGCCGGGGAAGTCCGTGTTGGCGTACCGGTCGAAGATGTTCTTGATATCGGTGTCGTTGACCGTCGACGGGTCGTTGGTGCAGTCCTTGACGGAGTTGTTCGGCCGGGGGCACTCGGCCCGCAACCGCATCAGGACGGTCTCGCCCGGGTGCTGGCGCAGGAAGCCCTGGGTCTTGCTCAGCACGTCGGTGAAGTTGGCGTACTGGTACTGCGCGCCGTGGTGGACCACGAAGTACTTGCCCTCGGTGACCCGCACCCGGATGTCGATGGCGCGGATCCCGTGCTCCAGCTGCGTGGCCAGGGTGGCGGCGCTGTCACCGAAGTCCTGCTGGGCCTTGGACAGCTCGATCCCGTGGATGGCGAGCGTCTCGTGCGTGCCCGGGATGGACATCGCGGAGAGCGGGGTCCGGCCCGAGATGTTCTTCATCCAGTCCGGGTTGGTCGTCGACCCGAGCTCGACGGCGTCGGGGTAGACCGACCCGGCCGCGACGGCCTGGCCGGGCAGCAGCAGCGCCGCACCCACGGCGAGGCTGAGTGCCAGGCCGTGCGCCACTGCGCGGCGCCAGGTCCGCCTGCGGGGCCGGTCGGGGTCGGGGAGTCGGTTCTCGGTGCGGAAGACGTCGGGGCCTGGCAAGGCGCCACCTTTCCTCGGCGGGGCGGTGATGTCAGGAACAGACAGCGATTCTTCCGGCGGCCCGGAGCCCGGAGCCAGAGCCGGGAGGGCAGTACCGGTGGGGCCTCGGGGCGGTGGCTGCTAGGCCGTTCGGCTACGACCGGCGTGCCGGGCGGTCCGGGCGCGGGCCCAGGCGGCGAAGCAGACCAGGGCGGCGAAACAGGGCACCATCAGGGCCGCGTACACCAGCAGGAAGCCGTGGGTGCCGAGCCCGGCGGCGGCGTTCCAGACGCCGTGCAGGGCCATCGAGAGCAGCAGCCCGGCGGGGCCGGCGGTGCGGGCCAGCCAGCGGCGGCCGGTGGTGAGGGCGACGGCCAGGCCGAGACCGGTCAGCGCGGTGAACAGCGGGTGCGCGAAGGGCGAGAGCAGCCCGCGCAGCACGAAGGTGTGCACGGTGCTGTCGAAGTCCCGCAGGCTCGGCGTCTCCCCGAGCCCGATCCCGTCCAGCCGGGCCTGCTGGTCGTCGGTGAAGGCCCGGCCTAGGTAGAGCGCGTTCTCGGTGAAGGCGAAGCCGCAGGCGGTGACGCCGCCGAGCACCACCCCGGCGGCCAGCGTGCGCGGGTTGCGCCGCGCCCGGCTGCGGGGGTGGAGGTACGAAGCCCGCGGGGCGCGCAGCAGGCGGCGGGCCGAGCGGCGCAGCGGCGCGGGGGAGCGCCGGGCGAGCGCGGCGCGGGTGCGGACCGTCCGGCAGCGCAGCCGGCGGCGGACCGGCAGCAGGAGCAGCAGCAGGGCCGCGCCCTTGGCGGTCTCCTCGATCAGCGGGGTGGCGAACTCGGCGCCCAGGGTCTCGCCCCGGGCACTGCCCTGGTGGGCGATGAGGAAGTCACTGGCCCAGCCGTTGGCCATGATCGCCACCGTGGTCGCCGCGCAGGCGCCCCAGGCCAGGCAGAACAGGGTGTGCCGCAGCGGCACCCGGCCGGTCTGGTTCAGCCAGGCCAGCGCCCCGAGCACGAACGGCAGCGGCAGCAGCGCCAGGCCCATCCCGACCAGCAGCCCGACCGTGCCGGTCTGCCGGTGGACCAGCTGCAGGATCAGCACCCCGCAGCCCGCGAGGGCGAGCGCGGCCAGGGCTGAGGAGACGGCGGTGCCATGCAGGAAGGCGGTGCGGCGCACCAGCCGCCGGGCGGGCGGGTGCCAGGGCAGCGCCGGGCCCGCCCGGCGCAGTCGCGGGCCCGGGATCAGCCGGGCGCCCGAGTGGCGCGTGGGCGAGTCGTCAGCGGCGACGGCCGCTCCGCCCGCGGGCCGCGAGGGGGGCGAGCCGCCGCCGGGCAGGCTGCTCACCCGAAAAGCCTAGGGGAACCCCACCCTCCCGGGGAGTACCCGACACGAAAGGATGGCGCACATCCGAACGCCTGGCCCCGGCCGCCCCACCAGCAGTACTACCGGCGGCGGAACAGCAGGTCGTGCACCACGTGGCCCTTGGCGATCCCGGCCCGTTCGAACTTGGTCACCGGCCGCCACTCGGGGCGCGGCGCGTAGCCCGGCACGCTGCCGGCCGGGTGGTCGGCGGGCTCCAGCCAGCCGGTGCCGTCGCCCTCGGGGTGCAGGTTCTCCAGCTCGGGCGAGTCGGAGAGCACGGCCAGCATCTGCTCGGCGTACGGCTCCCAGTCGGTGGCGCAGTGCACCAGCGCGCCCGGCGCGAGCCGGGGGAGCACCAGCTCCAGGAAGGAGGGCTGTATCAGGCGGCGCTTGTGGTGCTTGGGCTTGGGCCACGGGTCCGCGAAGTACACCCGCAACCCGGCCAGCGAGGCGTCCGGGAGCATGTCGCGCAGCAGGATCACCGCGTCACCGGCGGCGAGGCGGACGTTGCTCGAGCCGTCCCGTTCGAGCAGCTGCAGCAGGTTGCCGTGGCCGGGGGTGTGCACGTCGGCGGCCAGGATGCCGGTGGCCCGGTCGGCGGCGGCCATCCGCGCGGTGGTCTCGCCCATGCCGAAGCCGATCTCCAGCGTGACCGGCAGGCCGCCGAACAGCGTGGTGAGGTCGAGCGGGCTGCCGTCGATGGCGAGGCCGTACGTCTCCCAGCCCCGGTCCAGCGCACCGGCCTGGGCCGGGGTCATCCGGCCCCGGCGGGGCTGGAAGCTGCGGATGCGGCGCTCGCTGTGCTGGGCCTCGGTGGCCCGGTGCGGGTACATCGGCGCGGGGTACCCGGCCGGAGCGGCCGACAGCCGCGCGGACGGAGAGGTCTGGGTGCTGGGGGCGGGGGCTGAGGCAGTCACAATCGCCCCATAGTACGTGGGTGCCGTGGCGGCCAGCCAGGAGCGTGACGGGCGTCGCACGGCGGGGAGTTGCCCTCCCCGCGGGTCTGTCGGCCGGCCCTGGCAGGATGTGCGGCCGTGACCACAGCCTGGCGGGGGACCCGCCCGCGCACCCAGGACTCCTACCCCCGGCGGCCGTGGCTGGCCGCGCTGTGGATACCCGTGGGGCTGCTCGCGCTGCCGGCCGGTGGCGTCCTGATGGCCTTCGGCGGCCTGTTGATCCTGCCCGGCGTGGTGCTGCTGATCGGTGGTGCCACCGCCCTGGTGGTCA
Source organism: Kitasatospora sp. NPDC002227 (assembly GCF_040296285.1). Classification (NCBI taxonomy): domain Bacteria; kingdom Bacillati; phylum Actinomycetota; class Actinomycetes; order Kitasatosporales; family Streptomycetaceae; genus Kitasatospora; species Kitasatospora sp. NPDC002227. Next base: position 84,735 of record NZ_JBEOWY010000026.1, read on the forward strand.
CCCCGATGATGCTCGGCACCCCCGCCGCGCTGCGGGTGCTGACCGTGCTGCTGCTCCTTGCCCCGCTCATCGGGGTGCCCATCCTCAGCTACGTCGCCACCCAGGACACCGTGCTCACGCACCGGGGCGTCCCGCACCGGGCCACCGTCGACCGGGTGGTGGTCAGCACCGGCCGGACCACCTCGTACCGCTGCGTCGTGCGGTACCAGGACCAGCCCGCCCACGAGCACAGCGTCCACTGCGACGAGAGCTACCAGGCCGGCCGGCCGGTCCGGGTCACCGACGACCCGGACGGCTGGGTCGAGCCGCAGTTCACCGAGCAGGTCGAGGGCAGCGGCGCCGCCCGGGCCTTCGCGCTCATGGCGGAGGGCGGGCTGCTGGTGGTCTCGGTGGCGCTGGCGCTGCTCGGGGTGGTGCACCGCACCTGGGCCGCCCGCCGCCGACGGGCGCTGCCCGGGATCAGTTGACCGCCAGCGCGGCCAGTGCCCGGCGGGCGACTTCGCGGCCGATCGGGAGCGAGGCGGTCGCGGCCGGGGAGGGCGCGTTGAGCACGTGCACCACCCGGCGGGGGGAGTGCGGGTCGTCGGGGTCGAAGCCCGCGAAGGCGAAGTCGTCGAGGAGCGAGCCGTCCCGGGCCACGGCCTGGGCGCGGACCCCGGCGACGGTCGGGACCAGGTCGGCGGTGGTCACGGCGGGCAGCAGCCGCTGGACAGCCGTGGTGAACGCCCGCTTGGAGAGCGAGCGGTGCAGCTCGCCGATCTCGTACCGCCAGTGCCGCCGGGCGATCTGCCAGGTGCCGGGGAAGACGGCCGTCTCGGCGAGGTCCCGGGCCCGTACCGTCCGCCAGTCGTAGCCCTCCCGGGCCAGCGCGGGCACGGCGTTCGGGCCCACGTGCACATCGCCGTGCACACCCCGGGTGAGGTGCACGCCGAGGAAGGGGAAGGCCGGGTCCGGCACCGGGTAGACCAGTCCGCGCACCAAGCCCCGCCGGTGCTCGACCAGTTCGTAGTACTCGCCCCGGAACGGGATGATCCGCACCCCGGGGTCGTCCCCGGCCAGCCGCGCGACGCGGTCGCTGTGCAGCCCGGCGCAGTTGACCAGCACCCCGCAGCGCAGCTCGCGCTGCCCGGCCCGGACGGTGACGCCGTCCGCGCGGCGGGTGACGGCCAGCACCTCGGTGCCGGTGATCAGCTCCGCCCCGGCCTGCTCGGCGAGTTCGCCGTAGCGGCGGGCCACGGCGGGGTAGTCGCAGATGCCGGTGGTGCCGATGTGCAGCCCGGCCAGGCCGGCCACCTCGGGCTCGTACGAGCGGATGCCCGCCGCGTCCAGCTCGGTGACGGGGATGCCGTTCTCCCGGCCGCGCTCGGCCAGCGCCCGCAGCCGGGGCAGCTCCTCGGCCGAGGTGGCCACGATCAGCTTGCCGGTCACCTCGTACGGGATGCCCTGGGCCTTGCAGAACTCCACCATCTCGGCGGCGCCCTCGGTCGCGTACCGTGCCTTCAACGACCCCGGCCGGTAGTACACACCGCTGTGGATGACCCCGCTGTTGCGCCCGGTCTGGTGCCGCGAGAACTCCGGCTCCTTCTCCACCACGGCGACCCGGACCCCCGGCCGCGCCACCGTCAACGCGTACGCGGTCGACAGCCCCACGATGCCCCCGCCGACCACCACGACGTCGTACTCCGCCATCGCCACCCCTTCCACCCGCCGCACTCTACGCATCAGGAGTACGGCGGGTGGCGGCTTCCGCGCTACTGCTCCCAGGGCCTGCCTTACGATTCGCGTCGGATCAGGCCGGGTCGTTCGGTGCGTGCTATCGGCGTGCGGCCGGAGCGCCCTCGTAGCGGAGCTACCTGGGCGTTTCGGCCGTGCGGCGAAGGGGGCACCTCCCGGCCGAAGGCTGGGGGCGCGTGCCGGGCGGGTCGGCCCCGGCGGGAATCGTGAGGCAGGCCCTACGGCCAGGCCGCGCTCTGTCCGGCCTCCAGGAGGGGGATCAGGCGGAAGGCCGCGTCCGAGAGGCCGCCGAAGGTGTGCCGGTGGGCGGCGCCTGCGGGGGTGTGGCCGACGCGGTAGCCGGCCAGGTTCCAGGTGTAGACCGGGACGTCGGCCGGGACGGCGGCGAGCGGGTCGGGGCCGTAGTGGCCGTACGCCTGCTCGTCGGTGATGATCACCACCCGGTCGTGGCCCCGGTAGTGCTCGGCCAGCGCCCGGGCGGTCTCGGTGCCGCCCAGGTCGCCGAAGCGGTCGAGGGCCCGCAGGACGGACTCGCCCCGACCGAGCCTGACCACCGCGCTCCCGGTGCCGAACTGCACCAGATCGGCCTTCGCGGCCCGCGCGGCCAGCGCCGTGCCGAAGACCGCCGCCGAGTCGGCCCGGTTGAGCTGGGTGCGCTCGCTCGGGCGGTCGAACATCGAGCCCGAGCGGTCGACCAGCACCAGGGTGCGGCCGGGCAGCGCGGGCACGTTCGACAGCGAGTGGCCGAGCGCCGTCTCCAGGGCGTGGCCCCAGCGCAGCGAGGGCGCGTGCCGGTACGCCGCCAGGTAGCGGAACGGGAACTGCCGCGAGCGCGCCACCTCGGCGGGGTCGCTGATCCGGCGGGCGACCTCGGCGGCCACCTCGTCCGAGACCCCGGCCTGGTCGAAGTTGCGCAGGTTCCGCACCAGGGCCATCGGGCCCATCGACGGGATCACGGCCTCCCAGACCGGCGCGTCCAGCGGGCCCTGCAGCCAGCCGGCCAGCGCCTCCCAGGTCAGCCCGGCCGCCGCCAGCCGCTCGGCCCCGCCCGGCGCCGTCACGGCGCCGCGCCGCTCGGCCACCGGCAGGGCCAGCAACTCGCGGTTGGCGGTGAGGAGTCGGTCGCTCACCGGCGGCACGGCCTCGTCCGGGCGGTGGCGGCGGTCCAGCGCGTAGCGGAACAGCTCGCCCTGCCAGGGCTTCTCGGGGTGCGGCGTCGGGTGGGTCAACTCCAGGACGTCGCCGAAGCGGTAGCCCTTGGCGGCGGTGTCGTACTTCAGCAGCGCCCGGTTGTTGTAGAGCCGGCGCACGGCGTCGGCCACCCCGCGCTTGACCGGCTTGGGCAGCGAGCGGCCGTACCGGGAGGTCCAGTACGCGAGCAACTCGCCCGGCTCGTCCGGGCGTCGGAGCACGGCGTCGACGGCCTGCCGGGAGTGGCCGGGCAGGCCCGCGTCGAGCCGGGCCCGGGTGAACTCGGCGGCGCCGACCAGCGCGGCCGTCCGCATCCCGCCCTCGCCGCGCAGCCAGCGCAGCAGCCCGAGGGTCCACTCCGGGTCGGCGACGGCGAGTTCGCGCACCAGCGCGGTGAAGCGGTCGTCCCGCTCCCCGCCGCGCTCGTAGTAGGTGTCCTGGCCGACGAAGTCGGCCACCGCCAGCAGGAAGAGCTCCGACTTCGCACCCCGCAGGTGGCCGACGGCCCCCTCGTGGTTGAGCGGGGCCGCTGCGGCTGGCTGCGGCTTGCGCCGGAGGTTGAAACGGGACATGGCGGGGCCTCCCCTGCGGGATCGTCGGGCGGATGCGCGCAGGCGAAGCACCGGATGCCCGAGGTCGGAGCGGCTGTGGTGACGTGAGAACTCGACTTCCACGCGCCCCGAGGGGGCACTCCATCGAAGTAACCACTGCCTGCGCACCGGGCATCCGGTGTGTCCAGAGATCAAAGGTCGGCTGGGGTGACATAGCTGCTCTACCGGCTGAGCTACACCGACCCGAAGTCGGTGACGGGACTCGAACCCGCGACCTGCCCATTAAGAGTGGAAGTAACCCCTGCCTGCGCACCTGGACGTGACCGACCATAACGAGGGGCCGGCCGCGCCCGCACCCGAATATCGGCCCGGCTACGCCGGGGCGGCCAGCACCAGGCGGGCCCGCTCGGTCAACTCCCTCACCCGGCGCTCGTCCTGGAAGGGCTCGAGCCGGCGGAGCAGCTCGACCACGTACTCGCGGCTGCGTTGGGAGGAGATCCGGCCGGCCAGGTCGACGGCGCGCTCGCCGGCCGCGACGGCGGCCTCCAGGTCGCCCGCCTCGGCCTCGGCCATCGCGGAGACCACCAGGCGCAGGCCGTGCGAGCGGACGAAGCCCTCGGTCGGCCGGGCCAGCGCCTCCCGGGTGAACTGCCGGACCTTGCTCGGCACTCCGAGGTCGCGGAAGCACTCCGCGGCGTCGGCCGCGAGCCGGTCGTAGGCGTAGAAGTCGATCCACGCCGGGTCGGCGTCCCCGGCGCGGGCGCGCTCCAACGCGCCCTCCGCGGCGCCGAGCGCTGCCGCACAGGCCGCCGCGTTGCCGCTCTTGGCCTGGGCCCGGGCCTCGACCAGGTGGAAGAAGCTCATGGTCCGGGCCGTGGCCAGGCCCCGGTTGCGCTCGAGGGCGGCCTGGGCGAGGTCGACGGCCTCCTCGGCGAAGCCGCGGTAGCTGGCCTGAAGGCTCATCGAGGCCAGTACGTACCCGCCGAGCGGCACGTCGGCCGCCGCCCGGGCCAGCCGCAGGGCCTGGATGTAGTACCGCTGGGCGGCCTCGTGCTGGCCGGTGTCGAAGGCCATCCACCCGGCCAGCCTGGTCAGTTCGGCCGTCGCGCCGAACAGCGCCCGGCCCACCGTGTCGCTGTAGGAGGCGAGCAGCAGCGGGGCCGCCTCGACCCGCAGGCACTCCGGCACCATCGATGAACGCCAGTCCCCGCCACCGTACTTGGAGTCCCAGCGGCGGGCCTCCTGGGCGGCCTCGCGCAGTTTGGCGACGTCCGCGTGGCCGACCCGGTACCCGGCCAGGTCGGGGACGAGCGGCTCCCGGGCCACCGAGCCGTCGGCGGGGGTGATCAGCCAGCGGGAGACCGGGGTCGCGTAGGCGGAGACCGCGAAGGTGCCGGCCAGGCTGTCGCTCCACCGGCCGCCGCCGGGGCCGCGCCGCAGCTCCAGGTCGACCCGCCACAGGTCGGTCGCGGAGCGGACGGCCTCCGGCACCTCGCGCGGGAAGGCCAGGCCGAGTTCGGGAGCCGGGTCGGTGTCGCCGAGGCCGATCTCGTCCAGCGGCACGGGGCGGCCGAGCTTGCTGCCGATCGCGGTGGCGATCAGGTGCGGCACCGGGCCCTGCGGGATCATGCCCTTGCTGACCCAGCGGGCCACCGAGGTCTTGTCGTAACGGAGCGTCAGGCCCCGCTGGGTGCCCAGGTCGTTGACCCGGCGGGCCAGGCCGGCGTTGCTGATCTGGGCCAAGGTGAGGAGCGCGCCGAGCCGTTCGTTCGGTCCACGTGAGCTGACGGTCATGGTGGCGGTGGCACCCCCTGCTGGCACTGCGAGTATGGCACTGCGGAGGTGGCGCCGGGCCGGCTGGCGGGGGCCGTTTCGCGGTGGCATCTAGTGGCTTTTAGTGGCACTTGATGGCTTTTTGGCTGGCATTGCATGGCATTCGGGCCACCCGGCTCCCGGGAGGGGAGGAGGGCGGGGCCGCCACGCTGTTGCACCTAGCGTAGTCGGCCGCGTTCCGAGGGTTAAGGGCCCGCATTCCGGATGGCGGGAACCAGCGCCCCCTACCGCCGCCGCCACCTGGCCTCCCGTGCCGCCCGGCGGCGCGGCGGACGGGTGTGCTCCGGTCCCGTGCCGATGTGCGCCCGCCCGTGCTCCCTGGTCGGCTTGCCAGGTCGGCGATTCGCTGGAGCCTGTGGGTCGGCCCGTCGTCGAGGACCCGGCGGGCCGGGGGACGCCGCCGCCTACATCCCCGCGGGCGGGGGCGGGTCCGGGAGGGCATGCGGATGCCCTCCCGGGCAGTGCGACAGTTTCGGCCATCCGGCAGTGTCCATGCCAGCCGCGCCGCACACCCCCCACCACGGCGGCCCGGGCCACGGAGGGGGAGGCCCGGTCCGACCGCCATCGCGTGACGTGCACTCAGCTCCGGTGAGCACTCTCGTCCCAACTCTCCCCGCCCTCGCGGAACCAGTGGCAGGATGGCCCCAGGCGGAGCACTCCCACGCCCCGCCCCACGCGGCAGCGGCGGCAGCGGAGGCCCCAGCATGCGATGGCTCACGGGCTGGAGCGGCAGCACCCCCACGGTGCCCGCCGCGCTCCGCCCGCTCGCGGCCACCCCGCTGTGGACCGGCCCCGACCCGCTCTGGGCCGTCGGGGACTGGCGGCCGGACGAGATCCGCCTGGTCACCCTCCATCCGGGCCGCCCGGCCACCGTGACCACCGGACTCGACGGCCCCGACCCCACCGACCAGGACACCCCGGCAACCAGCCGCCTCGCCGTGCTCGGCCGCTGCGGCGCCACCGACGCCGAACTCGCCGCCGGCCTCGCCACCGCCCGCGGCGGCGCCGTCCGCCACCTCACCGGCTGGCCCGGCAGCTACACGGCCGTGCTGCGCTCCGGCCTGCACAGCACCCAGCTGCTCACCGACCTCGCCGGCGTCCAGCCCGTCTTCCACACCCCCTGGCACGGCGGCACCGCGTACGCCACGGCCGCCCTCCCGCTGGCCGACCTCACCGGCGCCGCCGTCGACACCGGCCACCTGGCGGCCCGGCTGGCCTGCCCGGAGTCGCCGGAGGCGATCGGCACCGGCACCCCGTACCAGGGCGTCCACCGCGTCCCGCCCGGGCAGGTGCTGGCCATCCGCAGCGGCCGGGCCCAGCTGGTGCCGTACGACCGGCACGAGCCGTACGCCCCCGCGCCCCTCGGCCCCGCCGGCCGCCGGGCCGAGGCCCCGGCGGTGCGGGAGCTGACCAGGGCCCTGCTCGAGGCCGTCCGCTGCCGGGTCCGCACCGCCCCGCCCGAGGCCACCGGCGGCGAGCGGCCCCGCCTGGGGGTGGACCTCTCGTACGGCACCGCCTCCGCGACCGTCGCCCTGCTCGCCGCCGCCGTCCCGATCGCGCCGGCCACCGCCGCCCCCCAGGGGCCCGATCCGGCCGCGCCCCGGCCCAGGACCGGTGCCGTCAAAGGCTCCTGGGCCCGCCCGGGAGCGCCGGCCGACCCGCCGGAGGCCGCCCCCGACGCCCTCGCCGCCGTCACCCTCGGCGAAGGCCTGCCCACCGAGGCGGTGTCCGCCGAGGGCGGGCCGGCCGACGGCGAGCCCGGCGCGCACCACGCCCTCGCCGTCGAGGCCCCCCGGCTGCGCCACCTGCTCCTGCCGCCCGCCCTCCCGTACGCCGAACTGTCCGACCCCGAGCAGGAGTTCGGCGCCGGGCCGCTGACCGACGAGCCGGGCCCGGTGCTGGTGACCGCCACCGGTACCGCCGCCCGCTTCGACTCCGGCGGCGCCGACCACCTCACCGGCTACGGCGCCCGCCATCTGCTCGACGGCCACCCGGCCCGGCTGGCCGACCTGATCCGGGCCGGGCGCTCGCGCGAACTCCTTGCCCCGATGGCCGCGTTGGCCTCGCACGACGGCGGCCTGCGCACCCCCGTGGCCGCCCTGCGGGCCGCCCGCCGACTGGCCCGGGCCCGCTACGCCGAGGCGCTGGACGACGCGGCGGTCGCCCTGACACTGCGTCGGCCGTCCGGCCCGAAGGCCGCGCTGCGCTCGCACATCGCCCTCGCCTGGTGCACCCCCGGCCCGGCGGCCCGCTGGCTCTCCGACGACGCCCTCTCCGCCGTCGCGCTGCGCCTGCGCCTCGCCGCCCGGCAGCCGGCCCCCACCGAACCGCCCGGTGCCCGCCGGGCCCGCCACGCACTGCACCGGCATGCGGCCGACTACCGCACGCTCGTCCAGGCCACCGAGCAGTACGGCCAGCGGCTGCACGCCCCCTTCCTGGACAACCAGGTGGTCCGGGCCGCCGCCCTGCTGCCCGACGAGACCCGGTTGCAGCCGGGTGCCCGGCACGCCCTGCTGCGGGCCGTCCTCACCGGCGCCGGCCGCACCGACCTGCCGCCGGACTGGGGCCGCGGCCCCCGCCCCGACCGTGCCGCCCAGGCCCGCACCGGCCTGCGGCTCGCCGCGGACCCGCTCGCCGAACTCTTCCGCGCACCCCTGCTCGCCGAGGCCGGCCTGATCGACCTCCCCGCCGTCCGCACCGCCCTCGCCGAAGCCGCCGCCCCCGGCACCCCCCTCCCACCGGACACCCTCGCCGGCCTCGCCGACCTGATCGCCACCGAACTCTGGCTCCGCCGCACCACCGCCCGCCGCGGCACCTGCTGGACCGGCCTCCCGGCCCCGGTGCGCCCGGAGCTTCCCTGATCACGACGCCCCCGGGTCGCTCCACCCCGCGCCCCCCTCCGTCCCCCACACTTGGGCCCCATGACCGACCACCCCGTCTCCACCGAGCCCCCCACCGCCGGAGGCGTCCTCGTCGCCTGCGACGGCTCCGACGGCTCCCTCTGGGCCCTCGACCGCGCCATGACCGAGGCCCAGGCCCACGGCCTGCCGCTGTACGTCCTCGCCGTGGTCAACCCCTCCCCGTCCGGCTATCCGCCGGGCATGGCCGAGCTGGTGCAGGAGAGCGTCGAGCGCCTCGAAGCGAGCATGGCCGACGGCCTGCGCCGAGCCGTGAGCACCGTCCAGCAGGCCAGGCCCCACCGCTACACCGGCCCGCTCGGCCTGCACGTCGTGCTCGGCAACGTGATCGAGGTGCTGCTCGCCTGCACCCCCGGCCGCCACACCCTGGTGGTCGGCACCCGCGGCAACGGCGGCTTCGCCCGCCTCCTGCTCGGCTCGGTCAGCACGGCGGCCGTCCACCACGCCGCCTGCCCGGTCCTGGTCGTGCCCGCCCCGCCGGCGTAGATACGGGCGTACCGGGAATACCCCCACATAGTTGACGGTTCACCCAGTCGGAACACCCCCATCCGACAGGAGCCCCCCGTCATGAAGGTCGAGATCTACTCGGACATCGCCTGCCCCTGGTGCTACATCGGCAAGCGCCGTTTCGAGCAGGCCCTGGACCGGTTCGAGGGGAAGGACGCCGTCGAGGTGGTCTACCGCCCGTACCAGCTGGTGCCCGACGCCCCGGCCGAGGCCTCGCCGCACCGCGCCTGGCTCGCCGAGCGCTACGGCCCGCAGTCCGTCGCGATGGACGCCCGGGTGACCGAGCTGGGCCGGGCCGAGGGCATCACGTACGACTTCGACGCCGCGCTGCACTCCAACACCTTCCTCGGCCACCGCCTGCTGCACCTCGCCGAGCAGGAGTACGGCGCGGCCGTGCAGGGCGCGCTGAAGGAGGCGCTGCTCAAGGCGCACTTCACCGACGGTGCGGACGTGGGCGACCGTGCCCAGCTCACCGAGATCGCCGTCGCCACCGGCCTGGACCGAGAGCGGGTGGCCGCCTACCTGGCGGGCGAGGAGGGCACTGCCGAGGTCCGCGCCCAGCTCGAGGAGGCCCGCCGGCTCGGCATCAGCGCCGTCCCCACCTTCGTCTTCGAGGGCAAGTACGCCGTCCAGGGCGGCCAGGAGGCCGAAACCTTCCTGCAGGTGCTGACCCAGGTCGCGGCCGAGACCGACGCGACCACCCCCGAGGGCGAGGCCTGCACCGACGGCAGCTGCGCCGTCTAGCCCTCACGTACAGGTGAACCGCGCCTCGGCCCAGTCGGAGAGGTTGATCAGCGACCACCTGTCCCCGGCCGGGGCGACCACCAGCCGCACCGACTTCTGACCGGCCAGCGGCACCCGCACCGCCAGCGGCGCGTCCCCCGGCCGGAAGGTGCCGGAGCTCCAGAGCGTCCGGCCGCCGTCGCCCTGCACGCTGAAGACCACGTCCTCCACCTGCGGGGCGAAGTCGTCCAGCCCGGCGACGGCCTCGAAGGCGGTGCAGCTGCGGTTCAGGTCGATGGTCACGGTCGAGGGGGCGTGCACGGCGAGGCCGTGCCGGTACTGCTTGCCGTTCATCCACAGGCTGTCGCGCTGCCAGGTCCAGTCGCTCTCGCGCCGGATGCTCGGCCCGGCCGGCTCGCCCCGGTGGCCGTCCTTGCCGTACGGGAGGCCGTCCACCCAGAAGTCGGTCGGCGGGGCGGGCGGGGTGAAGGTCGGCGTCGGCACCGGGACCGGGGTGATCACCGGCGGCGCGGGCGGGGTCGGCACCTCGACCACCGGCGGCGCGGGCGTGCTGGGCTCCGGCGTGGGGGTGGGCGTCGGAGTGGGGGTCGGCGTCGGTGACGGCTTCGGCGTGGCCGGGTGGCTGGCGGGCACCGCCCGGGGCAGCACCGGCGCGGGTGACGGCTCCTGGGAGGGGGAGGCCGAGGGCGAGGGGGAGGCGGGCGCGACCGGCGGCGGCAGCGCGGGCGCGGAGGCCACCGGTGCGGCCACCGGCGGCTTGGGCTCGGGCGCACCGCTCAGCGCATACGCCGCCACGGCGGCGGCCGCGACGGCGACCCCGGCGGCGATCGCCGCCTTCGCGGTCGTCCCCAGCCCCTCCCCGGCGATCGTCCCGACCCCGCCGGAACCACCACCCGAAGCCCCGGCACCGCCGGCACCCGCCGCCGCACCACCGGCCGCCGAGGTACCGGCCGCCGAGGTACCGCCGACCACGGCGGCCGTACCGACCACCCCGGCGCCGACCGCCGCCGCGGCGGCGGTGAAGTACCCGGCCCCGACCCAGACCAGCACCCCGCCGGGCAGGAGCGCCCGCAGGCCGGTGTTGATCTCCGTCAGCTCCAGGTACGCGGCCGTGCAGCGGTCGCACTCCTGCACGTGCCGCCCGACCTCCGCCGAGGCGCGCTTGCGCAGCGAGCCCCGGGCGTACGCGCCCAGCCGGTTGGCGTAGGCGGCGCAGTCCTGCTCCTGGCTGCCCGAGACGTGCGCCTGCAGGAAGCCCGCGGCGAGGCGGTCACGCGCCCGGTGGGCCTGCACGGCGGTGGCGTTTGCGGTCTTGCCGAGCAGCACGGCCACCGTCTTGGGCGACTCCCGCTCGACCTCGGTGTGCCAGAGCACCATCCGGTCGTCCTCGGGCAGCCCGACGAAGGCCTGCATCACCATCCGCTGGTCGGCCATCGCCATCGCCCAGGCATCGGCACCCGGATCGGCCAGGTCCAGCTCGGCGGTGGCGGCCGCGGTCTGGGCGAACGCGTTGAAGTCGTCCACCAGTTGCTCGCGGCGCTCGCTGCGGGCCCAGGCGGCGGCGACGTTGCGCACCGCCGTCAGCAGGTAGGCGCGGACGGCGAATTCCGGACCCTTGCCCGCTCGCAGGGCCTGCAGGGTGCGGGCGAACACCTCGCCCGCCAAGTCCTCCGCGGTGAAGCTGTCCCGGCAGCAGGTACGGGCGTAGCGGCGCACCGAGCCGACGTGCCGCCGGTAGATCTCCTCGTACGCGCTGTCGTCGCCCGCGCGCACCAGCGCCGTCAACTCCGCGTCCGAGGGCGGCCGTTCGCCGTCCACCGGGTCCGCGGGGGCGGGCACCAGCGCGCGTGCGCCCGGGTCGCCACCGGGGCTCTGGGCGCCGTCCCGGGCGCCCTCGCGCGCCCCCTCGCGGGCGACGAACGCCTCGGGGGTGACCCCGCCCTGCCCGGCGGGGGCCTGCCCGGGCACCCGGCCGGCGAGCGACTCCCGCAGTGGTGCGCCCGCCTGGTCCGGCACCTGGCCGGGCAACTCCCGGCCGTGGCCGCGCTCGTTCTGCTCCTCGGCGCTCAACACGGCCCCCAGTGCTCGGTACGGCCCACGGCGTCACCGCACCCGCGGCGCGCACCGACCGACGCGCTCCGGGGCGCGCCCGCCCGAGCGCGCAAGGGCGGATGAACGGTGCGCAACGGGACAATGGCTCCAACCACGGCCAAAGAATGGCATAGCGGAGCTGTGACTGGTAGCCACAGGCCCGGCGGCCCACTCTTCCGAGCTGCGGATCGAGGTTCTGTTCGGGCCGTGAACATCAAGGGGCCACCGGAGATCAGCGGGCCCGCAGTCCTTGCAGCAGAATCCGCAACAGGCGGTCCGCAGGAGCATCGTACGGTTGACCGGCGGGCTGCTCCCAGCCCCCGGCGGAGACCACCGGGCGGGCAGCTGACGGGCCGTGGTGCGGCTCGCCGTCGTGGCCGCGGGCCTGGGCCACGTGCACCGGCACCGCGGCCGTCAGCACCAGCACCACGTCCGCCACCGTCACCCCGGGCCGGAGCTCACCGGCCGCCGCCGCGCGCGCCACCAGCGCGGCCAGCAGGTGGAGCAGCAGCCGGGGATCCGCCTCGTCCGGGAGCGCCTGCTCGCTCCCCGCCCCGGCCGCCGCGCCCGAGCCCCGTTCCACCGGCGCGAGGACCGACCCACCCGCACCGAAAACCTGTTCACCCAGGCCCCGCTCACCGACACCGCGGTCGAGGCCGGTCCGCTCCTGCAGCGCGAACCCGTCCGAGCCGAAGCGGGACACCCCCGTCGCCGTCTGCTGCCCCCCGTACCCCGGCACCCCGCCGAACTGCCCGGCCGCGAGCGCCAGATCCGCCTGCTGCTCCGCGAGCCGCTGCTCCGGTACGGCCCCGTCGGCCACCGTGCCCAGCTGCTCCGCGTAGCGGAAGGCCGAGGGCGGGAGTAAGCGGCCGGCGCCCGAGGCCACCGCCCGGGCCAGGTAGTCCGCCAGCGCGTCCCACGGCCCGGAGTTGCCGTACAGCGAGTCCCGGGCCTGGGCGGTCAGCCAGGCGACCTCCTCGGCGGCGATCCGCTGGACCAGCACCTCCTTGCTCGGGAAGCGGCGGTACACCGTGCCGACGCCGACCCCGGCCCGCCGGGCGACCTCCTCCATCGGTGCGTCGTAGCCGAGCTCGCCGAAGACCTGCCGGGCCGCCCGCAGCACGCTCTCCAGATTGCGCCGGGCGTCCACCCGCAGCCGGGACGGCACCGCCGGTGGCTCCACCGCCACCGCCGTCGGGGCGGCCCCGGGCGCCAGGTACCGGTCCACCGGCCCCCGCTGCTCGGGCACGACCCCGTGCGCCTCCTGCGACCGCCCGGGCACCACGCCGTGCACCCCGAGCACCTGGTCCTGATCCGTCATCCCAAACCCTCCCCCGCAGGAGCCCTCTCGGGCACCCCTGCCTGGCCGCTTCGCACCCCCCGGTGCGCGGTGCTTCCGCCCAGTCCAGGCGGACTTCCGTGGACCAACCTTCCCCGGAACGCCCAGGCGCAGTCAGAAACCGCCTCAGGCCGACGCCGGACCGCTCGGTCCCGGCGCACAATCCGACCATAGTTCAAGGAAGTTCGCGGCAGAAGTGGACGGAAACCCTGCCCCCCGGCGCGAAACGGGCCGTCGCCGCCCGACTCGGGCCGCTCCGGACACGCCCGGGCACGAGTTCGAGACAACCCGATCCGGTACGCCCTGTGGACAAGAACCCACCCGGCAGGGCGTCATGGTTGCCGTGAACCGGCCCACATCCGCAGGGGGTGCCCCATCAAGGTACTGATCGTCGGCGGCGGCTGCGCGGGAATGGCCGTCGCACTCCGCCTCCAGCAGACCCTGCGCGACCGGCTGGGGGACGGCCGGGCCGAGATCACCGTGGTCGAGCCGCAGCCCTACCTCACCTACCAGCCGCTGCTCGCCGAGGTCGCCGCCGGTTCCATCGACCCCCGCCACGTGGTGGTGCCGCTGCGCCGGGTGCTGCCCCACTGCCGGGTGCTCACCGCCCGGGTCACCCGGATCGACCACGCCGTCCGCCAGGTCTGGGTCGACGCCGGCGCCCGCGGCGGCCCGGCCGACGTCTCCCTGCTCGGCTACGACCTGCTGGTGATCGCCCCCGGCTCGGTCTCCCGCACCGTCCCCGTCCCCGGCCTGGCCGAGCACGGCCTCGGCTTCTCCACCGTCGGCGAGGCCGTCAGCCTGCGCAACCACGTGCTCGAACAGCTCGACCTCGCCTCCACCACCCGCGACCCCGAGCTGCGCCAGGCCGCGCTCTCGTTCGTCTTCGTCGGCGCGGGCTACGCGGGCGTCGGCGCCCTCGCCGAGCTGGAGGACATGGCCAGGTACGCGACCAAGGGCTACTACAACCTCACCGCCGAGGACCTGCGCTGGGTGCTGGTCGAGGCCACCGACCGAATCCTCCCCGAGGAGTCGCCCGAACTCGCCGCCCACACCCTGGCCGAACTGCGCGACCGGAGCGTCGACGTCCGACTGCGGACCCGGCTGGAATCCGCCGTCGGCCAGGTGATCGCCCTCTCCGACGGCAGCCGCTTCGCCGCCCGCACCCTGGTCTGGACCGCCGGCGTGCGCCCCGCCCCCGTGCTGCGCAGCACCGACCTCCCGCTCGACCAGAACGGCCGGGTGCCCTGCCTGCCCACCCTCCAGGTCCGCGGACCGGACGGCGAGCCGCTGCCCGGCGTCTGGGCGGCGGGCGACTGCGCGGCCGTCCCGGACCCCGGCGCGCCCGACACCTCCGGCGGTCTGTGCGCCCCCAACGCCCAGCACGCCCTGGCCCAGGCCCGGCTGCTCGCCGACAACCTCACCGCCGTACTGGCCGGGCACCCCCCCGAGCCGTACCGGCCGGAACAGCCGGAATGCTCCACCTCCCTCGGCCGGCGCCGCGCCGTCGCCCACACCAAACGCGGCGGCCAGCTCACCGGCCGCCGCGCCTGGTGGCTGCACCGCGCCCGCCACCTGCGCCGCCTGCCCAGCACCGACCGGCGCATCCGCGTCCTCACCGACTGGCTGCTCGGCGTCCTCTTCCACCGCGAAGTGGTCTCGCTCGGTGCGGTCGAACACCCCCGCTCCGAGTTCGAAGCCGGCTTCCCCCGGGAGTGAGCCGGCCGAACGTCCCGACCACCGCTTTCGCCCCTCCATCCGCCGCCGTACCGGACCGACGACTTCCGGAACGGCGCCGAGCCTGACAGGATCAGCCCATCGGGATCATCACTGCACGTGCCAAGATGCACACAAGGTGTGATTGACTACCTGCCATTCGACCGAGGAAGCGGCCGTCGTTGAACCTCATCCGCTGGAGCGCCCGGCTCACCGGAGCCGCATGGCGTGCTGCTCCCACCGCCGCCTCCGGCGAGCCGGTCACCGTGCCGGCCCCGCGTGAACCGAGCGCGGCCCCGGCACTGCTCGACCTCCGCGAGATCCACGAGCTCTACGACCTCCGCGACGTGCTGAGCCGCCTCCCCGCCCCGGTCGCCGTCACCTACGGCCCGCTGCACCAGCTCGGCTACGCCAACCGCGCCTACCGCGAACTCTTCGGCGACCGCCCCGCCGGCCTGCCCGCCGCCGAGGCGCTCCCCGAGCTCGCCACCCTCGGAGTCCTCCCCCTCCTCGACCAGGTGGTCCGCAGCGGACGGCCCCGCAGCGTGAAGGCCCGCTGCATCCTCGGCCTGGCCGGCAGCCGCTACTACAACGTGGCCTGCGTGCCGCTCGGCGCCGAGACCAAACCCGGCAGCCCCGCCGCGCAGCCGCCGGGCGTCCTGATCTACGCCTCCGAGGTCACCGACCAGGTCCAGGCCGCCACCCGCCTGCGCGAGGCCGAGCGCCGCCAACGCGAGGCCGCCGTCACGCTGCAGCGCAGCCTGCTCCCGCAGAAGCTCGAACAGCCCAGCGACCTCCGGGTCGCCGCCACCTACCAGCCCGGCGGCGCCGACGCGGCCGTGGGCGGTGACTGGTACGACGTCATCGAACTCGGCGGCGGCCGGACGGCACTCGTGATCGGCGACGTGATGGGCCGCGGCCTGCGTGCCGCCGCCGTGATGGGCCAGCTCCGCACGGCGGTCCGCGCCTACGCCCGGCTCGACCTCCCGCCCCACGAGGTGATGCGCCTGCTCGACGGCCTCGCCATGGAGATCGACGCCAACCAGATCGCCACCTGCACCTACGCCGTCTGGGACGCCGCCCCCGGCACGCTCGTCTACGCCTCCGCCGGCCACCTCCCCCTCCTCCTGCGCACTCCCGACGGCACCGTCCTGCGCGGCGAGGAGCTCAACGGCCCGCCCCTGGGCACCGGCAGCGGCGGCCACCTCTCCCACACCCTGCGCCTCCTCCCCGGCACCACCGGCGTCCTCTACACCGACGGCCTGGTCGAACGCCGGGACGAGGACATCGACCAGGGACTCGACCAGCTCGCCCACACCCTCAGCGGCGCCCCCGGCGAACCCGAGGTGGTCTGCGCCCGCCTGCTCCGGGCGATGGGCGTGACCGCCGAGCACGACGACGACGTGGCCGTCCTGGCCTTCCACCTGCCCTCCGCCCCGCCCGTCCTCCCAGCTGGGGAGGCCTGCCTTGACTCGGGTGTCCTGGAGGTCTAGTGTTCTTCGAGCTGCCTGCCAGGGAGAACCGGACGCGCACTCTGCACGGACGATCCCGGGGTAGCCAATCCCTTGAACCACCACTTCGCTCGCGGCGGAGTCATGCTTTCGGCGTGCCTCGGCCCGAATTTGTCGTGTGCGTTTATCGGATTGGGGCCGGATTCGCTTTTCGGAGCGGGGATCGGCTAGAGTTTGAAACGTCGGACGGGCCGTCAGGCCGCAGACCGGCAGGAAAAACCGAATGGAAGACGAAGCGCCCGGAGAGCTTGCGAGAGCAGCTCGAAGGAAGCGTCCGTTCCTTGAGAACTCAACAGCGTGCCAAAAGTCAACGCCAGATATGTTGACATCCCCGGCCTGGATCGCTTGATCCGGGTTGGAGATTCCTTTAGTAACAAAACACAGCGAGGACGCAGTGCGCGGGATCACCCTATTCCGGTGGTTGCCGTGCCGCTCAACG
>NZ_JBEOWY010000027.1:0-70552 GCF_040296285.1 Kitasatospora sp. NPDC002227
ATTAAACCGCAATATTTAAACTATTACCCTACCCGCGTCTTTTCCTTTGTGGGGGCCCATTTAAATGTTGGGGGGGGGGGGGCTCACCCCCCCCCCACCCCTTCTCCGTAGGTACGACTAGCTGTAGACCGGCCCGGTGAACTTCTCGCCGGGGCCCGCGCCCGGGGCGTCCGGGACGATCGAGGCCTCGCGGAAGGCCAGCTGCAGCGACTTCAGGCCGTCCCGCAGCGGGGCGGCGTGGAAGTTGCTGATCTCGGGGGCGCCGGCGGTGACCAGCCCGGCCAGGGCGGTGATCAGCTTGCGGGCCTCGTCGAGGTCCTTGTCGGCCGCGCCGCCCTCGGCGAGGCCGCACTTGACGGCGGCCGCGCTCATCAGGTGCACCGCGACGGTGGTGATCACCTCGACGGCCGGGACCTCCGCGATGTCGCGGGTGAGGTCGTCGAAGCCGATCTGCTCCTCGGAGAGGTCGGTCGGGTCGGTGGGCTGGGCGCTCAAGGTGGCTCACTCCGTCGGGGCTGGCAGAAGTACGCCACCCAGCGTACAAGCCCCGCCGGGCCCGCATTTTCAATACCGGCGTCCGTAGCGTAAGCTTCAAGACTGACCGGCCAGGAGCTCTCATGGGCACCCGGCCAGCAAGTGGAGGCTCCACTCAGGAGGCCCGACAGGGCAACCCGAAAGTCTCCCACCTGATCGGCCTCGCGGTCGACGGGTCTCCGGTCCGCGACACCGGCCCGCAAGGGCGCAGGAAGTCGCCAGCAGTGCCCCAGAGACAAGGGGTGCCGCTCTCCGGTTGTTGTGGAGCCCCGCCTGTAACCGAGCGGGGCTTTTTTCGTGTCGCGGTGCATACACACCGTAGGGCAGCGCAGCACGAATGAAGCCCCGCCCAGTGGTCGAGTCCACTACCCGCGGTCGTCCGACGGCCGCGGCGCAGAAGGTGCAACCAAGGAGGCCACATCAGCACCGAGCCCCGCATCAACGACCGGATTCGCGTCCCCGAGGTGCGACTCGTCGGTCCCAGCGGCGAGCAGGTCGGCATCGTGCCGCTTGCCAAGGCGCTGGAGCTTGCGCAGGAGTACGACCTCGACCTGGTCGAGGTCGCGGCGACCGCCCGGCCGCCGGTGTGCAAGCTCATGGACTACGGCAAGTTCAAGTACGAGTCGGCCATGAAGGCCCGTGAGGCGCGCAAGAACCAGGCGCACACGGTCATCAAGGAGATGAAGCTCCGGCCGAAGATCGACCCGCACGACTATGACACCAAGAAGGGTCACGTCGTCCGGTTCCTCAAGCAGGGTGACAAGGTCAAGATCACGATCATGTTCCGCGGTCGTGAGCAGTCCCGCCCCGAGCTGGGCTTCCGACTGCTGCAGCGGCTGGCGAACGACGTCCAGGACCTGGGCTTCGTGGAGTCCTCGGCCAAGCAGGACGGCCGTAACATGATCATGGTGCTTGGCCCGCACAAGAAGAAGACCGAGGCGATGGCCGAGGCCCGCGCGATCGCGGACGCCCGCAAGGCTGAGCGTCAGGGCCGCAACAGCGGCGCGGACGACCAGGCTGCGGCTGACGACGCGGCGCTCGAGGCCGAGAACGCCGCCGCCGAGGCGGAGGCCGACGAGATCGACGACATCGAGGAGGCCGAGGAGACCGCCGAGGTCACCGAGGTCGCCGAGGCTGCCGCCGAGGTCGAGAAGCCGGCCGAGACCACTCAGGACGCCTGAGCCCGCAGGGGTTCGCGCGGTCCGGGTGGACCGGCCACGACGGTGCAAGGGCGTCCTGCCCGGGCACCGAGGATCCATCCAGTTCCCGCCTCCGCAGTGATGCAGAGGCGGGAACGGACCGACGAGGAGATACGGCGACATGCCGAAGCAGAAGACCCACAGCGGCGCCAGCAAGCGCTTCAAGATCACGGGCTCGGGCAAGGTGCTGCGTGAGCGCGCCGGCCGCCGCCACTACCTTGAGCACAAGCCCACGACGCTGACCCGCAAGCTGGCCGGCACTGTCGAGATGGCCCCCGCCGACGCCAAGAAGATCAAGAAGCTTCTCGGCAAGTGATCGCCCTCCCGCGGCCCGCAAGGGACTCGCGGGGCAGCTGATCCTTCCCGACCCATTCGATTGACGGACCACGTGAAGTAGTCCGTGGTCCAACCCAAGGAGTAATGAAGTGGCACGCGTCAAGCGGGCAGTCAACGCCCACAAGAAGCGCCGGGTCATCCTCGAGCGGGCCAGCGGTTACCGCGGCCAGCGGTCGCGCCTGTACCGCAAGGCCAAGGAGCAGGTCACCCACTCGCTCGTTTACAACTACAACGACCGCAAGAAGCGCAAGGGCGACTTCCGTCAGCTGTGGATCCAGCGCATCAACGCTGCGGCCCGTGCCAACGGCATCACCTACAACCGCTTCGTGCAGGGTCTGAAGATCGCGAACGTCGAGATCGACCGCAAGATGCTGGCCGACCTCGCCGTGAACGACCCGGCCACCTTCGCCTCGCTCGTCGAGGTCGCCCAGAAGGCGCTCCCGGCCGACGTCAACGCCCCGAAGGCCGCCGTCGCCGCCTGAATCCGCCCCTGACCGCCCGGTGACGGGCGGAAGGTACGGATTCGGTGCCCGCTGAGGCACCAAGCTTTCCTCGGCCCCGCAGGCGCTCCGTCTGCGGGGCTGAGCGCGTTCCACCACAGAGACGCTCACCAGAGAACGAGAGCATGCAGAGCACCGACACCCCCCTGCTCACCTCCCTGCGTTCGCCCCGCGTCATCGCCGCCCGCAAGCTGGCCCGGCGCAACCAGCGGAGCAAGGAGCGGCGCTTCCTCGCCGAGGGCCCGCAGGCCGTCCGCGAGGCGGTCGCGTACGGGCGGCCCGCCGGGTCGAGCGAGCACGTGGTGGTGGAGGTCTACCTCACGCCCGAGGCGGCCGAGCGGCACACCGACATCACCGAGGCCGCCCTCGCGGCCGGGCTGCCGGTGCTCACCGCCACGGACGAGGTGATCGCCGAGATCTGCGACACCGTCACCCCCCAGGGCATCGTGGCGCTCTGCCGCTTCCTGGACACCCCCTTCGAGGACATCCTGGCCGCCCGCCCGAAACTGGTGGCGGTCCTCGCGCACGTGCGCGACCCCGGGAACGCGGGCACCGTGCTGCGCACCGCCGACGCGGCCGGCGCGGACGCCGTGATCCTCACCGACGCCTCGGTGGACCCGTACAACCCGAAGGCCGTCCGGGCTTCGGTGGGCAGCCTGTTCCACCTGCCGTTCGCCGTGGGGGTGCCGGTGGAGGAGGCGGTCGGGCGGCTGCGCGCGGCCGGGGTGCGGGTGCTGGCCGCCGACGGCGCGGGGGAGCGGGACCTGGACCAGGAGCTGGACGAGGGCACCCTCGGCGCGCCGGGCGCGTGGGTCTTCGGCAACGAGGCCTGGGGCCTGCCGGAGGAGACCAGGGCGCTGGCCGACGAAGTCGTCAAGGTGCCGATCCACGGCCACGCCGAGAGCCTCAACCTGGCCACGGCCGCCGCCGTCTGCCTGTACGCCTCCGCGCGCGCCCAGCGCTCGCCCGGCGGCTGCCGGACGTGAGCCCGACCTTGCCCCCGCCGGTCCGGCCTCTCGCCTGCAGCAGTCGAGGGCGCTAGGGTCGGACAGTGGGGGGACGTACACAGTGGGTAGTGGGTTACTGGGGAGGACGCCCATGGTCGGCTACGGGTCCGAGTGGCACCCGGACGACCTGCCGGACGGTCTGGTGGTCGCCGACCGTTCGGGCGAGGTGGTGTGCTTCAACGCGGCCGCCGCCCGCCTCACCGGCATCCGCGCCGCCGTCGCCCTCGGCACGCCGTTGGACCACGCGCTGCCCCTGGAGGACCTCGACGGCCACCGCTGGTGGCAGCTGACCGACCCGTACGGCGGGTTGGCCATCCGCAGCGGGCAGCCGGAGCGCAACCTGCTGCTGCCCGGGGGCCGCGAGGTGCTGGTCTCCGCCCGGTACGTCCGGGAGCGGCCGCTCGGGCCGGTCGAGCGGGTGGTGGTGGCGCTGCGCGGCACCGAGGCCCGGCGGCGCACCGAGCGCGGGCACGCCGAGCTGATCGCCACCGTGGCGCACGAGCTGCGCTCGCCGCTGACCAGCGTCAAGGGCTTCACCAAGACCCTGCTCGCCAAGTGGGAGCGGTTCACCGACGAGCAGAAGCGCTGGATGCTGGAGAGCGTCGACGCCGACGCGGACCGGGTGACCCGCCTGATCGCCGAGCTGCTCGACATCTCCCGGATCGACGCCGGGCGGCTCGAGCTGCGCAAGCAGGTGGTGGACCTCGCGGGCGCGGTGCGCCGGCACGTGGACGGCAAGGTGGCGGCCGGCTGCCCGGCCGAGCGCTTCGACATCCGGACCACCGAGCCGCTCACCCAGCTCTGGGCCGACCCGGACAAGATCGACCAGGTGCTGGCCAACCTGCTGGAAAACGCGGTGCGGCACGGCGAGGGAACTGTCACCATCGAGGTGGCGCCCGCCAAGGAAGTGGTCGAGGCCGCCCACTGGGAGCGCCCGGGCACCCCGCCCCGGGTCATGGAAGGAACGGCAGTCACCGTGAGCGACGAAGGCACCGGCATCCCCGAGGAGTCGATGCCGCGCGTCTTCACCCGGTTCTGGCGGGGCTCCAAGCGCGGTGGCACGGGCCTCGGCCTCTATATCGTCAAGGGCATCGTCGAGGCCCACGGCGGCACCATCCGGATCACCCGCGCGCCCGGCGGCGGCGCCCAGTTCCGATTTATCCTGCCCGCGGGCGTCCCTGACTTCATGCTCTGACCGTCTCACGAGGTCATTCGAGCGACAGGCGTTACGCGGGCTGCGACTACACTCGTCCTTTGGCGTTGCGCGACGCCCTGGCGCGGCGTGGCCGCGGGAGGCGCGAGCCCATACCTCGGCACAACACGAGCAGGAGCACGGGAAAGATAGAGATGTCCGCACCCAACAAGTCCTACGACCCGGTAGAGGTCGAGGCACTGAAGCCCGAAGAGGTCGAGCGCGCCCGGGACGAGGCCGTCGCGGCCTTCGCCGCCGCCGCCACGCTGGAGGAGCTGAAGGCGGCCAAGGTCGCCCACACCGGCGACCGCTCGCCGCTGTCACTGGCCAACCGCGAGATCGGCGCGCTGCCGCCGCAGGCCAAGGCCGCCGCCGGCAAGCTGATCGGGCAGGCCCGGGGCGCCGTCAACCAGGCGCTGGCCAAGCGCCAGGTCGAGCTGGAGGCGGAGCGCGACGCCCGCGTGCTGGTAGAGGAGGCGGTGGACGTCACGCTGCCGTACGACCGCACCCCGCGCGGCGCCCGCCACCCGCTGACCACGCTGGCCGAGCGGATCGAGGACACCTTCGTGGCCATGGGCTACGAGGTCGCCGAGGGCCCCGAGGTCGAGGCCGAGTGGCTGAACTTCGACGCGCTCAACCTGCACCAGGACCACCCGGCCCGCTCGATGCAGGACACCTTCTTCGTGCAGGCCCCGGACGGCTCCGCCGACTCCGGCGTGGTGCTGCGCACCCAGACCTCCCCGGTCCAGGCCCGTACCCTGCTCGACCGCGAGCCCCCGGTGTACGTGGTCTGCCCCGGCCGGGTCTACCGGACCGACGAGCTGGACGCGACGCACACCCCGGTGTTCCGCCAGGTCGAGGGCCTCGCGGTGGACGAGGGCATCACCTTCGCCGACCTCAAGGGCACCATCGAGCTGCTGGTCTCGAAGCTGATCGGCGACGGCCTGGAGCTGCGCTGGCGGCCGTCGTACTTCCCGTTCACCGAGCCGAGCGCCGAGATCGACCTGCAGTGCTTCGTCTGCCGCGGCGAGAGCATCGGCAACCCGGACCGGCCGTGCCGCACCTGCTCCTCCGAGGGCTGGATCGAGCTCGGCGGCTGCGGCGTCGTCAACCCGCGGGTGCTGGTCGCCTGCGGTGTGGACCCCAACCGCTACAGCGGATTCGCCTTCGGCCTGGGCCTGGAGCGAATCCTGATGAACCGCCACAACGTCGCCGACATGCGCGACATGGTCGAGGGTGACGTCCGCTTCACCCTCCCGTTCGGGATGGAGATCTGATGCGCGTCCCGCTTTCCTGGCTGCGCGAGTACGTCGACCTTCCGGCGGGCGAGACCGGCCGTGATGTCGCCGCCCGTCTCGTCCGGGCCGGCCTGGAGGTCGAGACCGTCGAGCAGATCGGCGCCGACCTCAAGGGCCCGCTGGTGGTCGGCCAGGTGCTCTCCATCGAGGAGCTGTCCGGCTTCAAGAAGCCGATCCGCCACTGCTTCGTCAACGTCGGCGACGCCAACGGCACCGGCGAGCCGCAGGAGATCGTCTGCGGCGCGACCAACTTCGCCGTGGGCGACAAGGTCGTCGTGGTGCTCCCGGGCGCCGTGCTGCCCGGCCCGTTCCCGATCGCCGCGCGGCAGACCTACGGCCACACCTCGGCCGGCATGATCTGCTCCGCCCGCGAGCTCGGCATGGGCGACGACCACAACGGCATCATCGTGCTCCCCCCGGAGTACGAGCCCGGCACCGACGCGATCGAGCTGCTGCAGCTGGTCGACGAGGTGCTGGACATCGCCGTCACCCCGGACCGCGGCTACTGCCTGTCCATGCGCGGTGTGGCCCGTGAGGCCGCCGCCGCGTACGGGCTGCCGCTGGCCGACCCGGCGCTGCTCGACGTGCCGCCGGCCAACTCCTACGGCTACCTGATCAAGGTCGCCGACCCGGCGGGCTGCGACCGCTTCGTGGCTCGCACCGTGACCGGGGTCGACCCGGCCGCGCAGTCGCCGATCTGGCTCCAGCGCCGCCTGCAGAAGGCGGGTATCCGCCCGATCTCGCTGACCGTGGACATCACCAACTACGTGATGCTCGAGGTCGGCCAGCCGCTGCACGCCTACGACCGCGACCGGGTGGACGGCCCGATCCAGGTCCGCCGCGCGGCGGAGGGCGAGATCCTCACCACCCTCGACGGCGTCAAGCGCACCCTCTCCGCCGAGGACCTGCTGATCTGCGACAACACCGGGCCGATCGGCCTGGCGGGTGTCATGGGCGGCGCCTCGACCGAGATCCTCGACCCGGTGCTGGACCCGGAGACCGGTGAGGTCGTCGGCTCGACCGAGATCATCATCGAGGCCGCGCACTTCGAGCCCGTCACCATCGCGCGCACCGCCAAGCGGCACAAGCTGCCCTCCGAGGCCTCCAAGCGCTTCGAGCGCGGGGTCGACCCGGAGGCCGCCCGCGCCGCCGCGCAGCGCGCCGTGGACCTGCTGGTCCTGATCGCCGGCGGCACCGCCGAGGCCGGGGTCACCGACATCGCGGCCCCGCACCCGCTGCGGACCATCGCGATCGACGCCGACCTGCCGGACCGCGTCGCGGGCACCGAGTACGGCCGCGAGACCGTCACCCGGCGCCTGCAGGAGATCGGCTGCACCGTCGCGGGCGCCGACATCCTCGAGGTCACCCCGCCGAGCTGGCGCCCCGACCTGACCGACCCGTACGACCTCGCGGAGGAGGTCATCCGCCTCGAGGGCTACGACAACGTGCCCGCGCGGATGCCCACCGTGCCGCCGGGCCGCGGCCTGACCGAGGCGCAGCGCTTCCACCGCCGCACCGGCGTCGCGCTCGCGGGCGCGGGCTACGTCGAGGTCAACAACTACCCGTTCCTCGGCGAGGCCGCGTTCGACGCGCTCGGCCTGGAGAAGGACGACGAGCGCCGCCGCACGGTCAAGCTGGTCAACCCGCTGAACGACGAGGAGCCGGCGCTGCGCACCACGCTGCTGCCGGGCCTGCTCGGCGCGCTGCGGCGCAACATCGGCCGGGGCAACACCGACCTGGCCGTGTTCGAGGCCGGCACCGTCTTCCTCCCCAAGGAGGAGCTTCGGGTGGCTCCCCGCCTGCCGGTGGACCGCCGCCCGAGCAAGGAGGAGCTGGCCTCGCTCAACGCGGCGCTGCCGCACCAGCCGCGCCGGGTCGCCGTCGCGCTGGCGGGCGAGCGGCTGCCGTCCGGCTGGTGGGGCAAGGGCGCCGGCGCGAGCTGGGCGGACGCCATCGAGGCGGGCCGCACCGTCGCCGCCGCCGCGGGCGTCGAGCTGACCGTCCGGTCGGCCCAGCGGGCGCCGTGGCACCCGGGCCGCTGCGCCGAGCTGCTGCTCGGCGACGTGGTCGTCGGGTACGCCGGTGAGCTGCACCCGCGGGTCACCAAGGCGCTGCACCTGCCGGAGCGCACCAGCGCGATGGAGATCGACCTGGACCTGCTCTTCGCCGGCGGCGAGCAGCGGGTCAGCGGCCCGGCCGTCTCCGGCTACCCGGTCGCCACCCAGGACGTCGCGCTGATCGTCGACTCGGCCGTCCCGGCCGCCGAGGTGGAGGCCGCGCTGCGCCACGGCGCGGGCGAACTCCTGGAGGCCATCCGGCTGTTCGACGTCTTCACCGGCGAGCAGGCGGGCGAGGGCAAGAAGTCGCTGGCGTACACGCTGCGCTTCCGTGCCACCGACCGCACGCTGACGGCCGAGGAGGCCTCGGCCGCCCGCGAGAGCGCGGTGGCCGAGGCCGCCGCCCGCACGGGCGCGGTGCTGCGCGGCGCGTAGTCGCCGACGCTGGTCAAGTGAGGGCCCTGCCCCCGGAGTTGTCCGGGGCAGGGCCCTCTGCCTGTTCGGGCATGGACAGGACACAACAGGGCCCTTGCGGAGAGAGTGGGTTGGGCGCTTCAATCTCCTCAAGCCAAGTTAGGAAACTTTCCTAACTTCCCTGGGTGGTACCCCCGTGCCACCGTGACGGAAGACGGAGCGCTCATGCACGCGCAGCACCGCACGGCCCGCCTCGCCCTGGCGATCGTCCTCGCCGCCGCCCCCCTGTCCGTCGCCGTGGCCGGCGCGGCGAACGCCGCCCCGGTGAGTGTCCGGGCGAGCGTCGGTCTGGACGACCCGCACAAGAAGGAGATCGCGATGGAGCTCGTCTCCAGCGCGGAGAACTCCTCGCTGGACTGGAAGGCGCAGTACAAGTACATCGAGGACATCGGCGACGGCCGCGGCTACACCGCCGGGATCATCGGCTTCTGCTCCGGCACCGGTGACATGCTCGATCTCGTCCAGCACTACACCGACCTCAAGCCCGGCAACGTGCTGGCCAAGTACCTGCCCGCGCTGAAGAAGGTCAACGGCAGCGCCTCGCACTCCGGCCTCGGCACCCCCTTCACCAAGGACTGGGCCACCGCCGCCAAGGACACCGTCTTCCAGCAGGCCCAGAACGACGAGCGCGACCGGGTCTACTTCGACCCGGCCGTCAAGCAGGCCAAGGCCGACGGCCTGCGCGCGCTGGGCCAGTTCGCGTACTACGACGCCATCGTGATGCACGGCCCGGGCACCGACAGCGACAGCTTCGGCGGCATCCGCGCCGCCGCCATGAAGAAGGCGAAGACCCCCGCCCAGGGCGGCGACGAGGCCACGTACATCAAGGCCTTCCTGGACGCCCGCAAGGTGGTCATGAAGAAGGAGGAGGCCCACAGCGACACCAGCCGCGTGGACACCGAGCAGCTGGTCTTCCTGAACGCCAGGAACTTCGACCTCAACCCGCCCCTGAAGTGGAAGGTCTACGGCGACCCGTACAGCATCAACAGCTGAACCACCAGGGCGGGGGCGGCTGTTGGCCGCCCCCGCCGTACTGCGATGATGCCGGGGGATCAACGCAGCACGGCGGGCGGGTGGGGGTGTACCCGTGCCCCGGCGGCGCCCGCCCGGCGTGATCCGAAAGAGAGGCCTAGCTCCCGGTCGGCCCGCAGCGGTGGTCCTGCGCGGGCAGCCGGCCGGTGGTCAGGTACCGGGTGACGTCGGCGTCGGCACAGGACGGGCCGGCCACCAGGACGCCGTGGCCCTCGCCGCCGTTCACCGTGACCAGCCGCGCGCCGTGCAGCGCCCGGCGCATGCCCTGCGCCGTGGCCAGGGGCGTCTGCGGGTCCCACTCGTTCTGCACGATCAGCGCGCCGACCCGGTTGTCCACCGCGGTGGCGGGTTCGATCGCCGCCGACTTCCAGAACGCGCACGGCTGGATCCCGGCCGCCAGGTCACCGGCCAGCGGGTAAGCCGCCCGGTCCCGGACCGCGTCCCGGCGGTACTGCTCAGGGTCGCGCGGCCAGTTCCGGGTGTCACCACAGGTGACGGCCCAGGCCATGGCCACGGCGTTGTCCGCCGGGGTCTCCGCTGCCGTGCCCGCCCCGGCCTCCTCCTCCGCCGCCCCGGGGGCGGCCGGGGCCGGCGGCCCGCCCGCGGCGGCGGCCTTGAGCGCGGCGATCCAGGGCGTGACGGTCGCCGGTGAGACGAAGGCGGGGTACTCGGTCCGGATGCCGCCGCCGCTCAGCGCCTTGCCCGTGGTCGGCACGGGCGTGCGGTCGGCAAGGGCGATCAAATCCCAGAAGGTCCTCCGGACTTCGGCCGGGGTGGCGCCCAGTCCGTACGTGGCGTCGCGCGCCGCCGCCCACTCGGTCCACCGGGTGAAGGCGAGCTCGGCCCCCGGCGCCCACGCCCGGAACTGCCCCCGCCACACCCGCGCGGGGTCCACCGCGCTGTCCAGCACGAACCGGTCCGAGCGCCCGGGGAACAGCTGGGTGTAGACGGCGCCGAGGTAGGTGCCGTACGAGAGCCCGTAGTAGGAGATCTTCCGCTCCCCGAGCGCCGCCCGCACGATGTCCATGTCCCGCGCCGTGTTCCGGGTGGTGAGGTACGGCAGCACGTCCCCGGCCTTCGCCCAGCACTTGTCGGCCACCGAACGGGCCCGCGCCACGTCCTGGCCGAAGGCGGCCGGCGAGTACGGGTGCAGGACGGTCTGCTCGTCGGCCGTCAGGCCGCAGCCGATCGGCGAGCTCCGCCCGACCCCGCGGGGGTCGAACCCCACCAGGTCGAACTGCTCCCGCACCTGTGCCGGGAGCACCGGCGCCAGGTCCACCGGCAGGGTCAGCCCCGGCCCGCCCGGCCCGCCGGGGTTCATCAGCAGCACGCCGTGCCGCTCCTGCGGCTTCCCCGCCTTGACCCGCGATATGGCGAGGTCCAGCTGCCGCCCGCCCGGATCGCCGTAGTCCAGCGGGACCTTGACCTTCGCGCACTCGAACGTGGCGGGCTTCCCCGGGTCGCACCGCTCCCACCGGAGCCGCTGCCGGTCGTAGCGCTGGAGCGGATCACCCGCCGCGGAGGCCGTCGCCGGAGTCAGCCCGGCCAGTACGGCTGCCACCGCCCCCACCGTCAGTGCGGGAATCGTCCGTCGGTGTCGCAGTGCCATGCAGTCCTCCGGGAGGGAGTCGGGGTCGGGGAGTGCCTCCAGTCTCCGACCCGCCGACCCGGCATCCCGTACGGCCCGGGGACGGATCGGCGCCCCAACTTCCGGCGTATGCAGAGCCACTGACGTACGACCGGAGTCTCACGACCCGTCACCTGGGCCTCAGGGTGATCCCCCATCAGGCGACGGCAGGCCTGCGGCCGACGCCCCCGGGGTGATGGGCCCACACCGCCGCCGGATCCCCTAGGGGGTGCCGGTCCGGGTGCCCCAGGCGGGGCCGTCCTGGCCGGCGGCCTGCAGGCGCAGGCCCGCCAGAGCCAGGTCCAGGACGGCGAGGAACTGCTCCCGGTCGTCGTGGCCGTCGAACACGTCGACGATGTCGTGCAGGAACGGGTGCTCCGCGGGATCGAGCGCCCGCCAGGTGTCGGCGTACTGCCGGAGGTACTCCTTCCGCCCGACCGTGCCGTCGAGCACCGCCGGGGGCGGATCCTGCCCCAGGTCGTCGGCGCTGCTGACCACGACGCCGACGACGGCCGACACGGCGTGGAACCGCTGCCGCGGCGTGAGCGGGAGCCGGAGGGCCTGCCGGCCGAACTCCTCGTAGAGCCGCAGCGAGTTGCTCGGGACGTCGATGTTGCGCATGACGCGCGATCCCAGCCAGGGGCGGTCCACGTCGATGGCCGACCGGCTCGGGCGCCGCCGGGTGCTGCTGGTCGGACTCGCGGCGTTCGGTCTGACGAGCCTGGCCGTCCTGGCCGTCACCGGCACCGGGCAGTTGATCGCCCTGCGCGCCGGGCTCGGCGTCGCCGCGGCGGCGATGGCGCCCATCACCAACTCGCTGGTGTTCCGGCTGTTCGACGACCAGGCGCTGCGGATGCGCGCGATGACCGTGATGATCGTCGTCGGCATGTCGGGTTTCGTCCTCGGTCCGCTGCTGGGCGGCACCGCCCTGGCCCACGTGCGGTGGCAGTGGCTGCTGCTGGTCAACGCCCCGATCGCCCTGGTCGCGGCGCTCGGCGTGCGGCTCGGCGTCCCCGCCGACCGGCCGGAGGACCTCACCCGGGACCGGCTGGACCTGCCGGGCGCCGTGCTGAGCGTCGCCGCCATCGGCCTCGCCTGCTACACGCTGACCAGCGGCGTCGACCACGGCTGGGCCGCCGCGGGCACCCTCGCGTCGGCCGGCGGTGCCCTGGCCGCCGGCCGGCTGTTCGTGCGGCACGAGCGCCGCACCGCCTCGCCGATGCTGGATCTCGGGCTGTTCGCCAACGGCACCGTCCGGGGCGCCACCATCGCCCAGACCGGCACGGCCATCGCGATGGCCGCAGTGATGTTCGGGCTGATCCTCCACTTCCAGTACGCCTACGGCTGGAGCCCCGTCCGGGCGGGCCTGGCGAACCTTCCGATCATCGTGACGATGATCGTCGCGACTCCGCTCTCCGAGTGGCTCGCCAGGCGGTTCGGCCACCGCACCGCCTGCCTGTTCGGCGCCGCCTGCCTGGCCGCCGCGCTGGCTGGTCTGGCCTGGGGCGTCTCCCACGGGTACGCCGCCGTCGCGGTCTGCATGGTCGTGATGACGGTGGGTCTGCGCACCGTGATGACGATCTGCGCCGTCGCGCTCGTCGAGGCGGTGCCGGAGAACCGCACCTCGATCGGCACGGCCCTCAACGACACCGCCCAGGAGGTCGGCAGCAGCGTCGGCACCGCCGTGGTCGGCACCATGATCGCCGCGCTGGTCGCCCCCCGACTGCCCGCCGGCGCCTGGGGAGACACCCTGGTGGAGTCGTTCTTCCACGGCGAGCGGATCACCTACGCCGTCCTGGCGGCGGTCGTGGCCCTGGTCACGGCGGGCGGGGCGCTCACCCTCACCGACTCCCGCAGTACCGAGGAGCACTGAGGAACGTGCACCGGCCGGGCCCCGGTCGGCAGGGGCCCGGCCCTTCGGTGCGGTACGGCCTAGTAGGGCGTGCCGTTCGCGAAGTCGGTGGCGAAGGTGGACTCGATGCCGGACAGCACGCCCGAGTCGCTGACGATCAGGCCGAGTTCACGGTTGTGGTTGAGGGAGTTGTCGGAGAAGTTCTCCGAGCCAGCGAAGACCTTGGCGGTGGTGGTGCCGTAGTCGGCCACGATCACCTTGGCGTGCACGTAGAGGCCGCCGGAGGAGGAGTAGGTGACCACCGAGCCGCCGGCGTTGACCACCTCGTCGAAGTAACTGCCGTAGCTGCTCGGGTCCATGCCGACCACCCGGACGGCCACGCCGCGCTGTTCGGCCGCCACGATCGCGTTCACCAGCGCAGTGTCGCCGAACTCCAGCTGCTCCAGGTCGAGGGAGTGCTGCGCGCCGTTGATCAGGGCGAGCAGGCGGCTCTGCGAGTCGGTGGGCGACCAGACCAGGTTGTCGCCGTCGGTGGGGGTGACGGCGGTCTTGGCGTAGTCGGCGGCGAAGACCCGCTCGATCGCGGCGACATCGGCGCTGTCGGTGTCGAAGACGCCGTAGTCGCGGTCGTTGGCGTAGTAGGTCGAGTCCAGGTTCCCGGTCATGACCAGGGACTTGGCGCTGTCCACCGTGACGGTCTTCTGGTGGGTGTAGACGAACGCCGAGGAGGAGTACGTCACGCCGACCCCGCCGGAGCGCAGGGTGTTGAAAGCCGTGCCGTTGACCGAGGTGTGCTGCCCGTCCAGGATCACCCGGACCTTGACGCCCGCCTTCTGCTTGGCGACCAGGGCGCTGGTCACGCTGGTGTCCCGCAGCTCGTACATCGTGATGTCGACCGAGGTGGCCGCCGTGTTGATGAAGCTGACCACGGCGTTGTGGCTCTGGTCGGGGAAGACGAGCAGCGAGTAGGTGCCGGTGGCGGCCTGGGCCGTGGTGGCGGTGACGGCGAGGGCCGCCGAGGCGAGCAGGGCACCGGCGGCGACAGCCGCGCGGCGAGCGGCAGCACTGATTCTGGGCATGCGTAACTCCGCTTCTGGAGCGGGCAGTTGATTCCCGAGATGCTCGGGAGCCCGAAGCCCGACCAGAATGCTCCGGTGCGGATATACGCGAGTAGACCCAGGAGGTAAATTCTTGACTGCGTAAGGCCAAAACCTGGCTGGGTGTCAGCTCTGTCCGGCGAGCCGGAGTTCGAGCTCCTCGGCGTCGGGCAGGAACCAGAGCTGCCCGCCCCGGTTGCACTCACGCACGAAGTCGCGCAGGGCATCGCTGGCCACCACGTGCTCCTCGATGCCACCCAGAACGGCCAGCTTGAGGCGGTAGTTGGCGAACTTCTGCACCACGGCCCCCGCCAGCCCGCTGCGCAGCCGGAAGAACTCCGCCGGCAGCCGGTCGGCGGGCAGGGCGATCCACTCGGCGCCGGTGCCGAAGGCCTCGCCGATCAGGTCGAGGGCGTCCTGCTCGGAGCGCAGCCCGGCCCGGTCGGGGTCGCAGAACAGGACGGGCGTGCGGCCGAGGGTCTCGACGCGGTGGGGCACGGTGTTCTCCTTACCGGTTGTCGGTGGTGAGGGTGTGGACGACGTTCAGCAGCTCCGCCGTGGTCTCCAGGCCGCCGATGATGATGAGCTTGAGGGTGGCCCGCCCTTCGTCGTAGACGCTCTCCACCCGCAGCGGCCCGTCCTCCTCGCCGCCCCGGCGGGACTGCGCGAGGGCGACGGCGGTGTTGGAGATCCGCATCGCCTCGGCCGGGCTGACGGCCTCGACCTGCACGACGCTCGACGCCTCGGTGTGCCGCCGGCCGGCGCCGGCCGGCGCGGGCAGCCCGGTGAAGGCGGCCAAGTCCTCCCGGGTGATCCGGTACTGCCGGCCCACCTGGGTCGCCCTGAGCCGGCCGTCCCGGACGTACGCGCGGACGGTGCGGACGTGCAGCCCGAGCAGGGCCGCGACCTGGTCCACCGAGTAGTAGAGCTGCTCCACGGAGTGCCGTCCTTCCCTTGTTATCCCTCAGAGTACCCCAGCGGCGATATTCGAGGGAAGTTTGAGGCTGTCAAGAGTCGCGTTGGCAGGCCCGACCCGCCACGCCCACCGGCGGCCCAAGCCGCGGCGCAGGCCGGGCGGCGCTGCTACACCGGAGGTCTCCGCCCTGTCGCCGCTTCGAACGGGACCTCCATGCGCCGTACCGCCCGTACCCGCCGTCTGTCCGCCGCCCTGCTCGCGGCGGCCGTCGCCCTCACCGCACCGGCGGTCCCGGCCCTCGCCGCTCCCCGGGCGCCCGGGGTGACGCAGGGGCAGCTGACCACCGACCTGACCGCGCTGATGCAGCGGCTGCGCATCCCCGGCGCCGTGGTCTCGGTGACCACGCCCGACTGGGGCACCTGGACCACCACGCTCGGCACCGGCGACCTCGCCACCGGCCGGCCGGTCGACCCGGGCGACCACTTCCGGATCGGCAGCGTCACCAAGACCTTCACCGGCACGATCATCCTGGAGCTGGTCAAGGACGGGCTGCTCCGCCTCGACGACCCGGTCTCGGCCTACCGGCCGGACGTGCCGGACGGCGACCACATCACCATCCGCCAGCTGCTGCAGATGACCAGCGGGCTGTACAACTACACCGAGGACCCGGGCTTCAACCAGCAGCTCGACCAGCACCCCGAGCGGGACTGGACACCGCAGCAGCTGCTCGACATCGCCTTCGCGCACGACTGCTACTTCGCGCCGGGCACCGGCTTCCACTACTCCCACACCAACACCGTGCTGCTCGGCCTGATCGCCGAGCAGCTCACCCACCGCCCGCTCGCCGAGCTGTTCCGGGAGCGGATCTTCGAGCCGGTCGGCATGCCCGGGACCGTCTTCGACACCCACACGGTGATCCCCGGGCCCTACGCGCACGGCTACGAGTTCATCAACAACGTCGACAGCCTGACCGCCCCCACCCTCACCGGCAAGGACGCGGCCTGGGCAGACTGGTCGGCGGGCAACCCCTACGAAGTCACCCACAACAACACGTCCTGGGCCGCCGCCGCGGGCGGCGCCGTCTCCACCGTGGCCGACCTGCGCCGCTGGGCCCGGGTGCTGGCCGACGGCTCCCTGCTCACCCCCGAGCTCCAGCGCGAGCGCCTGAACTTCATCCACACCTCCGACGAGCCCGGCGCCCCCGGCTACGGCCTGGCCATCTTCGACGTGGCGGGCTTCATCGGCCACGACGGCCAACTCCCCGGCTACACCAGCTTCGTCGGCTACGACCCCGACCGCGCCGCCACCGTCGTCGTGCTCGCCAACCTCAACCAGTCGCCCGACGGCACGGCCCCCGCCAACGAACTGACCAAGCTGATCATCGGCGAGCTCTTCCCGCGCTGACCGGACTGACCGAACTGGCCGGACTGACCGGCGGGAACGGCGAGGCCCGGCCTGAACTGAACCCAGGCCGGGCCTCGACGCGTGCTGCGCCGGTCAGGCGGTGGCGGTGTAGTCGTAGAAGCCGCGGCCGGACTTACGGCCGAGCAGGCCCGCGTCGACCATGCGGGAGAGCAGCGGGGGAGCGGCGAACAGCGGCTCCTTGTACTCGTCGTACATGGACTCGGCGATCGAGACGATGGTGTCGAGGCCGATCAGGTCGCACAGGCGCAGCGGGCCCATCGGGTGGGCGCAGCCGGCCTCCATGCCCTTGTCGATGTCGGAGGCGGTGGCCACGCCGGACTCGAACATGCGGACGGCGGAGAGCAGGTAGGGGACCAGCAGGGCGTTGACCACGAAGCCGGCCCGGTCGCGGGCGCGGATCGGCTCCTTGGCCAGCACCTGGACGGCGAAGGCCTCGACGCGGGCGGTGGTGTCGGCGGAGGTGGTGAGGGTGGGCACCACCTCGACCAGGCGCTGGACCGGGGCCGGGTTGAAGAAGTGCAGGCCGATGACCTGCTCCGGGCGGCTGGTCGCGGAGGCGAGCTTCACGATCGGGATCGAGGAGGTGTTGGAGGCCAGGATGGCGTCCCGCCGCTCCACCACCTTGTCCAGGGTCTGGAAGATCTGGGTCTTGATGTCCTCGCGCTCGGCCACGGCCTCGACCACCAGGTCGCGGTCGGCGAAGTCGGCGAGGTCGGTGGTGAAGGAGAGGCGGCCCAGCGCCTCGTCCCGCTGCTCCTCCGTCAGCTTGCCGCGGCGGACGGCCGTCTCCAGGGAGTTCGTCAGGCGGGTGCGGCCGAGCTCGAGGGCCTCGCCGGTGGCCTCCGAGACCAGGACGTCCAGCCCGGCACGGGCGAAGACCTCAGCGATGCCCGACCCCATGAGGCCGCAGCCGACCACTCCGACGCGCGCGATGTCACTCACTCAGATGCCCTTCACGGTGGTGCCGGGGGTGGCCCGGCAGCTGTTCGGCGGACGGCACGGCACAGGTCGTACCCGTGAGTGTCGCCTGCATGACGGTACTACCTGGAAGCGAACGATGGTTCACCTGCCCGCAGGATGGGCCGATCGGATGAGATGCGTCACCACCCGCG
Source organism: Kitasatospora sp. NPDC002227 (assembly GCF_040296285.1). NCBI lineage: Bacteria > Bacillati > Actinomycetota > Actinomycetes > Kitasatosporales > Streptomycetaceae > Kitasatospora > Kitasatospora sp. NPDC002227. The sequence goes on from NZ_JBEOWY010000027.1 coordinate 17,659, forward strand.
CGCGCCCGGGCCGCCCCGGGTGAGACGGGAGTCACAATGCACCGGCAGGCCGGGACACGCCGGGAAGGGGAAGAACGGATGCCGACGGGGTCGCTGACGGGGCAGGTCGGGCTGGTCACCGGGGCCGGCCGGGGCATCGGCCGGGAGATCGCGATCGGGCTGGCCGCCGAGGGCATGGCCCTCGGGCTGCTCGGGCGCACCCACGGCACGCTCACCGAGACGCTCAAGGAGTGCGCGCGGCACGGCGCCCGCGGGGTCGCGGTGACGGCGGACGTCACCAGGCCCGGCAACGTCCGGGAGGCCGTGCGGGCCGTCGAGCGGGACCTCGGCCCGGTGGACTTCCTGGTCAACAACGCCGGGCAGGTCGACCGCAGCGAGGCGCCGCTCTGGGAGACCGACCCGAGCCAGTGGTGGCAGGTGGTGGAGACCAACCTGCGCGGCCCCTACAACCTGCTGCGCTACGTGCTGCCCGGCATGGTCGAGCGCCGCTCCGGGCGGGTGCTCAACCTCAACTCCGGCTTCGCCCTGCGTCCGGACGGCCACTACACCGCGTACGCGACCTCCAAGGGCGCGCTGCTCAAGCTCTCCGACAACCTGGCCGACTCGCTGGCCGCCCACCGCGTCGTGGTGCTCGACATCAGCCCCGGCGCGGTGGCCACCGACATGACGGCCGGGATGCCGATGTTCAAGGGCATGAAGGCCTGGGGCAGCATCCCGTACATGGTCGCGGTGGCCGTCGACGCCGCCCGCGGCCGCTTCGACGGCCTGCACGGCCGCTTCATCCACGCCGGGCGGGACAACCTCGAGCACCTGGTCGCCGAGGCCGAGGCGATCCGCGAGGCGGACGCCCGGACACTGCGGCTGCGCCCGTACGGCCCCGGCGACCCGATGGCCTAGAGCAGGCTCTCGAGCTCCGCCAGCTCCGCCTCGGTCAGGCTGCCCGCCGCCCGGCCGGTGCGGGCGAACTCGTTGGCCAGCCGCTGCAGGGCTTCGTTGAGGGGGGTCGGCACGCCGTGCAGGCGGCCGAGCAGCACGGCCTCGCCGCTCAGGTAGTCCGCCTCGATGGTGCCGGTGCCCCGGTCCAGGCTCTGCCAGGAGGAGCCGCCGCCGCGGGTGATGCCGGGCAGCGGCTGAAGGTTGACCAGGTCGCCGCGCTCGGCGCGCTGCTCCTGGGCGCTCTTGTAGGCGATCCCGGCCGCCGCGAGGGCCGCCTGGTACTCCTCGGCCAGGCGGCGCGTCAGCGCCAGCTGCGCCTCGCTCTCCGCCGGGCCGGAGACGGCCTCCAGCGCGTTGCCGACGTTGCCGAGCAGCTTGCCGTACTTCCAGGCCATCACCTCCGCGGTGGCCACCGCGCGGAAGACCGAGCCCTCCAGATCGGCGCAGATGCGCGTCGCGGTCCCGTCGCAGCCGGCCGGGTAGCGGCCCACGTGCAGGAAGCCGGTCTTCGGCAGGCCCGCCGCGCTGACCTTGCCGGGCTCGAGGTGGGTGGAGGGCAGCCAGACGCACATCCCGTACACCCGGCGGAAGTGCCGCAGCGCGAGGCGCTCGCCCTCCACGCCGTTCTGCGCCGTGACCACCGGCAGCACCTCCCCGGCGGTGCCGCCGCCCGCCACCGGGCGGGCCGACCACTCGGCGAGCAGCGCCTCGGCGTGCTGCGTCTTCACGGCGAGCAGCAGGACGTCGTCGGCGCTCAGCTCCAGCTCGGCCGGGCCGCCGACGGCCGGGACGGGCAGGGTGCGGGTGCCCTCGGGGGTGGTCAGCTCCAGGCCGCCCGCGCGCAGCGCCGCCAGGTGCGCGCCGCGCGCGACCAGCACCACCTCGTGGCCGCTCTCGAAGAGCCGTCCCCCGATCACGCCGCCGACCGCACCCGCACCGATGATGATGTATCGCATGCGCCCGAGCCTCGCACGGGCGCCCGGAGTGCTGGTAGCGGGTTACGCGCAGAGCTGACTGGCGGTCACCACGCTCAGGCCCATCCCCTTCAGCCCGTCCAGGATGCCGGGCAGCGCGTCCAGGGTGCCCTTGTGCCCCATGTGCAGGGCTACCACCGAGCCGCCCTGCACGCTCTTGAGCAGACGGCGCTGCACCACGTCGGCCCCGGGGTCGGAGTAGTCGCGCGGGTCGACGTCGAAGGAGAGGCAGTGCTGGTAGCCGACCAGCTTGGCCTGCTGGCGCACCATCGCGTTGGCGTACTGGGCCGCCGAGGGGCGGAACCAGCGGCCGATCGAGCCGGTGAGCTTCTGCAGCCGCTGCGCGCACTGGGCGATCTCGTCGTGCGCCTGCTGCGGGGCCATGGTCGAGATGTCGAGGTGGTTCTGGGTGTGGTTGCCCAGCTCGTGACCGCCGTCCAGGATGCGCCGGGCCATGGCGGGCTGCTGGTCGAGCCAGGTGCCGACGACCATCACCGTCAGCCGGGCGCCGTGCTGCTCGGCGGTGGTGAGTATCGCGGTGGCGAGCGCCGGATCGCCCTGGCCGTGGAAGGTCAGGGCGACCTGCTTGCGGTCGCGCGGGCCGTTGACCACCTCGTCGGGGGTGCCCGCGGCGAGCGGGGGCGAGGCGGGCGGCGTGCTGGGCGTCGGCGGCGGGGCGGTCGGGGTGCCGCTCGGCGCGGCGGGCAGGCCGCCGGCGGCGGGGCCCTCCGTGTTGAGGTGCGAGGGCTGGACCCGGGCGGCGAAGGAGGCCGGGCCGGAGGCATTCTGCTCGGCGGTCTCGCCGCAGGCGGCGACGAGCCCCCCGGTGGCGGACAGGGCGGCCAGGCGGGCGGAGGAGCGCAGTACGGTGCGGCGGTCGACAGTCATCGACCGACAGCCTAGGACCTGCGGAATGCCTGTGCGATTCGGCCCCCGGGTCGGGCGGGCTGCCCCGACACCGGCTCAGGCCTTCGCGGCCGAGGCGGCCTTCCAGGCCCGGTGCGCGGCGCTGATCCGCTCCCAGTACGCCTGCCGCTCGGCCGGGCCGACCTCCGGCAGCCGCAGCCCGAAGCCCTCCTCCACGGTGGCGAACCACTCGTCGCAGCCGGTGAGTTCGCGCACGTGCCGGCCCTCGGCGTCGATCTGTGTCAGCACGATGCCGCGCAGCGCCCGCTGACCGCCCTGGGTCGGCTGGAAGACACAGGGGAAGGGGCGGAAGGGCGACTCGTGCGCGGTGGAGAGCCACTCGTGCCGCTCGGCGAAGTCGGCCGGGCCGGCGGCGGGGCCGCGGCGGAAGTCCATGCCGAGGTAGCCGAGCTGCGGGTCGGCGTCCAGCCGCCAGCCGCCCGGCTCGACGGCGGAGGGGCGCAGCCGGTAGGCGAACAGCCCCTGCCGGTAGCTGCCGCTGCGCAGCGGCAGCGGCTCGAGGAAGCCCTGCCCGAGGCCTACGTCGGCCAGCCAGGTCTCGCCCTCGCAGCGCACCGTGAGGGTGAGGTGGTCGCCGGAGGCCCCGGCCTGGTTGTCCGCCCGGTGGATGCCCGCCCAGCGCCACTCGACCTGGTACCCGAGCGTCGTCAGCAGCGCGCCGAACGCGCCGTTGAGGTGGAAGCAGTACCCGCCGCCCCCGGCCAGGAACCGCTCGGCGGACTCCTGCGGGTCGATCGTGGTGGGGCGGCCGAACTGGATCTCCAGGTTCGCGAACGGCACCCGCAGCACGTGCGCCCGGTGCAGCGCCCGCAGTGTGGTGAGGGAGGGCGCGGCGGCCGTGGGGGCACGGAGGAAGCGGAGATAGCGGTCGGTCAGGGGCCTGGGCAGGGTGGGGGTCGACATACCCGGCACAGTAACGGCTGTGTGATCATGGCGGCAGGAATTACCGGGGAGGCAATCGTGGACAGCGTCGAACACCCCAAGGGCCGGGTCATCTTCCTGAACGGGACGTCGAGTTCGGGCAAGTCGAGCCTGTCGGCCGAACTGCTGCGCACGTTCGACGAGTTGTACTTCCACCTCGCGGTGGACGGCTTCAACGCGATGGGCGCCCGCCGGAGCGACCTGATGACCGAGGACAACCTCGACCTGGTGCTGCGGCGGATGCGGCGGGGATTCCATCGCTCGATCGCCGCGATGGCCGAGGGCGGCAACAACGTGGTGGTGGACCATGTGCTCAGCGAGCCATGGCGGTTGGCGGACTGCCTGGAGGTGCTGGCGGGCCTCGACGTGATCTTCGTCGGGGTGCACTGCCCGGTGGCGGAGCTGCGCCGCCGCGAGGCGGCCCGGGGCGACCGGACGCCGGGCATGGCCGAGCTGCAGTACGGCCTGGTGCACGTGCACGGGGACTACGACCTGGAAGTGGACACCGCCGCCGCCTCCACGGCCGAATGCGCGGCGGCGATCCGGGAGTTCGTGGCCCGGGTGCCCGCCGGGGAGCGGGCCTTCGACCGGCTGCGGGCCCGGGCCGGGCTCAGTCGGTGAGCTCGGCGGCCAGCAGGTCCATCAGCAGGCCGTCGTGCCAACTGCCGTCCGCGCCACGCTCGTACTGCCGCATGACGCCCACCGGGCGGAAGCCGGCCTTGGTGTAGCAGGCGATGGCGGCGGCGTTGTCGGCCGCCGGGTCGATCACCAGCCGGTGGAATCCGTGCGCCGTGACCAGGTGCCGGGCCAGGGTGCGGACGGCATCCGTGCCCAGGCCCCGGCCGTGCACGGCCGGGTCGAGGTAGAGGTCGATACCCGCGTGCCGATAGTCCGGCTCCTGCTCGGCGTACCACTGGATCGCCCCGACCACCCGGCCGCCGTGCTCGACCACCAGCACCTCGGTGCCCTCCTCCGTGAGGTCCTTGGCCACCTCGGCGAGGAAGTCCGGCCCGCCGCGCCAGCGTTCGACCACCTGCGGGGTGGCACGGATCGCGGCCAGGGCGGGGGCGTCGGCGGCGGTCGCGGGGCGGAGGGTGACGGCCTTGCCGTGCAGGGTGGTCGGCATGGTCCGGACGGTACCAGGGGGTCGCTCGGTAGGCTCGGTGCGACGCTGGCTACGGGAGGGTTCGGGATGAAGACGGGTGAGCCGAGTCGGACGGCGTACGGGGCGGCGCGGCACCGGGCGGTGCACCAACTCCTGGAGGGCGGGCGGCTCTTCGCCGATCCGCTGGCCGTGCGGATGCTGGGGGCCGGCCCGGCGGAGCTGGCCGAGGAGGCGGCACAGGCGCCCGAGCAGCGGCCGCTGCGGCTGTTCATCGCCGCGCGCAGCCGATTCAGCGAGGACGCGGTGGCGGCTGCGCACGCCGACGGGCTGCGGCAACTGGTCGTGCTGGGTGCCGGATTCGACACCTTCGGGTACCGGCAGGAGCACCCGGGCCTGCGGGTCTTCGAGGTCGACCACCCCGCGACCCAGGAGTGGAAGCGGCGTCGGGTGGCCGAGGCGGGGATCGCCGTGCCGGCTTCGCTGACGTACGTGGGGGTCGACTTCGAGCGCGAGTCCTTCGTGGCACGGCTGGCCGAGGCCGGGTTCGATTCGGGGCGGCCGGCCTTCTTCAGCTGGCTGGGCGTGGTGCCCTACCTCACCCGGGAGGCCGTGCTCGGCACCCTCCGCCTGATCGCCGCCCTCCCGGGCGGGGCCCAGGTCGTCTTCGACTACGCCGAGCCCGTCGAAGCCCTCTCCCCGGAGTACCGCGCCCGCCGCGAGGCCGCCGCCGCCCGGGTCGCCGCCATCGGCGAGCCGTGGCTGACCCACTTCGGCGTGGCCGAGCTGGCGGGCGAGCTGGCGGCGCTCGGCTTCGCGGAGACGGAGGACCTCGGCCCGGGAGAGCTGGCCGTCCGGTACTTCGGCCTTCCGCCGGGCACGGCCTCGGGGGCGGGCGGGCACGTGATCCGCGCGGTGAGCGGGCCGGCCAAGGCCGGGTGACGCGGGGCCGGGGCGGTCGGGCCGCTCGTGACGGCGCGCCGGGGCCGCTCCGCCGCCTGACGGCCGACGGGAGCGAGGTGCGGCGAGGAGCGCGGGGGTGTCAGCGTGCCGGGAGCCTGTGGCGCCGGGCCCTGCTGCCCGGCGGCCGGGTACGGAGCCGTGCTGCTCGCCCGGGCGTCACAGCCTTCCGTGCGAAGCCCTCGTGGCTGCCTGTGCGGTGGCGCCTGCGCAGGTTCCGGCCCGGCTCGCCAGGCCCCGGCGGCGTCCTGCGCCGAGCCGAGACCTTGCGTTCGCCCGGGCCGGGTAGGGTGCCGCCCGGTTCGGTAGCCGGTGTGAGCAGGAGGTTTCTGGTGGCGGAGCTGGCGCGGCGGCTCGGGGTGGGCGATGCCGTGATGGTGGGGCTCGGGGCGATGGTCGGGGCCGGGGTGTTCTCGGCCTGGGGGCCGGCTGCGGCGGCCGCGGGCTCGGGGGTGCTGGTGGCCCTGGGGCTGGCGGCCGTGGTGGCGTACTGCAACGCGACCTCCTCCGCGCGGCTCGCCGCCCGCTACCCGGCCTCCGGCGGTACGTACGTCTACGGCAAGGAGCGGCTCGGGCGGTTCTGGGGTTACCTGGCCGGCTGGGGGTTCGTGGTCGGCAAGACCGCGTCCTGTGCGGCGATGGCCCTCACCGTCGGCCTGTACGTCTGGCCCGGCCACGCGCGGGTGGTCGCCGTGGCGGCGGTGCTGGTGCTGACGCTGGTCGACTACCTCGGCGTCCAGAAGGCCGCCTGGCTCACCCGGGCCGTGGTGGCCGGGGTGCTCCTGCTGCTGGCCGCGCTGGTGGCGGTCTGCCTCGGCAGCCCGGCCGCCGACCCCGCGCGGCTGTCGGTGGGCGCGTCGCTCACCCCGGCCGGGGTGCTGCGGGCGGCCGGACTGCTCTTCTTCGCCTTCGCCGGGTACGCCCGGGTGGCCACCCTCGGCGAGGAGGTGCGTGACCCGGCGCGGACCATCCCGCGCGCCGTCTCCACCGCGCTCGGCATCACCCTGGTGGTGTACGCGGCCGTCGCCGTCGCCCTGCTCGCCGTGCTCGGCCCCGGCGGGATCGCCGGGGCCACGGCGCCGCTCGCCGAGGCCGTCCGCGCGGCCGGCGCACCCGGCCTGGCCCCGCTGGTCCGGGTCGGCGCAGCCGTCGCCGCGCTCGGCTCGCTGCTCGCGCTGATCCTCGGCGTCTCCCGCACCACCCTCGCGATGGCCCGCGACCACCACCTCCCGCCGGCCCTCGCCGCCGTCCACCCCCGCCACCAGGTGCCGCACCGGGCCGCTCTCGCCGTCGGCGCCGTGGTGGCCGTGCTGGCCGCCACCACCGACCTGCGCGGCGTGATCGGCTTCTCCTCCTTCGGCGTCCTCGCCTACTACGCGGTGGCCAACGCCGCCGCCCTCACCCTCACCCCCGCCGAACGCCGCCCCCCGCTCGCCGTCCCGGTCCTCGGCCTGGCCGGCTGCCTGGCCCTGGCCTTCGCCCTGCCGCTGACCTCGGTGGTGACCGGCGCCGCCGTCCTCGGCCTCGGCGCGGCGGCGTACGCGGTGCGCACCCGGCTGGTCCGGAGGTAGGCACGGTCCGGGGGTAGTCACCGGTTTCGGTAGCCTGGGCGGACGATGAACATGCTGACCACGGCCACCGGCGACCTCACCCTCACCCGCTTCCCCGAGCACCCGCGCGAGCAGCTCCGCGCCTGGGACGCCGCCGACGAGTACCTGCTGCGCCACCTCGCCGAGGATGGGGTCGACCTGTCGGGCACCGTGGTCGCGCTGGGGGACCGCTGGGGCGCACTGGTGACCGCGCTCGCGCCGTACCGGCCGACGCAGATCAGCGACTCGTACCTGGGCGGGCAGGCCACCCTGGCCAACCTGCGGCGCAACGCCGCCGACCCGGGGGCCGTCACGCTGCTCACCACGCAGGACGCGCCGCCGGAGCGGATCGACGTGCTGCTGGTGCGGGTGCCCAAGAGCCTGGCGCTGCTCGAGGACCAGTTGCACCGGCTGGCCCCGGCGCTGCACGCCGGCACCGTGGTGGTCGGCACCGGCATGGTCACCGAGATCCACACCTCCACCCTGCAGCTGTTCGAGCGCCTGGTCGGCCCGACCCGTACCTCGCTGGCCGTCCGCAAGGCCCGGCTGATCCTCGCCACGCCGGACCTGACGACGGCCCGCACCCCGAACCCCTGGCCGCTCAGCTACCGGCTGCCCGGTGACATCGGCGCCGCCTCGGGCCGCACCGTGGTCAACCACGCGGGTGTGTTCTGCGCCGAGCGGCTGGACATCGGCACCCGCTTCTTCCTGCAGCACCTGCCGCAGCGGCGCGGCCCCGAGCTGGTCGCCGACCTCGGCTGCGGCAACGGCGTGGTCGGCACGGCGGCGGCGCTCGGCAACCCCGAGGCCGAACTGCTCTTCCTGGACGAGTCGCACCAGGCCGTGGCCTCCGCCGAAGCCACCTTCCGCACCAATCTGCCATCAACTGCCAAGGCCACCTTCCGCGCGGCCGACGGCCTGGCCGGCACCCCCGCCGACTCCCTCGACCTGGTGCTCAACAACCCCCCGTTCCACAGCCACCAGGCCACCACCGACGCCACCGCCTGGCGGATGTTCACCGACTCCCGGGCCGCGCTGCGCCCCGGCGGCGAACTCTGGGTCGTCGGCAACCGCCACCTCGGCTACCACGTCAAGCTCCGCCGCCTCTTCGGCAACTGCGAACTCGTCGCGGGCAACCCGAAGTTCGTGATCCTGCGGGCCGTCAAGCGGTAGTCAGCGGCAGCACCAGGGTGTGCACGAAGTCGACCGCGCCCTCGCGCCGGTAGAAGCGCAGCGCGCGCTCGTTGGCGGCCAGGACGGAGATCTTCAGGATCCGGGCGCCCTGCTCGGCCGCCCGGCGACGGGCCTCGGCGAGCAGCGCCAGGCCGACGCCGGTGCTGCGGGCCGCTTCGTCGACCACCAGGGTCTCCAGGACGCCGGAGCGGTCGCCCCACTGCCAGGAGCCGGGGGCGTCGACCACCCGGACCACTGCGTAGCCGAGCAGCCCGGCCGGTCCACGGGCGACCAGGGCCGCCGCACCCGGTTCGGCCAGCCAGGTGCCGTACTGGCCGCGCCGGATCCGCCAGGACTCGGCCGCCGGACGGACGGCGCCGATCGCCGCCAACTCCGGTGCCACCCAGGTGTGGTGGGCGAGCAGCTGGCCCCAGAGCCCCTCGACCTCGCCGATCCGGTCCGGAGGAAGCTGCTCGATCTCGTACGCCATGGGGCGCAGACTACCGAGCGGATGCCCCGGCCACCGACCCCACCTGCGGCGATTCGTCCACCGCCGGCCGTCAGGCCCAGAGCGGGGCGAGGGCGGCCGCGAGGTCGGCGGGGGAGCGGTGCAGGGCGGTGCGCATGCCCAGGGCGGCGGCGGCCTCGGTGTTCTCCGCGCGGTCGTCGACGAACAGGCAGCGGTCGGGCGTGGTGCCGGCCCGCTCGGCGGCCAGCCGGTAGATCCGCTGGTCCGGCTTGGCGTGGCCGACCCGGGCGCTGTTGACCACCTGGTCGGCGAGGTCGGTCAGGCCCAGCGCGGCGAGGTCCTCCTCCAGCCAGACGGTCGCGTTGGTGACCAGCAGGACGGGGACGTGCGCCCGGGCCCGCCGCAGCAGCGCCACCGCCTCGGCGTCGGCCCGCGCCGGGCTGTACGCGAAGGCCCTCGCCAACTCCTCCGCCGCCGGTGCGGCCATGACTTCGCCCAGCCGCCCCGCGATCTGCGCCACCCACTGCGGCCGGTCCACCTCCCCGAGCACCAACCGCTGCCCGAGCTCCCCGCCGAACGCCGCTCCCCACACCGCCCCGTCCGCCAGCCCGGCGGCCCGCGCCAACCGCTCCACCTCACCGTGGTCGAAGAAGCGGATCACCCCGTCCAGATCACAGAGGACGGCATCGAAGGGAAGGACGGAAGCTGTGGTGGTCATCCGAGCTTCTTATCAGCCCGCTTGGCGGTAAAACCAGTTGCCGCCGGGCCCGGGGCGGCGCAGCATCGCGGTCATGACCCCCTTCGGCGGCAGTGCCAGGACCACCATCCACACTCCACCGCTGACGGAGGCTCACCACCATGACGTACACCATCCGTGACTACCGCCCGGCCGACGAACGCTCCTGGCTGCACTGCAGGGTGCTCTCCTTCCTGACTACCGCCTACTACGACGACGTCCTGCGGGAGCGCCCGCCGGTCGCCGCGCCGGGGCGCGGGCTGGTCGCCGTGGACGGGAGCGGCGCCGTGCTCGGGCTGCTGGACGTGACTGTGGCCGAGGGCTCGCTCGCGACGATCGACAACATCGCCGTGCACCCCGACCACCAGCGCAGGGGCATCGGCGCCGCCCTGCTCGACGCCTGGCTCGCCGAGGCCCCGCCCGAGGTCACCGAACTCGACGCCTGGACCAGGGACGACCCGGGCACCCTCGCCTGGTACCACGCCGCCGGCTTCGCCGAGAGCGACCACTTCCTGCACGTCTACGCCGACCTGCGCCACGACCCGGCCGAACCGGACCGCGCGATCGGCACCCGCCGCCCGGGCCTGCGCCCGATGACGGTCTTTCTCAGCGCGGCCCTGACGGAGGAGCCCCGCCTCCGGCAGGAGTTCACCCGGATCCACATCTGCCGCCGCCTCAGCCGCCCGCTGCGCTAGTCCCGAAGGCCCTGGTCGCCCGCCGGTCGGCTCGACCGGTGGGTGACCAGGGCCTCGGCTCGGTGCGGCCCTGCCAGGTGAACGGTGCGGCCGTCGGCCCGGAGGCATTCCAGCCGGCTCCATGGCGTGGTCATGGTGCACGCACCACCGCCCCGGCGACGGGTTTTCAGGTGCGGGTGAAGAGGAGGGAGGCGTTGTGGCCGCCGAAGCCGAAGGAGTTGGTGAGGGCGGCGCTGAGGGCGGCCCGGCGGGGCGTGCCGGTGACGATGTCGAGCTTCACCGCCGGGTCCTGGGTGTCGAGGTTGACGGTGGGTGGGACGGTGCCGTCGCGCAGGGCGAGGACGGTGGCGAGGGCGCCGATCGCGCCGGCCGCGCCGAAGAGGTGGCCGGTCATGGACTTGGTGGCGGTGACGGCGGGGTGGGTGCCGATGGCCTCGGTGACGGACTGGGCCTCGGCGAGGTCGCCGAGGGGGGTGGAGGTGGCGTGGGCGTGGACGAAGGAGACGTCGAGCGGGGAGACGCCGGCCTCGGCCATGGCGCGCCGCATCGCCCGGACCTGCCCCTCGGGTTGGGCGGCCGTGATGTGGTTGGCGTCGGAGGTGACGGCCGCTCCGGCGAGCCGGGCGTGGGCCCGGGCCGCGCGGGCGGCCGCGAACTCGGCGCGCTCCAGGACGAAGACCACCGCGCCCTCGCCGATCACGAACCCGTCCCGGTCCACGTCGAACGGGCGGGAGGCCCGCTCGGGTTCGTCGTTGCGGGTGGAGTGGGCCTTGGCCTGGGCGAAGCCGGCCAGGGTGATCGGGCAGATGCAGGCCTCGGTGCCCCCGGCCACCACCACGTCGGCCCGGCCGAGGCGGATCAGGTCCAGGCCGAGGGCCAGCGCCTCGGCGCCGGAGGCGCAGGCGCTGACGGGGGTGTGGGCGCCGCCCTTGGCGCCGAGCTCGATGCTGACCCAGGCCGCCGGGCCGTTGGCCATCAGCATCGGCACGGTGTGCGGCGACACCCGCCGGACGCCGCTCGTCTCGAGCACGTCGTCCTGCCCCAGCAGGGTCAGCGCCCCGCCGGTGCCCGTCCCGATCACCACCGCCAGCCGCTCAGGGTCCACCTCCGGCGCCCCGGCGTCCGCCCAGGCCTCCCGGGCCGCGACCAGCGCGATCTGCTCGCAGCGGTCCAGGCGCCGGGCCTGCACCCGGTCGAGCACCTCCGTCGGCTCCACCGCGAGCTGCCCGGCGATCCGGACGGGCAGCCCGGCCGCCCACTCCGCCGTGATCGGCCGGATCCCGGAGCGGCCTTCGAGCAGGCCCGCCCAGGTGGTCCGGACGTCGCCGCCGAGCGGGGTGGTCGCCCCGAGCCCGGTCACCACCGCATCGTTGCTGCCTCGCATCTGTCTTCCCCCAACTTGTGGTTGACACACAACCCCCCGGGCGGCGGTCCCGCCGGGGAGCGATCGGTATGTCTACACCCTGCACAGTTGGTGATGGATGATCAGGTGCCGGCTGCCACCGACTCGGTCGGCGTGGCGTTGTGGAGGTTCGACAACTACGCGGCCGTGGCGAGCAGGCCGAGGACGCGCTGGAGGACCAGTTCCGCCGCCTCGGCGTCGTAGCCCGGCGCCGAGCTGTCCAGGAAGAGGTGCTCGTCGCCCGGGTACCGGAACAGCTCACCGGCCTCGGCCCCGGCCGCCAGCTCGCGGGCCGCCTCGGCGTCCTCGGCGAACCACGGGTCGGCCTCGGCCGCGTGGATCTGGACCGGCACCTGGGCCGGCCAGCCCGGCCCGAACTCGGTGGCCGGTACGCAGCCGGCCAGCAGCACGGCGCCCGCCGCCCCCGGCCGGGTCTGCGCCAGCAGCTGGGCGGGCATCGCCCCGAGCGAGTACCCGGCGTAGAACGCCCCCGGCGCCACGCCCTCGGCCGCCCGGACCCCGCGTCCGACGACCTCCTCGAAGCCGACCTGCTGCGCGTGGGCCACGCCCGCCTCGACGGTGTCGAAGAGCCGGCCCTCGTACATGTCCGGGGTGTGGACGGTGTGCCCGGCCGCCCGGAGGCGGTCGGCGAACGCGACGATGCCGGGCGTGAGCCCGAGTGCGTGGTGGAAGAGTACGACCTCGGCCATGGCGCTGATCCCCTGTCGGTTGCAGTGCCCGGCCTGACCCCACGTCACCGGGGCCCGGCCGGGCGGACTGCCCGCCACCTTAGGGCGCACCCAGGACAGTGGGGCTCAGGACGCGTCGTCCGGCTCGCCCTCGGCGTCGCTGAGGCCCTGGCGGAGGTGCTCGATGTGGTAGACCGCCTGGTCGAGCAGGGCGGCCACGTGGTTGTCGTAGAGCGCGTAGACGATCGAGCGGCCGTTGCGGCGGCCGACCACCAGGCCGAGGTTGCGCAGCAGGCGCAGCTGGTGGGAGCAGGCGGACTGCTCGAGGCCGACCTCATGGGCCAGTTCGGTGGCGGCGCAGGGCCCTTCGCGCAGGCGGGAGAGGATCAGCAGCCGCGAGGGGGTGGCCAGGGCCTGCAGCGTGTTGGCGACGCGCGCCGCGCCGGCGGCGTCCAGCGGAGTGCGCGGGACGGCGTTCGTGCTGGCGGTGGCTCCATGACCCATGCAGGCAATCGTACAACCCATACATGAAGGAGCGTTCATATGTTCATGTATGGTGAGGTGGTTGTTGAACGTGTCCGTGCTGAGGGGTCTGCCCTGCCATGTCTTCCACCCTGATCGAACGGCCCGCCGGGGCCACGGCTACGGCACCGGTGGCCGCCCGCCGCCGCACGCGGGTGTTCGCGCTGCCGGAGGCCCGCTGGGCCGCCGCCGCACTGGGGCTCTTCCTGACGGCGCTGCCGCTGCAGTTGGGCGGAGCGCCCGGGTGGTCCTGGGTCGCGCTGTACGCGCTCGGCTACGCGGCCGGGGGCTGGGAGCCGGCCTGGGCCGGGCTGCAGGCGCTGCGCAAGCGCACCCTCGACGTCGACCTGCTGATGATCGTCGCCGCGCTCGGCGCCGCCGCCGTCGGCCAGGTGATGGACGGTGCCCTGCTGATCGTCATCTTCGCCACCTCCGGCGCCCTGGAGGCCCTGGCCACCGCCCGCACCGCGGACTCGGTGCGCGGCCTGCTCGACCTGGCCCCCGCGACCGCCACCCTGCTCCACCCCGACGGCCGCGAGGAGGCCGTCCCGGTCGGCCGACTGGCCGTCGGCGACACGGTGCTGGTGCGGCCGGGGGAGCGGATCGGCGCGGACGGCCGGGTGCTCGCCGGGGCGAGCGAGGTGGACCAGGCGACCATCACCGGCGAGCCGCTGCCGGCGGCCAAGCGGGCCGGCGACGAAGTCTTCGCCGGCACGCTGAACGGCACCGGGGCGCTGCGGATCGCCGTCGAGCGCGACGCCGCCGATTCGGTGATCGCCCGGATCGTCGCCCTGGTCGAGGAGGCCGCCGGGACCAAGGCCCCCACCCAGCTCTTCATCGAGAAGGTCGAACAGCGGTACTCCCTCGGCATGGTGGCCGCCACCCTCGCCGTCTTCGCGGTGCCGCCGGCGTTCGGCGCGGCCTTCACCGACTCCCTGCTACGGGCGATGACCTTCATGATCGTCGCCTCGCCCTGCGCGGTGGTGCTGGCCACCATGCCGCCGCTGCTGTCGGCGATCGCCAACGCCGGGCGGCACGGCGTACTGGTCAAGTCCGCCGTGGTGATGGAACGCCTCGGCCAGGTCGACGCCGTCGCCCTCGACAAGACCGGCACCCTCACCGAGGGCACCCCGCGCCTGGTCGCCGTCCACCCCCTGCCCGGCTCCGGGCTGACGGCCGACGAACTCCTCGCGCTCGCGGCCGCCGCCGAACACCCCAGCGAGCACCCGCTCGCCCGGGCGGTGGTCGAGGCCGCGCGCGAGCGGGGCCTGCCGCTCGCCCTGGCCGAGGGCTTCGCCTCGACGCCGGGCACCGGAGTCCGCGCCCGGATCGCGGGCCGGGCCGTCACGGTCGGCCGGGCCGGCTCCGAAGGGCCCGCGGCCGAGCTGGCGGAGAGCGGGCACACCGCCGTCCTGGTCACCGTCGACGGGAGCCCGGCCGGGGTGCTCGGCCTCGCCGACCGGCACCGCCCGGACGCCGCGGCCACCGTCGCCGCGCTCGCCGGACTCACCGGCACGCCACCGGTGATGGTGACCGGCGACAACGCCCGCGCCGCCCGGCGGCTGGCCGCCGAGCTCGGCATCACCGACGTACGGGCCGCCCTGCTGCCCGAAGGCAAGGTCGCGGCCGTCCGGGAGCAGGAGCAGGCCGGGCGCCGAGTCCTCATGGTCGGCGACGGGGTCAACGACGCCCCCGCCCTCGCCGCCGCCCACGTCGGCGTCGCCCTCGGCCGAGCCGGCTCCGACCTGGCCCTGGAGACGGCGGACGCGGTGATCGTCCGCGACGAACTCACCACCGTCCCGGCCGTGATCGCCCTCTCCCGGCGGGCCCGCGCGCTCGTCGTGCAGAACCTGGTGATCGCCGCGACCTTCATCACGGCCCTGGTCGTCTGGGACCTCACCACCAGCCTGCCGCTTCCCCTGGGGGTCCTCGGCCACGAGGGTTCGACCGTCCTGGTCGGCCTCAACGGCCTGCGGCTGCTCCGGGAGAGTGCCTGGACGCGGGCGCTGCGCGGGGCCTGAGCGGGCCGGGTGCGCCACGGCCGACGGCGGTCCGTCACCTCGGCGGCCGGCCGGCCGCCGGCTCGGGCGGGCCGTGGCCTGCGGCGGGGAACGCTGCCGGCGACGTACCGGATCGTGGGCCGTCGGTCAGCGGCGCGGGCTCCGGGCGTCCTCGCGGCGCCAGCGGATCTCACCGTCCTGCCGCTCCCCGGTGGGGCGCAGGCCCAGGCCTGCCGCGACGGCGGCGGAGGCGTGGTGGTCGGGGTGGATGTGGGCGGTCAGGACCGTGACGCCCTGGTCGGTGAGCCGGCCGGCCAGGGCCCGGGCCGCCTCGCGGGCGAAGCCCCGGCCCTGCCAGGGGGTGCCCACCACCCAGGCCAGCTCGGCCCGGTCGGTGCCCTCGACGGTGGCCTGGACGGTTCCGACCAGGCGGCCCTCGGCCCGGATCACCCAGTTCAGCCAGCGGACGGCCGGGTCGGGGGAGCCCGCCGTCATCCGCTCGTAGCGGGCGCGCAGCGCCGCCACGTCGGCCGGCTCGCCGCCGATGTACGTGTGCAGCGCCGGATCGGCCAGCACCTCGGCCATCTCCTCGGCGTGGCCGACCGCGAGCGGGAGCAGCTCCAGCCGCTCGGTGCGGATCGGCTCGGCGGTGGCGCGGGAGAGATCGGGTCCCATGCGGACGCGGGAGAGGGCGGGTTCCATACGGACCATGATGCCCCGGCCCGTAGGCTGCCTTCGGACGAGTCGTCAGATCATCCTCCCGATCGGAGTGCCGCACCGTGCCCCAGCCCAGCCCCCGCGAGGTGCTCGACCGCTACCGCCGGGCGATCCTCGACCGCTCCGCCGACGACCTGGCGGAGCTCTACGCGGCGGACGCCGTGCACGAGTTCCCGTTCCTCTTCCCCGGCATGCCCGCGTGCTACCGGGGCCGTGAGGAGATCCGGGCGGGCTATGCCGCCGCCTGGGGCGCGAGCCCGGCGCGGCCGACGGAGATCCGGGAGGTGGCGGTGCACGAGAGCACCGACCCCGAGGTGCTCACGGTGGAGCAGCTCGTCGTCGGCACCCTCGCCACCACCGGCGCGCCCTTCGCCTTCCCCGGCCTGCTCGTCCTACGGGTCCGCGACGGCCGGCTCGTCCAGGTCCGGGACTACATGGACGGTCTGGGTGTCGCGCACGCGATGGGCCGCCTCCCGGCCGTGGCGGCCCGCCTCGCCGAGCAGGGCTGAGGCGGCCCGGCCCAGCTGCCCAACTGCCTTTCAGCTCGGCGCGTCGAGCCGGGCCTCGGCGCGGGCCAGGCCCCCGATCGCGCCGAGCAGCAGGACCGTGCCGGCGAGGGTCGCGGTGGTGAGCCGTTCACCGAGCAGCAGGACGGCGAGGGCCGCCGCGCTGACGGGCTCGATCAGCATCACCACCGAGACTGTGGTGGCCCGGACGGCGGCCGCGCCCGCGAAGTAGAGCGGGTAGGCGAGGGCCGTGGTGACGGTGGCGACGTAGAGCATCAGCAGGGCCACCCGGGCGGGGTGGGCGGTGTGCGGCACCAGACCCTCGGCGGCCGCGAACGGCAGCAGGAGGACGGCGCCGATGCCGAAGGACCACAGGGTGAGGGCGGTCGGGTCCTCCCCGCGGCCGTGCCGGCCGGCCCAGCGGCCGAGCACGGTGGTGGCGGCGAACCCCGCGGCGGAGAGCAGGGCGAGCGCTACGCCCGCCGGACGCACGGCGCCCTGGCGGTCGGCGAGCACCAGCACCGCGAGCCCGGCCGACGCCCCGCAGATCGCCGCCAGCCCGCTGCGGCCGAGCCGCTCGCCGAGCCGGAGCCGCCCGCCGAGGGCGGTCAGCACCGGGCCCGCGCCGAGGGTGACGATGGTGCCCACGGCGAGGCCGGTGCTGCGGATGGCGGCGAAGTAGGCGGAGAGGAAGACGGTCATCCCGAGGCCGGTGCCCGCGTAGAGCGGCAGCCGGCGGCGCAGCGGCAGTCGGCGCGGTGCCCGGCCGGCCGGGCGGAGGGCGCGGGCGGGCAGCAGCAGCGCCAGCGCGGCGACGAAACGCCAGAACGACATGGCCAGCGGGCCGAAGCCCGTGGTCGAGCGGTGGACGAACTCGACGGCGGCCCCGGTGGTGCCCCAGGCGGCCCCGGCCACGGCGAGGCAGGCCAGGCCGCGGGAGGCGGTCATGCGGGCAGGGGTGGGGGAAGCAGCAGTTCTCGACACGGTGGGATCTCTCCGGACGGAGTGGATGGTCGCGGGCTCCGTACGGGCACGACCAGCCGGCGTGCCACGGCGGTCAGCCGTGCCACGCCCCGTCGGTGGCGCCCCGTCTAGCGGACGGGGGGCGGGAGAACTGCGGCGATCATGGGGATCACCCTACGTCACCCCTCCTGGCCGGACACCAGGTTTTCGATCTCGCCGGACTTCAACTGGGCCCGGAGCAGGTCCTTGCGGACCTTGCCGATGGCGTTGCGGGGGAGCTCGGTGACGAGTTCGAGGCGGCTGGGCTGGTACCACTCGGTCATGCCGCGGTCGGTGAGGAAGGCGCGCAGGCCGTCCAGGGTGGGGGTCTGCGGGCCCGGGACGACGACCGCGCAGGCGAGTTCCTCGTCCTCGCGAGGGCGGTAGCCGACCAGGGCGACGTCGCGCACGCCCGGGTGGGAGAGCAGCTCGGTCTCCACGTCCGCGACCGGGATCATGAAGGAGCCGCCGATCCGGTCCGCTGCGCGCCCGAAGATGCGCAGGCCGCCACGGCCGTCCGGCACGGCGAGGTCGCCGGTGTCGTACCAGCCGTCGTCGTGCTCGGCGATCACCCGCAGTTCGCCGCCGTCCCGCCCGAAGGTGCCCAGGCACAGGCCGCCGCCCCGGACGAAGAGCCGCCCGGGCTGCTCGGGGGTGGGCGGCTCGCCGGTCTCGGTGCGGAAGTCCGTCTCCAGGCCGGGGCCCGGGCGGCCGTCGCTGTGCGAGCCCCAGAGCGGCGGGTCGTCGTGGCGGGTCCAGGTGTGGCCGGGCACCTCGGTCATCGCCCAGGCGGTGCGCAGCGGCACGCCCCAGACCCGGGGCACCCCGGTGACCAGTTGGCCGGGCACGGTGGTGGCGCCGCTCAACACCATGCGCAGTGCCGGGAGTTCACGCCCCGTCCGCTCGGCCTCGGCGAGCAGCTGGCCGACGAACGGCGGTGCGCCCGCGAGCATGGTGACGCCGTTCTCGGCGACGATGTCGAGCACGGCCGCCGGCTCCCAGCGGTCGGCGAGCACGGCGGTGCCGCCGGAGAGCAGCGGGTCCAGGATGCAGCACATCGCGCCGAACAGGTGGGTCAGGGCCTGGGTGACGAACCAGCGGTCCGCCGGGCCGAACTCCTCGGCGGCGACCAGGGCGGAGGTGCCCGCGTACAGGGTGTTGGCGGTGTGCAGCACGCCCTTGGGCTCGCCCGAGGTGCCGGAGGTGAACAGCACCATGGCCACCCGGTCCGGGTCCTCGGCGGGCGCGTCCGGGACGAGCCCGGCCCGGTCGGGCCGCTCGAAGTGCCCGGTGAAGTCGACGGCCCCCGCGGGCGCGCCCTGCGGGTCCAGTACCACCCGGTGCCGCAGCTTGGGCAGTCGCGGCGCCATCTCGGCCACGGCCTCGCCGTGCCGGACCCCGGCCCACTCGCCGGTGGTGACGCAGACCCCGACCTCCAACCGGTCGAGCACACGCTCGAGTTCGCGCGGGCCGAGCGTCATCATGACGGGTGCGACCACCGCGCCGAGGCGCGCGCAGGCCAGCAGCAGCGCACCGACCTGCCACAGGTTCGGCAGCTGCACCAGCACCACCTGGCCGGGCGTGACGCCGAGTTCGGCCAGTGCCTCGGCGAACTGCTCCACCTTCTCGGCCAGTTGACGATACGTCAAGACAGTCTTGCCTTCGGCGTGGTGGGCTATGACGGCCGTCGCCTCGGGGGTCTCGTCCCGCCAGCGCCACAGGTCCGCGATCGGTCCCTCGGACCGCCAGACCCCCGAAGCGCGATACTTCGCCATGAGCCCCTGGGCCGGGCGAAGTGTGGTGATGTCCATCCGGTGTACCCCCTCGTGTCGCCGGCTCCCCAGTCGGCAATGATCATCCGGCATCGTACGTGAGCGGGTTCCTCGCGTCAGTGGGTGGCCTCGGTGCCGGCTCCGGCCGGACGCGGCCGCCGCCGGGGCCGGTGTAGGCGGTCACGCCGGGGAGGTACAGCTCCCAGCCGAGTGCCGCCGCCCAGAACCGGCCGACTGTCGGAGCGTCCAGTGCCTTGATGTTCAGCTGAACCGGTCGCAGGGCCATGCGGGGATCCTATGCGGCCACCACTCCGGGGCAGGTCGGGCGGCCTTTGCCATTCCATGGCTTGCCATGCGCATGGCAGTCGGAAATCCTGGACTGCCAACCTGAACGGCCGCCCCATCGGCCGGGGTTGACGCGTGAGCATCCTGATCGTCCCCCACGAAGGAGCCACTATGCGCAGTCTCCTGATACGCCTCGCCACCCTCGCCGCCGCGGCGACCACCCTCGCGGTGCCCGCCGCGCCGAGCACGGCGGCGGCCGCGCAGGAACTGTCCTTCCGCCCACTGCACTTCAACACAAACGGCTACAACTGGGGCGGCTACGCCGCCACCGGCAGCGGCTTCACCTCGGTCTCGGCGACCTGGACCGAGGCGAACGCGAAGTGCAACTCCACCAACGACCTGTACGCCCCCTGGGTCGGCATCGACGGCTACGGCTCGTCCAGCGTGGAGCAGACCGGCGTCGCCACCGACTGCTCCAGCGGCAGCCCGGTGCACCAGGCCTGGTACGAGATGTACCCGTCGGCCCCGGTCTACCTCAGCACCAGCTCCTACCCGGTGGCGGCCGGGAACGTCATCAGCGCCTCGGTGACCTACGCCGGGAGCAACAGGTACACCCTGAAGCTGACCAACTCCTCCCGGGGCTGGACCTACACCACCACCAAGACCCTCTCCGCGGCCCGCACCAGCGCCGAGGTCATCATCGAGTCGCCGACCGGGGCCTACCCCAACTTCGGTACGCTGAACTTCAGTTCGGCCATGGTCAACGGCAAGTCCCTCGGCTCCTTCAGCCCGGTCGCCCTCGACCCCTCCAACGGCGCCTACGAAGCCCGTACCAGCGCCCTCGGCTCCAGCGGCACCAGCTTCAGTGACACCTACCTGCGCGAGTAGTCCCCCTGGCACTGCCGGAGGCCGACCCGCTGCGGCCGGCCTCCGGTAGCGTGACCGCACATGATCGAATCCGAGAACGAGATCACCGCGGACCTGGTCCGTGAGCTGTTGCGCGATCAGCACCCGGACTTGGCGGAGCTGTCCGTCCGTCCGGTGGCCGGGGGCTGGGGCAACCAGATGTGGCGCCTCGGTGAGGACCTGGCCGTGCGGATGCAGCGGATGGACACCAGCCCGCAGTCGCAGCTCAACGAGCGCCGCTGGCTGCCGGGCCTGGCTCCGAGCCTGCCGCTGCCCGTCCCGGTCTCCGTCCGGGACGGGGCGCCGTCCGAGCGGTTCCCCAAGATCTGGACCGTCATGACCTGGGTCGGCGGGGCCCCGCTGGACGAGAGCACGATCACCCGCGGCGACCACGCCGCCGACCGCCTCGCGGACTTCCTCTCGGCGCTGCACGAGCCGGCACCCGCCGAAGCACCGGACGCCACGGACCGCGGAAGCCGCCTCGCGGAGTGCACCGAGGGATTCGAGTACTTCCTAGGGGCCGTGGACCTGGGCCGCTTCGCCGAGCCCGACCTCCGGAGGGTGTGGGACGACGCCGTCGCCGCCCCCGCCTGGGACGGACCACGCCTGTGGGTCCACGGCGACCTGCACCCCGCGAACGTCGTCGTCGCCGACGGCACCCTGGCCGGCATCATCGACTTCGGCTCCCTCTTCGCCGGCGACCCGGCCTGGGACCTCGCGGCCGCCTGGCTCCTGCTCCCCGAAGGCGGCGCCCGCCGCTTCTTCGACCGCTACGCGCACGCGGACGAAGCGGCGGTCCGCCGGGCCCGCGGCCTGGCCGCACTCAAGTGCCTCTTCCTGATGCTGATGGGCCAGAACGGCGACCGCGGCCTCCCCGGCGGCAAGCCGAACTGGGGCCCGCTGGGCCGCTCGGCCCTCGACCGCGTCCTGCAGGACTTCTGACACGGAGGTGTGAGCGAGCACCTCAGTCGGCCGGTTGAGGTGCCGTGTCAGCGGGCTTGTCTGCCGATGCGGCTCACCACCGCGCGAAAGCACTCACGTCCGGCGCTCACGCTCGCGTCCCACACCCCGGCGGCGTTGTCGGAGACCGAGAGGCTCTGCAGCCGCTGCTCCTCGGCTCTGAACACAGCGCCCGCGGTGCTCCGGTCCAGCATGCCCGTCGCGGCGAGAGACGCGTGGCCGCAGGACACGGCATGGTCGGCGCTCCCGGAAGCGTTGGCCAAAAGGGCGTGACGCAGGACCAGGCACGCGAAGTGCGTGTACGCGCCGACGATGTCGGTACTGCCGTCCCCGGCGGGCTGCAGTTCGGGGAACCGGTCGAGCAGGCGGGCCCGCTCGGCGGCGTCGGACATCGGGCGGTCGGTCCGCCAGAGGTCGAGCACGGACTCCCTGTAGAGCTCCACGTCGGCTTCCCGGCCGGCCTCGCCCGTCCGAAGGCCGATGAACAGCGGAGCCATCCGCTCGGCGCAGGCCGCGACATACCAGCGGACCGCCTCGTCTCCCGCGGTCTGAAGCTCCTCCACGACGTCCTCTGCCACCAGCGTCTTCACCGGCCGTCCTTTCTGCGGGTCGTGCTCAGTCGGCCAGTTCGACCGCTTGCCGGCCTACTGAAGCGCCGAGTCAGGGGAGGCCGCAAGCGTCCCGCCGGATCCTCCTTGCATGAATGTTCCGTGATGCGTATATTCATGCCACATCGAAGGAGGGAGTGTCATGACA
Source organism: Kitasatospora sp. NPDC002227 (assembly GCF_040296285.1). NCBI lineage: Bacteria > Bacillati > Actinomycetota > Actinomycetes > Kitasatosporales > Streptomycetaceae > Kitasatospora > Kitasatospora sp. NPDC002227. Next base: position 39,658 of record NZ_JBEOWY010000027.1, read on the forward strand.
GTGCGAGTGGCCGTAGCCGGCGCGAGTGGGTATGCCGGGGGTGAGGCGCTGCGTCTGCTGCTCGGGCATCCCGAGGTCGAGATCGGGGCGTTGACCGGTGGGTCGAACGCCGGGGTGCGGTTCGGGGAGTTGCAGCCGCATCTGCTGCCGTTGGCCGACCGGGTGCTGGAGCCGACCACGGCGGAGGTGCTGGCCGGGCACGACGTGGTGTTCCTCGGGCTGCCGCACGGCCAGTCGGCCGCCGTGGCCGAGGCGCTGGGCGAGGACGTGCTGGTGGTGGACTGCGGGGCGGACTTCCGGCTGAAGGACGCCGCCACCTGGGAGAAGTTCTACGGCTCGCCGCACGCGGGCACCTGGCCCTACGGCCTGCCCGAACTGCCCGGCCACCGGGAGAAGCTGCGCGCCACCAAGCGGATCGCCGTCCCCGGCTGCTACCCCACCGCCGTGACGCTCGCGCTGTTCCCCGCGTACGCCGAGCGCCTGGTCGAGCCCGAGGCCGTGATCGTGGCCGCCTCCGGCACGTCCGGTGCGGGCAAGGCCGTCAAGCCGCACCTGCTCGGCAGCGAGGTGATGGGCTCGATGAGCCCGTACGGCGTCGGCGGCGGTCACCGCCACACGCCGGAGATGGCGCAGAACCTGAGCCCTGTCGCGGGCGAGCAGGTGACCGTATCGTTCACGCCCACCCTCGCGCCGATGCCGCGCGGCATCCTGGCCACCTGCAGCGCCAAGGCCAAGCCCGGCGTGACGTACGAAGCCGTCAGGGCGGCGTACGAGAAGGCCTTCGGCGGTGAGCCGTTCGTCCGGCTGCTCCCGGAGGGCCAGTGGCCGCAGACCAGCAGCGTGTACGGGTCGAACGCCGCCCTGGTGCAGGTCGCCCTCGACGAGCACGCCGGGCGGGTGATCGTGGTGAGCGCGATCGACAACCTGGTGAAGGGCACCGCCGGTGGCGCGGTGCAGAGCATGAACATCGCCCTCGGCCTGCCGGAAGAGCTGGGCCTGCCCCTGATCGGAGTAGCACCATGAACATCGGCGTCACCGCTGCCAAGGGCTTCCGGGCCGCCGGGGTCACCGCCGGCCTGAAGGCCTCAGGCCTGCCGGACCTCGCCCTGGTGGTCAACGACGGCCCGTCCTACGCGGCGGCCGGCGTCTTCACCTCCAACCGGGTCAAGGCCGCGCCGGTGCTCTGGTCGCAGCAGGTGCTGAAGAGCGGTCAGGTCTCCGCCGTCGTGCTCAACTCCGGTGGGGCCAACGCCTGTACGGGCCCGCTGGGCTTCCAGGACACCCACGCCACCGCCGAGAAGGTGGCCGAGGAGCTGAAGCTCAACGCGGGCGAGGTGGCCGTCGCCTCCACCGGCCTGATCGGCGTCCGGCTGCCGATGGACCTGCTGCTGCCCGGCGTCGAGCAGGCCGCCCAGGCCCTCAGCGGCACCGGCGGCGAGCAGGCCGCGATCGCGATCAAGACCACCGACACCGTGCACAAGACCGCCCAGGCCACCAGCCCGGGCGGCTGGACGGTCGGCGGCATGGCCAAGGGCGCGGGCATGCTCGCCCCGGGCCTGGCCACCATGCTGGTGGTGCTGACCACCGACGCGGCGCTGAACGCCGCCGACCTGGACACCGCGCTGCGCGCCGCCACCCGCACCACCTTCGACCGGGCCGACTCCGACGGCTGCATGTCCACCAACGACACCGTGCTGCTGCTCTCCTCGGCGGCCTCCGGCATCGTGCCGGACGCCGCCGAGTTCGCCGAGGCCGTGCGGGTGGTCTGCGCGGACCTCGCCCGCCAGCTGATCGGCGACGCCGAGGGCGCCAGCAAGGACATCCGGATCGACGTGACCGGCGCCGCCACCGAGGACGAGGCCGTCGACGTCGCCCGCACCGTCGCCCGGAACAACCTGCTCAAGTGCGCCCTGCACGGCGAGGACCCGAACTGGGGCCGGGTGCTGGCCGCGATCGGCACCACCAGCGCCGCCTTCGACCCCGACCGGCTGGACGTCGCGATCAACGGCATCTGGGTCTGCAGGAACGGCAGCGTCGGCGAGGACCGCGACCTGGTGGACATGACGGGCCGGGAGATCGTCATCACCGCCGACCTGCACGCCGGCCAGGCGGCCGCCTCGGTGTGGACCAACGACCTCACCGCCGACTACGTGCACGAGAACAGCGCCTACTCCACCTGACAGCGCCTCAAAAAACGGGACACAGACGTGCAGATCGCACCCAAGGGCGAACAGGCCCGGAACAACACCGCGCTGCCCAAGGCGATGACGCTCATCGAGGCGCTGCCCTGGCTGGAGCGCTTCCACGGCAAGACCGTGGTGATCAAGTTCGGCGGCAACGCCATGGTCGACGACGAGCTCAAGTCGGCCTTCGCCCAGGACGTGGTCTTCCTGCGCTACGCCGGGCTGCACCCGGTCGTGGTGCACGGCGGCGGCCCGCAGATCAGCAAGCAGCTGGACAAGCTGGGCCTGCAGTCCTCCTTCACCAACGGCCTGCGCGTCACCACCCCCGAGACGATGGACGTCGTGCGGATGGTGCTGGCCGGTCAGGTCCAGCGGGAGCTGGTCGGGCTGCTCAACGAGCACGGCCCGTTCGCCGTCGGCATGACCGGCGAGGACGCGCACACCATGACGGCGGTCAAGCGGTACGCCGTGGTGGACGGCGAGCAGGTGGACATCGGCCTGGTCGGCGACATCGTCAACGTCGAGGCGGGCGCCGTGAAGGCGCTCATCGCGGACGGCCGCATCCCGGTGATCTCCAGCATCGCCCGGGGCGGCGACGGCCACGTCTACAACATCAACGCCGACACCGCCGCGTCCGCGCTGGCCGTGGCGCTCGGCGCCGAGATGCTCGTGGTGCTCACCGATGTCGAGGGCCTGTACGCGGACTGGCCGCACTCGGACGACGTGATCAGCCAGCTCAGCGCGGGCGAGCTGGAGGAGCTGCTGCCGACGCTGGCCACCGGCATGCTGCCGAAGATGGAGGGCTGCCTGAACGCCGTCCGCTCCGGCGTCGGCACGGCCCGCGTGCTGGACGGGCGGGTCCCGCACTCGCTGCTGCTGGAAATCTTCACCGACGAGGGCATCGGCACCATGGTCGTGCCGGACACCGACGAGATCGTGACCGGGGGCTTGGCATGACGACCAACCAGCAGGTGACCCAGCGGTGGCAGCACGCGCTGATGAACAACTACGGCACCCCCCGGCTGCCGCTGGCGCGCGGGGCGGGCGCCACCGTCTGGGACGAGGACGGCAAGCCGTACCTCGACCTGGTCGGCGGCATCGCCGTCAACGCGCTGGGCCACGCCCACCCCGCGGTGGTCGAGGCGGTCGGCCGGCAGATCGGCGAGCTGGGGCACGTCTCCAACCTCTTCATGGCCGAGCCCACCGTCCGGCTGGCCGAGCGGCTGATCGCGCTGGACGACCGGCCCGGCCGGGTCTTCTTCTGCAACTCGGGCGCCGAGGCCAACGAGGCCGCCTTCAAGCTCAGCCGGCTGACCGGCCGCACCCACCTGGTCTCCCTCGAGGGCGCCTTCCACGGCCGGACGATGGGCTCGCTCGCCCTCACCGCCCAGCCCGCCAAGCAGGCCCCCTTCCGCCCGCTGCCCGGCGACGTCACCCATGTGCCCTTCGGGGACATCGAGGCGCTGCGGGCCGCCGTCACCACCGAGACGGCCGCCGTCTTCCTGGAGCCGATCCAGGGCGAGAACGGCGCGATCCCGCTGCCCGACGGCTACCTGCGCGAGGCCCGGGAGATCACCCGGGCCACCGGGACCCTGCTCGTCCTCGACGAGGTGCAGACCGGCATCGGCCGGACGGGGTACTGGTTCGCCCACCAGGCCTTCGAGGGCGTCGAGCCGGACGTCATCACGCTGGCCAAGGGCCTCGGCGGCGGGCTGCCGATCGGCGCCGTGATCGCGTACGGCGAGGCGGCCGAGCTGCTCCAGCCGGGCCAGCACGGCACCACCTTCGGGGGCAACCCGGTGGTCGCGGCAGCCGCCCTCGCGGTGCTCGACACCATCGAGAGCGAGGGCCTGCTGGCGCAGGTCCGCAAGACCGGCGAGCTGCTGCGGGCGGGCATCGAGGCGATCGGGTCGCCCCTGGTCAGCCACGTCCGGGGCGCCGGGCTGCTGCTCGGCATCGTGCTCGACCAGCCCGTCGCGGGCCTGGTGCAGGCCGCGGCGCAGGAGGCCGGGTTCCTGGTGAACGCGGCCGTGCCGGACGCCGTCCGGCTGGTGCCGCCGCTGGTGCTGACCGAGGCGGAGGCGGAGCGGTTCCTGGCCGCGCTGCCCGCCGTGCTCCAGGCGGCGCTCGAAGCGGCCTCCGAAGCGGCCCCCGACGCGAAGCCGCGCGGTTAGTCCGGGAGAATTATCAGTATGACCGCTTCCCATCCCGACCAGCCCGCCGCCGGGCCGACCGCCCAGGTGCCGCAGACCCGCACCGCGCGCCACCGGCGGATCGTGGACCTGTTGACCCGTCAACCCGTGCGCTCGCAGAGCCAGCTGGCCAAGCTGCTGGCCGACGACGGACTCGTGGTCACCCAGGCCACCCTCTCGCGGGACTTGGACGAGCTGGGCGCGGTCAAGATCCGGAACCGGGACGGCGCACTCATCTACGCCGTCCCGGCCGAGGGTGGCGACCGCACGCCGCGCGCCCCGATGGGCGAGTCCGCCAGCGAGGGCCGGATGGCCCGGCTGGCCGGCGAGCTGATGGTCTCGGCCACGGCCTCCGGCAATCTCGTGGTGCTGCGCACCCCGCCGGGGGCCGCCCAGTTCCTGGCCTCCGCGATCGACCAGGCGGAGGTCTTCGAGATCATCGGCACCATCGCGGGCGACGACACCGTCCTGCTGATCAGCCGTGACCCGGCCGGCGGCCAGGCCCTGGCCGACCACCTGATGCAGCTGGCCCAGGCCAAGGCCCAGTAGCCGCCGAGGCCCGCTGACCCCCGCTGGAACCAGCCCTGACCAGGGGCTTTGCAATCCATACGGTGTAGTGCATACTTATGCCTATCGCCGTAAGCCTGTTCACCTGTTTGTGACTGCTGTGAAGGAGAAAGCCGTGACCGAGCGCGTCGTACTCGCCTATTCGGGCGGTCTGGACACGTCCGTCTGCATCGGCTGGATCGCCGAGGAGACCGGCGCCGAGGTCATCGCCGTCGCGGTCGACGTCGGCCAGGGCGGCGAGGACCTGTCGGCGATCCGCCAGCGTGCGCTGGACTGCGGCGCGGTCGAGGCCGAGGTGGCCGACGCCCGCGAGGAGTTCGCCGACGAGTACTGCCTGCCGGCGCTCAAGGCCAACGCCCTCTACCAGGGCCAGTACCCGCTGGTCTCGGCGCTCTCCCGCCCGGCGATCGTCAAGCACCTGGTGGCCGCCGCCAAGAAGCACGGCGCCACCACCGTCGCCCACGGCTGCACCGGCAAGGGCAACGACCAGGTCCGCTTCGAGGTCGGCATCCAGTCGCTGGCCCCCGAGCTCAAGTGCATCGCCCCGGTCCGCGACTACGCGATGACCCGGGACAAGGCGATCGCCTTCGCCGAGGCCAAGAACCTCCCGATCGTCACCACCAAGAAGAACCCCTACTCGATCGACCAGAACGTCTTCGGTCGCGCCGTCGAGACGGGCTTCCTGGAGGACATCTGGAACGCCCCGATCGAGGACGTCTACGAGTACACGCAGAACCCGGCCACCCCGCGCGAGGCGGACGAGGTGATCATCACCTTCGAGGCCGGCGTGCCGGTCGCGATCGACGGCCGCAAGGTCACCGTGCTGCAGGCCGTCGAGGAGCTCAACAAGCGGGCCGGTGCCCAGGGTGTCGGCCGCCTCGACATGGTCGAGGACCGCCTCGTCGGCATCAAGTCCCGGGAGATCTACGAGGCCCCCGGCGCGATCGCCCTGATCACCGCCCACCAGGCCCTGGAGAACGTCACGGTCGAGCGCGAGCTGGCCCGCTACAAGCGGCAGGTCGAGCAGCGCTGGGCCGAGCTGGTCTACGACGGCCTGTGGTTCTCCCCGCTCAAGCGCGCGCTGGACGGCTTCATCAACGAGGCCAACCAGGCCGTCTCCGGCGAGATCCGGATGGTCCTGCACGGCGGCAAGGCCGTGGTCAACGGCCGCAAGTCCGACCAGTCGCTGTACGACTTCAACCTCGCCACCTACGACACCGGCGACACCTTCGACCAGTCGATGTCCAAGGGCTTCATCGAGATCTTCGGCATGTCCTCGAAGATCGCCGCCCGCCGCGACCTGGCGTAACACCGAAGAACCACCCCCCACAGAGCCCCGGCCGTCCCCCCGCGGCCGGGGCTCACCCCAACCCACCCCACTGAGCGAAGGAGCCCAAGCGATGACCGCCGACCAGAACAACGCTGACGTCCGACTCTGGGGCGCGCGCTTCGCCGACGGCCCCTCCGAGGCGCTGGCCAAGCTCTCCGCCTCGGTGCACTTCGACTGGCGGCTCGCCCCGTACGACATCGCGGGCTCCAAGGCGCACGCCCGGGTGCTCGCCAAGGCGGGGCTGCTGAGCGCCGAGGAGCTGGCCGGCATGCTGGGCGGGCTCGACCAGCTGCTCGCCGACGTCGAGGCCGGCACCTTCACCGGCACGGTGGCCGACGAGGACGTGCACACCGCCCTGGAGCGGGGGCTGCTCGAGCGGCTCGGTGCCGAGCTCGGCGGCAAGCTGCGGGCCGGGCGCTCGCGCAACGACCAGATCGCCACGCTCTTCCGGATGTACCTGCGGGACCACGCGAAGATCATCGGCGGTCTGCTGCTCGACCTCCAGCACGCCCTGGTCGGCCTCGCCGAGGCCCACCCCGCCACCGCGATGCCCGGCCGGACCCACCTCCAGCACGCCCAGCCGGTGCTCTTCGCCCACCACGTCCTCGCGCACGTGCAGGCCCTCGGACGGGACGCCGAGCGGCTGCGCCAGTGGGACGTCCGCACCGCCGTCTCGCCGTACGGCTCCGGTGCGCTGGCCGGCTCCTCGCTCGGGCTCGACCCGGAGGCGGTCGCGGCCGACCTCGGCTTCGAGCGGGGCTCGGTCGGCAACTCGATCGACGGCACCGCCTCGCGGGACTTCGTCGCCGAGTTCGCCTTCGTGACGGCGATGATCGGGATCAACCTCTCCCGGATCGCGGAGGAGGTGATCATCTGGAACACCAAGGAGTTCGGCTTCATCACGCTGCACGACGCCTTCTCCACCGGCTCCTCGATCATGCCGCAGAAGAAGAACCCGGACATCGCCGAGCTGGCCCGGGGCAAGTCCGGCCGCCTGATCGGCAACCTGACCGGCCTGCTCGCCACCCTCAAGGCCCTCCCGCTCGCCTACAACCGGGACCTCCAGGAGGACAAGGAGCCGGTCTTCGACTCCTGCGACACCCTCGAAGTCCTGCTCCCCGCCTTCACCGGCATGATGGCCACCCTCACCGTCCACCGCGAGCGCCTCGAGGAGCTGGCCCCGGCCGGCTTCTCCCTGGCCACCGACATCGCCGAGTGGCTGGTCAAGCAGGGTGTCCCCTTCCGCGTCGCCCACGAGGTCGCGGGGGCCTGCGTCAAGGTCTGCGAGGCCGAGGGCATCGAGCTCTCCGACCTCACCGACACCCAGTTCGCCGCCATCTCCCCGCACCTCACCCCGGACGTCCGCTCCGTCCTCAGCGTCCACGGCGCCATCGCCTCCCGCAACGGCCGCGGCGGCACCGCCCCCTCGGCCGTCGCCGTCCAGCTCAGCGAGATCAAGGCCGACCTGGCCACCCAGCAGGACTGGGTGAGCTGAGGCCCCGGAACGATCCAGCGGTCCTGCTGCCAGAAGGGTCCGTCCGTGGGTCAGTGCTGGGATTCGTAGGCGAGAACGGTCTTTCCGATCGCTTCCTGCAGCGGGGTCAGCCGGTCGACGATTGCCTGACGGTCGGTGGAACGGCCGTCGGACCACTGGCCGAGGCCGGCGATCACCGCCCGGCCGGAGCCGGTGAAGGCCTGGACCATGCCGCTGTCCGGGGGCAGGGTGCGAAGGCCGGCGGTCGGTGGCGGGGCCTGCGCCCCGACTTCGAAGTCGTCGAAGGCCGTGCTGAGCTCGGTGACCAGGCGGACCGTGTCCTTCGGGTCCCTCATGGTGAAGACGGCCAGGTTGAACTGGTCGTTGCCGGAGTCCTTGTAGAGCGCGATCTGCTCGGCCACGCAGCCTCTGCTCTCCTTGATCATCGCGGCCAGCCGGGGGCCGACCGAGTCCGGTTCGGTGCACGAAGGCAGGGTGGTCGCACCCACCTTCGTGTAGAGGGCGCCGGATGCGGTCCTCACCTCGGCGGGGAAGGCCTGGTCCAGCGGGATCTGGGGGCGGCCCGCGGCGGCCGACGGAGCGGCGGAAGCCGTCGCAGTGGCGGACGGCGCCGCGGACACCGTTGCGGAAGCCGCCGGGCCGGACCGATCGGTGGCCCTGTCCGGGGAGGGCTCCGCCAGCTTGAACGCGAGGAGCGTCAGCGCGGCTGTCCCGAGTGCCAGCGCGAGGTTCCGCGGCCAGACCCGTTTCGGCGGGCGGCCGCCGCCCGGGCGGCGGACCGTCTCCTCCTTGATGGTCGCCGCGTTCACGAAGTCATCGTCGAGTGTGACGTTCCAACGCGCGTCGTCGTCTGCTCTGTCCTGCCCCGGGGTCGGGTCGCCGTTCTGCATACGGACGTACGGTAGTGATCCCGCCACGCGAGTTGAAGATCGGCCGGTCACATCTCGATCACCTTTGCGGCCAAGTGGGGAGCCGCCGCCGCACCCCGCGCCCTCGGTGACTCGTTGACCGTCCGTGCACTCCCCGTCCGCCGAGGACGAAGCCCTCGCCAACGACCTCCGCCGCGCCGTACGAGCAGCCCTCGCCCGCCTCCCCGGCCGCTGTCCCGAACTGCTGACCGCCCTCGCCGAATCACCCGAACTCACGTACCGCCAGTTGGCCCAAGCCCTGAACATGCCGCCGGGCAGTATCGGCCCCACCCGCTCCCGCTGCCTCGCCTGCCTCCGCGCCATGCTCCACACCCACCGCCCGAGCTGACATGCCGTACGTGACGCTGACCACGTAGAGGTTGAGTACAGGCGGCGCGCGGGTAAGGCGGTGGCTAACGTCCCCTTGACGGTGGTCGGAGGGGTCGGATACTGAGCGTGAACACCTTCCGGCAGGCCGTCGGTGCGGACCCTCAGAACTGGCACCGGGCACCAAGCGATAGGGAGGCCCCTGTACATGGGCATGAGTGTGATCATCTCGGTGGCGAACGAGGAGGACGCGGAGCAGATCCTCAAGCTCCAGTACCTCGGGTACCAGAGCGAGGCCGAGCTCTACGGGGACTGGGCGATCGAGCCCCTGACCCAGAGCCTGGAGAGTCTGCGCGCCGAACTGGCCGAGCGGCACGTGCTGGTCGCCCGCCTCGGCGACGAGGTCGTCGGTACCGTCCGCGGCCTGGTCGACGAGCGCGGGGTCGGGCGGATCAACCGCCTGGTCGTGCACCCCCGGATGCAGCGGCACGGCCTCGGCGGCCGCCTGCTGGAGGCGGTCGAGCGGCGGCTCGGCGGCGAGGCGGAGGTGACGTCGTTCGAACTGTTCACCGGCCACCGCAGCCTCGGCAACCAGCGGCTGTACGCCCGGCACGGCTACCAGCAGACGGAGGTCCGTGAGGTCAGCCGCCGCCTGAGCCTGGTCACCATGAGCAAGCCCGTGGCGGAGTCCGTCGCGGCGTGAATCTGAGCAGAAGGGGTACGGAAAACGCTCCCGTACCCCTTCTGCCGTCTGGCCCGTGTCCGCATTCCGGACAACGAGTCCTGTTCATTGGGACCTTGCGCGCCGGTCTGATTTACTTGCAGCCATGACCACGACGACGACCTGCACCCCCACCGGCACGATGCCGGGCGCCGGGCTCTGCCGCTGTCGCTGTCGGACGTGTCGAATGTGTAGCTGCTGAGCGATTCCGCCCCAGCCCGGCTCCCCTCTCCATGCGGTTGGCTCCGCGCGGACCTTCCCACGCCGCGTCGTCCCCGCTGACACGTAAGGGCCATGCCCACGCGCACCCCCACGGCTCAGCGGCCACGATCGTAGGTATGGCAGGAGCTGACCCCCCTTCACAGGCGCCTTCCGCGCCGCTGACCGCCTCCGGGCGCGCTGGCCCCACGCCGTGCGCCCACGAACAACGGAAGCAGCTGTGATCACCACCAAAGGCCTGATGAAGGTCTACCGCTCCCGTGGCCGCGAGGTCACCGCCCTCGCCGGGGTCGACCTGCACGTGCGTCCGGGCGAGGTCTACGGAGTCGTCGGCACCAGCGGCGCGGGCAAGTCCACGCTGATCCGCTGCGTGAACATGCTGGAGCGCCCCAGCTCCGGCACCGTCACCGTGGACGGCGTCGAGCTGACCGCCCTGCGCGGCACCGAGCAGCGCGCCGGGCGCGAGCTGCGCGAGGCCCGGCAGCGGATCGGCATGGTCTTCCAGCACTTCAACCTGCTCTCCTCGCGCACCGTGCAGGAGAACGTCGAGCTGCCGCTGGAGATCACCGGCCTGGACCGCACCCGGCGCCGCCGCAAGGCCGCCGAGCTGCTCGACCTGGTGGGCCTGGCCGACAAGGCCCGCGCCTACCCGAGCCAGCTCTCCGGCGGCCAGAAGCAGCGCGTGGGCATCGCCCGCGCCCTGGCCGGCGACCCCAAGGTGCTGCTCTCCGACGAGGCGACCTCCGCGCTCGACCCGGAGACCACCCGCTCGATCCTGGCGCTGCTGCGCCAGCTCAACCAGCAGCTGGGCCTGACGGTGCTGCTGATCACCCATGAGATGGACGTGATCAAGAACGTCTGCGACTCCGCCGCCCTGATGCGCGGCGGCAAGGTGGTCGAGTCGGGCAAGCTCACCGACCTGCTCGCCACCGAGGGCTCGCTGCTGGCCCGGGAGCTCTTCCCGCTCGGCGAGTTCGGCGAGGGCCACCCCGGCAACACCGTCCTGGAGATCACCTTCCAGGGCGACACCTCGGCGAGGCCGTTCGTCTCCCAGCTGGCCCGGACCTACCAGATCGACATCAACATCCTCGGCGCCGCCGTGGAGACCGTCTCCGGCCGGATGGTCGGCCGGATGCGGGTCGAACTGCCCGGGCCGCAGCACGACAACGTGGTGCCGATCGGCTTCCTGCGCGAGCAGGGCCTCCAGGTGGACGTGCTCGCGCAGAAGGGAGCGGCGGCATGACGTGGGACCAGATGTGGGAGCTGATGCGCCCCGCGACCGTCGAGACCTTCCAGATGGTCGGCGTGGCCACCCTGGCCACCATCCTGCTCGGCCTGCCGCTCGGGCTTCTGCTGGTGCTCACCGACCGGGGCGGCGCGCTGCAGAACCTCCCGGTCAACCGGGTGGTCGGCACCGTGGTCAACATCGGCCGCTCGCTGCCGTTCGTGATCCTGATGGTCGCCCTGCTGGACTTCACCCGCGGCCTGGTGGGCACCACCCTCGGCTGGCAGGCCGCCAGCGTGCCGCTGGCCATCGGCGCCATCCCGTTCTTCGCCCGCCTGGTCGAGACGGCCGTCCGCGAGGTGGACAGCGGCCTGCTCGAAGCCGTCCACGCGATGGGCGGCGGGACGTGGACGGCAGTGCGCAAGGTGCTGCTGCCCGAGTCGCTGCCCGCCCTGGTCTCCTCCGTCGTCACCACGATCATCGCGCTGATCGCCTTCTCCGCGATGGCCGGCACCGTCGGCGGCGGCGGCCTCGGCACCCTCGCCGTCAACTACGGCTACCTGCGCTTCGAGACCGCCTTCATGTGGGTCATCGTCGCCGAACTGGTGATCATCGTCACCGTCATCCAGCTGGCCGGCGACCTCGTCGTCCGCCGGCTGAGCGACCGCGGCCGCAGCGGCGGCCGCGCCCGCCTGCTGCGCCCCCGTCGCCCGGCCGCCACCCCGGCCGGCTGACCCCACCGACCCGGGCCTCACCCCTGGCCCACGCTCCAACGGAGAAAGGCACTTTTCGTGCGTAACATCCTGCGTAACACCCTGAAGGCCACCAGCGTCCTGCTCACCGCCGGCCTCGCCCTCGGCCTGACGGCCTGCAGCTCCTCCTCGTCCTCGGGCTCCGGCAGCTCGGCCGACGCCAACGCGCCGCTGACGGTGATCGCCAGCCCCACGCCGCACGCCCAGATCCTGGAGTACGTCCAGAAGAACCTGGCCGACAAGGCGGGCCTGAAGCTCAACGTGAAGGTGGTCACCGACTACGTGGTCCCCAACACGGCGGTGCAGGACGGGTCGGCGGACGCGAACTACTTCCAGCACGTGCCGTACCTGGAGGACTTCAACAAGAAGCACGGCACCGACATCGTCTCGGTCGAGACCGTGCACCTGGAGCCGCTGGGCCTGTACTCGAAGAAGGTCAAGAAGGCGGAGGAGCTGGCCAACGGCGCCACCGTCGGCATCCCCAACGACGCCACCAACGAGGGCCGGGCGCTCAAGCTGCTCGCCGACAACAAGCTCATCACCCTCAAGGACGGCGTCGGCACCTCCGCCACCCCGGCGGACATCACGGCCAACCCGAAGAACCTGAAGTGGAAGGAGCTGGACGCCGCCCAGCTGCCCCGCTCGGAGGCCGACCTCGACGCCGCCGTGATCAACGGCAACTACGCGCTCGACTCGGGCCTCAAGCCCGCCACCGACGCCATCCTGCTGGAGAAGGCCGAGGGCAACCCGTACGCCAACATCCTGGCCGTCAAGAAGGGCAAGGAGAACGACCCGCGGGTCCAGAAGCTGGCCACCCTGCTGCACTCCCCGGAGGTCAAGCAGTACATCACCAGCACCTTCCAGGGCAGCGTCATCCCCGCGTTCTGACCCACCGCTACCTGACGACGCCTCGGAACAGGGTCCCCGCCACACCACGGCGGGGACCCTGTTCGGATAGGCTGACCCGCCCGAGTAACGTGCCGGGCCGTACGGTGTGTCCACGACCCGGCGAGGAGAGACGGCATGCCAGCGAGCTTCCCCGAGACCGCCATCAGCACCGAGAGGCTGCTGCTGCGCCCGCTTGCGGACGACGACGCCCCCAGCCTGACCGCCATGATGGCCGACGAGCTGGTGCACGCCTGGACGGCGATCCCGCAGCCCTTCACCGAGGCGCACGCGCTGGAGTGGTCGCGCAGTCTCGCGCCCGCGCGCCGCATCTCCGGGCGAGGAATCGTTTTCGCCGTCACCGAGCACCTGACCCAGCGTCTGGTCGGCGTGGTCGAGCTGCGCTCCACCGACTGGCGGCTGCTCTCCACCGAGGCGGTCTTCATCACGGCCTCCTGGGCCCGCGGCGAGGGCTACGCGCCGGAGGCCGTGCTCGGGGTCGCCCAGTGGCTCTTCGAGGACCGCGGCTTCCACCGCCTGGAGCTGCGCACGGCCGCGGGCAACACCGCCGCCCAGCAGGTGGCCCAGAAGATCGGCTCGATCAGCGAGGGCGTGCTGCGCAGCGCCTGGATAGTGCGCGGCGGCGAATGGGGCACCGACGGCGAGGAGAGCCGCACCGACCTCATCCTGTGGAGCCTGCTCCCGGAGGACCTGGAGCTGGTCGACCACGCCGCGCTCCGCGAGGACGCCCTGCGGGGCTAGGACGTTCGAGGCATCCCAACCGGTAGCCTCTGCTCGGAAGACCACGGGGGCGCCCGCGGGGGCGAGGACGCAGAGGAGCAGCGGCAGATGGCTGACCGGATCACGGTCGTCGGGTGGGACGGCACGCCGCTGACGGAGGCGGCCAGCGCGGCCCTGGCCTCGGCCACCCTGGTCGCGGGGGCGCCGTACCAGCTGGCCGCGCTGCCGGTGCCGGAGGGCGCCGAGCGGATAGCGCTGGGCAGCGTGCAGCTGGCGGCCCGTCGGATCGCCGAGCACCGCGGCACGGCCGTGGTGGTCGCCGAGGGCGATCCCGGTTTCTTCGGCGTGGTCCGCACCCTGCGCCGCCCCGAGCACGGACTCGAACTCGAGGTGCTGCCCGCCGTCTCCTCGGTGGCCGCCGCCTTCGCCCGGGCCGGGATGCCCTGGGAGGACGCCCAGGTGGTCTCCACCCACGGGGGCAGGCTGCGCCGGGCGGCCAACGTCTGCCGCGCCCACCCCAAGGTCGCCGTGCTCACCAGCCCCGACGCGGGCCCCAGCGAGCTGGCCCTGATGCTGCGTGGGGTGCACCGCACCTTCGTGGTCTGCGAGGCGCTCGGCACCCCGGACGAGGACGTCACCGTGCTGACCTCCGAGCGGGTGCCGGACCAGGTCTGGCGCGAGCCCGCCGTGGTCCTGGTGATCGGCGGGCCGGGGCAGACGCAGGTGGACGAGGCGGCCGGCTGGCTGGCCGGGCGCCCGGTGGGCTTCCCCGGTACGGAGCGCGGCTGGGCACTGCCCGCTGAGGCGTACGCGGGCGCGGAGCGCGGCGCCCAGGTGGCGGCCGGCGCCGGGCACGCGCTCCCGCCGCACGTACGCGCCCTCGCGGTGGCCAAGATCGGGCCGGTGCCGGGCGACCTGGTCTGGGTGGTCGGCGCCGGCACCGGCGCGCTCGCGGTCGAGACGGCGCGCTTCGGCGCCGCCGTGGTGGCTGTCGAGGCGGACCGCTCGGCCTGCGCCCAGATCGCGGTGAACGCGCGCCGGTACGGCGTCGAGGTGGACGCCGTGCACGGGGTCGGGCCCGAGGTGCTGGGCGGGCTGCCCGAACCTGACGCCGTCGTGGTGGAGTCCGGCGGCGCCGAGACCGTCCGCGCCGTGCTGGCCCGCCGCCCGGAGCGGCTGGTCGCGGTGGCCCACACCCTGGCCGAGGCGGAGGCCGTCCGCGAGGCCGTGACCAGCGCCGGGTACCGGGTGGAGGGCGCGCTGCTGCAGTCCACCCCGCTCACGGTCAACCCGGCTGCGGGCACCGGCCTGAGCCTGGGGGCGGGGGAGCAGAGCATGGTCTTCTGGGGTGAGCAGGCGGGCTGAACAGCACTCCTGGGCGGGCCGGGTGCCAGGCACCCGGTGATCCACGTCCCATCCGGACAGGGATTCGAGAGGCTGTCCCCGTCGGCCGGTAGGGTGGCCTGCGGCGGGGCAGCTGTGTCCGATCCGGTACGTTTACCACCTTTTTGACGTGGTGCTATCCGGTCCGGGGAGGCACGGGCGCATTCGACGCGGCGCGGGTCGGCCCGGAAGAATGCACCCGGCGCCCGGCGCGGTCGTGCCGGTTGCCCCCGGGTGGTCGTTGTCCCTGATGGTGTGCCACCCCGGTGGGCGGCACGGGCCAGAGGTGCGCGCGGCGGACGCCAGCAGGTGGAAGCGGTAGGTGGACGGGTGGGCCGGAGCACGGCCCGCCCCGAGCGGAGTGGGCGCGGCGGTCGGTGATCGCGGCGCCAAGGGCGCGTGAGCGGCCCGGAAGGAGCTTTGACATGACCGATGGCGGCCACGTCCCGGTTGAGGGACAGCCAGAGCAGCCGCTCGGCGGAGCCACGGCCCCGTCCCTCGGCGGAGCCGCCGGGCCGTCGCTCGGCGCGGCCGAGGTGCCCGCCGGGCCGCACGGCGAGGCCGTGCCCGGGCCGGACGGCCTGGTGCACCCCGCGCCGCCGGTCACCGAGGGCTGGCCCGCCGAGGGCCGCCCGGCCTTCACCTTCCTCGACGAGGAAGAGGAGGACGTCCTGCTCATGCCCGGCCCGCAGGGCTCCTGGGGCGAGTCGCTGGCGCCCGAGGCGCTGGCCGAGCCCGCCGACACCATGACGCTGCGCACCGTCGAGGAGACCGGGCAGCCCGGCACCCCGGTCGAGCCGTCCTGGCCGCCGCTGGCCCCGCCCGCGGCCGCCGCCCAGCCGGTGACGCCCGCTCAGGCGGCGCCCCGGCGTCCGCTCCACGCAGGCCCGCCGATCCCGGACCCGTCCCTGATGACCGGCCAGGTCCCGGTCCGCTCGCTGGCCGACCGCGGCCCCTCCGCGCCGCTGAGCGCCACCCCCGCCCACGGCACCCCGGTCGTCCCGCAGCCGATGGCGGTGCCGCAGCCGCAGGAAGGCTTCGCCGCCCCCGCGACCCCCGCGCACGGCGTGCCGACCGCGGTGCCGGTCGCCGAGGCCGTCGTGGCGCCCGTCCCCGTGGACGTGCCGGCGGCCGTGCCGGTGGATGCCGTCCACGCGCAGGGTGTGCCGCCGCAGGCGGACTTCGCGGCGGTGCCGGTGGCCCCGCAGGGCGAGGCGCTCGCGCCGCAGGCCGACCTCGCGGCGGTGCCGGTGCCGGTGCAGGGCGAGGGTTTCGCGGCGCCGGGTGACCTCGCCCCCGAGGCCGCGGCCCGGACCGTGGCCCCGCAGGCCGAGCTCCCGGCCGAGTCCGTCGAGCCCGCCGCTGCCGAGCCGGTGGCCGCCGAGCAGACCGTGGCCGAGCCGCTCGCCGTCGAGCAAGCCGTGGCCGAGCCGCTCGCCGTCGACGTGGTCGCGTTCGAGGCGCCGGCCGCCCCGCAGGGCGAGGCCGTGACCGACCCCGCTGCCACCGCCGCGGCCCAGGCCGTCGAGGCGCCCGTGGCCGACGGCTCCGCCGCCCCGGACGCCCCCGCGCACGTCGTGCCGGTCCCGGCGCAGCCGGCGGCCGAGGCCGTCGAGCAGGCCGTCCCGGTGGCGGGCACCGAGCCGCAGGCCGTCCAGGTGCCGGCCGAGCCGGTGGCGGAGCAGCCGGTGGAGGCCGTCGTGGCGGAGTCCGCCGAGCCTGCCGAGGCCGTTGCGCCTGCCGGGCAGCCCGAGGCCGAGGTCGAGGCGGAGGCCGGGCAGCCTGCCGTCGAGCCCGCCACGGCCGTCGAGGCGCCTGCCGCCGAGCTGCCGCTGCAGGCGGTGGCCGAGCCGTCCGCCGAGCCCGTGACCGAGCCGGTCACCGAGCAGTTCCCCGCCGAGGCCGTGGTCCTCGCCCCGGCCGCCGAGCAGGCCGCCGCCCCGGTGGCGGTCGCCGTCGAGCAGGTGGCGATCCCGAGCCAGCCGCGTTCGCGCACCTCCGCCTTCCTCGACGCCCTGGCCCCGCAGGACCTCGCCGTCGCCCAGGCCCCGGCCGCCGAGGCCGAGCCCGTCGCGGTCGCCGAGCAGCCCGAGGCCGAGGCGGTCGCGCCCGAGGCCGTCGAGCTGCCCGAGACGCCCGAGGTGCTTGAGCCCGTGGACGCCGAGGCCGAGGCCGAGCAGGAGGAGGCGGCCGAGTGCCCCGGTACCGCCGCCCCCGGCTTCGACCAGGCCGGCCGTGAGGCCGTGCACCAGGTGATCCGCGAGCGCCGCGACATCCGCAACGGCTTCCGCCCGGACCCGATCCCGCACGAGGTGCTGATCCGCGTCCTGGAGGCGGCCCACACGGCACCCAGCGTCGGCTACTCCCAGCCCTGGGACTTCGTGGTGATCCGCTCCGCGAAGACCCGCCGGCGGATGCACGAGCTGGCGGAGCGTCAGCGCAACGCCTACGCCGAGTCGCTCCCCAAGGGCCGGGCGAAGCAGTTCAAGGAAATCAAGATCGAGGCCATCCTCGAGACCCCGGTCAACATCGTGGTCACCGCCGACCGCACCCGCGGCGGCCGCCACACCCTGGGCCGCCACACCCAGCCGCAGATGGCGCCGTACTCGGCCGCTCTCGCCGTCGAGAACCTCTGGCTGGCCGCCCGCGCCGAGGGCCTGGGCGTCGGCTGGGTGAGCTTCTTCGACGAGGAGGAGATGGTCCGCGAGCTCGGCCTGCCCGAGCACCTGGACGTGGTGGCGTACCTGTGCGTCGGGTACGTGGACGCCTTCCCGGACGAGCCCGAGCTGCAGCAGCAGGGCTGGGCCAAGAAGCGCCCGCTCTCCTGGGTCGTGCACGAGGAGCAGTACGGCAACCGCGCGCTGCCCGGCGAGGAGCCGCACGACCTGCTCTCCGAGACGCTGCGCGGCATCCGCCCGCTGGACGCCAAGGCGCTCGGCGACGCGTGGGACCGCCAGAAGCGGATGACCAAGCCGGCCGGTTCGCTCGGCATGCTGGAGATCATCGCGGCCCAGCTGAGCGGCCTGAGCCGCAAGTGCCCACCGCCGATCCCCGAGCCCGGGTGCGTCGCGATCTTCGCGGGTGACCACGGCGTGCACGCCCAGGGCGTCACCCCCTGGCCGCAGGAGGTCACCGCGCAGATGGTGGCCAACTTCCTGGCCGGGGGAGCGGTGGTCAACTCCTTCGCCGCCCAGGTCGGCGCCGAGGTCTGCGTGGTCGACGTGGGCGTGGCCAGCGAGCTGCCGGACGCGATCCAGCAGGGCCGCACCACCGGCCTGCTGCCGCGCAAGGTCAAGCCGGGCACCGACGACATGACCCAGGGCCCGGCGATGACCCGGGAGGAGGCCCAGAAGGCCATCGAGGTCGGCATCGAGACCGCCCGCGACCTGGTCGCGGCCGGCAACAAGGTGCTGATCACCGGTGACATGGGCATCGCCAACACCACCGCCTCCGCCGCGCTGATCTCGGTCTTCGCGGGCCTGGACCCGGCCGAGGTGACCGGGCGCGGCACCGGCATCGACGACGAGATGCACGCCCACAAGGTCGAGGTGATCCGCCGGGCGCTGGCCCTGCACCAGCCGGACCCGTCGGACCCGATCGGCGTACTGGCCGCCGTCGGCGGTCTGGAGCACGCGGCCATCGCCGGGTTCCTGCTCGGCGCGGCCTCGCTGCGCACGCCGGTGATCCTGGACGGCGTGATCGCCGGTTCGGCCGCGCTGGTCGCCAAGGCCATCGCGCCCGAGGTGCTGGCGGCCTGCATCGCCGGCCACCGCTCGGCCGAGCCCGGCCACCAGGCCGCGCTCGCCAGGCTCGGCCTGCGTCCGCTGATCGACCTCGACCTGCGCCTGGGCGAGGGCACCGGCGCGCTGCTCGCGCTGCCGCTGGTGCAGAGTGCGGCCCGCGCGATGCACGATGTAGCCACCTTCGACTCCGCCGGAGTCACCGAGAAGGCCTGACGCTCCACCGGACCCCCGCATCCAGCAGGGGTCTGTCGCGCCATTCCCGTCGGGGCCGGCCCGCCCGGCACGCACTCTCGCCGCACGGCCGAAACGCCCAAGTGGCTCCGCTACGAGGGCGTTCCTGCCGCACGCCGAGAGCACGCACCAAGGGGGCACCTCCCGGCCGAAGGCTGGGGGAGACCCGGCCTGATCCGACGCGAATGGTGCGACAGACCCCCGGGCGCGCCGGATGCGGGGGTCCGTCTCACCCCCGACCCCTCTCGACCCAGGAGCCCCGCCGATGACCGCGCCCAACCCCCACCCGAGCACCGAGGGCCTCACCCCGTACCCGGTCGGCCTGCTGCTGGCCGGCCGCCGCGTCGTCGTGGTCGGCGGCGGCCAGGTGGCCCAGCGGCGTCTCCCGGCGCTGATCGCCTCCGGCGCCGAGATCCACCTGATATCCCCGGAGACCACCCCGGCCGTCCAGGCGATGGCCGACGCGGGGGAGATCACCTGGCACCGGCGGGGCTACGCGGCGGGCGACCTCGCCGACACCTGGTACGTGCTGGTGGCCAGCAGCGACCCGGCCGTGAACCACCAGGTCAGCGCCGAGGCCGAGAGCCTGCGGGTGTTCTGCTCCCGCAGCGACGACGCCTCCGCCGCCACGGCCTGGACCCCGGCCTCCGGGCACGACGCCGGTGCCACCGTCGCCGTCCTCACCGGCGACCCGCGCCACTCGGCCGCCCTGCGCAACACCATCGTCGAGGGCCTGCGGGACGGCTCCATCGCCGCCCGCCAGTACCGCGCCCATCCGGCGGGCGTCGCCTTGGTCGGCGGCGGCCCGGGCGACCCGGACCTGATCACCGTGCGCGGCCGCCGCCTGCTGGCCGACGCGGACGTGGTGGTGGCCGACCGCCTGGCCCCGCGCGAGCTGCTCGCCGAGCTGCCGCCGCACGTCGAGGTGATCGACGCCTCCAAGATCCCGTACGGGCGGTACATGGCCCAGGAGGCGATCAACCAGACCCTGATCGACCACGCCAAGGCCGGCAAGTTCGTGGTCCGGCTCAAGGGCGGCGACCCGTACGTCTTCGGGCGCGGCGGCGAGGAGCTGCTGGCCTGCGCCGAGGCGGGCATCCCGGTCACCGTGGTGCCCGGCATCTCCAGCTCGATCAGCGTGCCCGCGGCCGTCGGCATCCCGGTCACCCACCGGGGCATGACCCACGAGTTCACCGTCATCTCCGGCCACGTCGGCCCCGGGGACGAGCGCTCGCTGACCAACTGGGCCGCCGTCGCGCAGATGACCGGCACGCTGGTCCTGCTGATGGCCGTGGACAAGATCGACAAGATCGCCGCCGCCCTGATCGCGCACGGCCGCGCGGGCGAGACCCCGGTGGCCGTGGTCCAGGAGGGCACCACCGCCGCCCAGCGCCGGGTGGACGCCACCCTGGCCACCATCGGCGAGACGGTCGTGGCCGAGGGCATCAAGCCGCCGGCCGTGATCGTCATCGGCGACGTGGTCAACGTCCTGGGCCGGTAAGCCCTGCGCTCCGAAGGCTCCCCGGCTGCTGCCGGGGAGCCTTCTGCCTGTCCTCTCGGGGCCGTTCGGGTGAAAACCGTCGGCCGCCCTCACTCGGACGAGTGATCGGCTCGAAAAAGGGCTGCCGTCGGCCGGTGGCCGGGTGGGAGGGTGACGTCGCCAGCTCGACGGTCCGTCAGGACGCAGACGATCGGAGGCGACGTGAGTGCGGAGCGAAGCCGCGGCCGGCGGGGCACCGGCCACGCGGTCGTCCTCGGCGCGGGCATCAGCGGCCTCTGTGCCGCCAGGGCGCTCTCCGGGGTGTTCGACCACGTCACGCTCGTCGAGCGGGACAGCGCCCCGGCCGGGTCAGGCGTCCGGCGCGGCGTCCCGCAGGGGGCGCACGTCCACTCGCTCACACCCGGTGGTGCGGTCGTGCTGGCGGAGTTCTTCCCGGGGCTGGTCGAGGAGCTGGCGGCCGAGGGCGGCACGCTGGCCGGGGCGTTGGACGAGCTGGAGATCGTCTTCTTCGGCTCGCGCCTGCGCCAGGTGCCGCTCGGCCGGGTGCTCCAGGTGAGCCGGCCCTTCCTGGAAGGCCGGTTGCGCGAGCGGGTCGCCGCCCTGCCCGACGTCACCCTGCGGACGGGCCTCGAGGCCGTCGAGCCCCTCGCCGACGCCCCCGCCGGGGTGGTCGGGGTCCGGCTGGCCCGCCCGGGCGGGCCCGACTCCGCCGAGCCGGTGGCCGCCGACCTGGTGGTGGACGCGATGGGCCGCGCGGGCCGGGGCGCCGCCTGGCACCGGGCCCTGGGTTACCCGGAGCCCCCGGTGCAGCGCCTGCACGTCGACGTCGCCTACGCCAGCCGCCGCTACCAGGTGGCCCCGGGCGCCCTGGGCACGGCCAAGGGCGTGCTGATCGGTGCGACCCAGGGCCGCCCGCGCGGCGCCGTCCTCACCCAGCAGGAGAACGACGCCTGGGTGCTCTCCCTCTACGGCTTCGGCAAGGGCCACCACCCACCGACGGCGCCGGAGGAGTTCCTCGGCTTCGCCGAGGGCCTGTTGGCCCCCGACACCTGGCACGCCTTGCGCGGCGCCGAGCCCCTCACCGGGATCTCCTCCTTCGCCTACCCGGCCTCCCTCCGCCGGGACTTCCACCGGCTGCGCAGTCTCCCCGAGGGGCTGGTCTCGGTGGGGGACGCGGTGTGCAGCCTCAACCCGATCTACGGGGCGGGCATGACGGTCGCCGCCCTGGAGGCGAAGGCGCTGCGAAAATGCCTGGCCGAGGGCACGGCGGGCCTGCCCCGGCGGTTCTACCGGGAGGCCGCCCGGGCCGTGCGGCTCCCCTGGCTGTTCTCCACCATGGCCGACCGGTCCATGCCGCAGGTCCCGGGCACCCACCCAGCGCTGGCCGGCCTGCTGGCGCGCTCCTTCCGGGCCACCATGCGCGCCGCGGCCGCCGACGCCCGGGTCGCCGCCGCGGTCTGGGACGCCGTCAGCCTGACCGGCTCCCCGGCAGGCCTGGCCCGGCCCCAGGTGATGGCCGCCGTGCTCCGGCACTGGTCCCCGCGCGCCGCTGTTCCCGGAAAGGACTGATCCCGTGCCAGGCTTCGACGAGCACGAGCGCAGGGCGTTCGTGGAGCGCTGGGTCGCCATGTGGGAGTCGCCCACGGCCCCCGGCGACGCCATGGCGTACTACACCGAGGACGCCGTCATCGAGGACAAGGCCTTCGGCCACACCTACCGGGGCCACGCGGAGCTGCAGGAGTACTTCAGCCGGGCCGGGGAGCTCTTCGCCGACATCCGCTCCGTCTGTACCGGCGTGCAGCTCGGCCCCTCCCACGCGGTGGCCCACGTCCGGTACGGCGCCACGATCCGGCAGCCGTTCCTCTGCCTCCCGGAGTCGGCCCGGGGCAAGCGGTTCTCGCTCGACCTGATGGCCCTGCTCGAATTCGCCGAGGACGGCCGGATCGCCCGGGGTGTGGACGCCTACGACCGCGCCTGCGTCCTCCAGCAGCTCGGCCTCCTCCCCGACACCGCCCTCCAACCGGCTGACTCGGCCACCCCCTTCACCACCTAGGATCTGTCCGGCCGATCCCGCCGGGCGGGCGCCGCCGGGGCACGCGCCCTCCTGCCCGGCATCGGGCAGGAGGGGCCCTTCGACGGCTTCTCCTCAGTCGCCGATGCTCCGCATGGACTTGCCCCCAGCCTTCGGCCGGGAGGTGCCCCCGCGTCGGCGCCGCCCGCGCGGCACCCAACGACGCCCGCTGTCCGACGCGATCGGCCGGACAGACCCTAGGATCATGGGTGTGTCCGAACCGCGTACCGTCACCGATCCCACCGACCCCCGCCTGGCCGACTACACCGGCCTGACCGACGTCGAGCTGCGGCGCCGCCGTGAGCCCGCCGAGGGGCTGTTCATCGCCGAGGGGGAGAAGGTGATCCGGCGGGCGGTCGAGTCCGGGTACCGGATGCGGTCGATGCTCCTGACGCCCAAGTGGCTGGAGGTCATGGGCGACGTCATCGCCGAGGCCGACGCACCCGTCCACGTGGTCGACCCGGCGCTCGCCGAGGCCGTCACCGGCTACCACGTGCACCGGGGAGCGTTGGCCTCGATGGAGCGCAAGCCGCTCCCGACGGCGGCCGAGGTGCTCGCCGGCGCCCGGCGGGTCGCGGTCCTGGAAGGCCTGGTCGACCACACCAACCTCGGAGCGATCTTCCGCAGCGCCGCCGCCCTCGGCATGGACGCCGTACTGCTCTCCCCCGACTGCGCCGACCCGCTCTACCGACGGGCCGTCAAGGTCTCGATGGGCGCCGTCTTCGCCGTCCCCTACGCCCGCCTCGACCCCTGGCCCGCCTCCCTGGCCGCCGTCCAGGAGGCCGGCTTCTCCCTGCTGGCCCTCACCCCGGCCGAGGGCGCCGTCGACCTCGCCACCGTCGCCACCCAGGACAAGGCCGCCCTCATGCTCGGCGCCGAGGGCGACGGCCTGACCGCCAAGGCCATGGCCGCCGCCGACCACCTGGTCCGCATCCCGATGGCCCACGGCATCGACTCCCTCAACGTCGGCGCGGCAGCGGCCGTCGCCTTCTACAGCGTCCGGGCGTAGCGCCGCTCACGCGTCCGAGGTCAGCTGCCCCGTACCGGGCGCAGGTCCACGGCCATGGTGTCCTCGTACCGGGGGTGGACGGTGCAGTAGGCGAAGCGGCCGGCGCCCGAGAGCCAGTCGGCCTGGGTCGGGCCGAGTACGGTTCGGGCGAAGTCGGGCGAGGGGAGGGTGGCGGTGGCGTCCGTGGCCGCCGTCTCGCAGTCGTTGCTCAGGATCGCGAGGGCGGTGTGCCACTTCGCCGCGAAGGTCGGATCGGTGAGGGTGAGCACCTTGACGACCTGCGCCTGGTGCGGGCGGGCACAGTCCAACCGCGTCCAGCCGAGGCCCGCGTCCAGGTTCGTGTCGAGTGCGGTGGCGGGCTTGGTGTAGGAGAGGCAGTCGCCGGGGTGCAGCTGCGCCGGCACCGGGGAGGCGGTCGGGTGGTTCGGCTCCCACCCGGGAGTGACGGCGCCGGTGGTGTACGGCACGTCGAAGGCCTTCACGGCGGCCAGGGAGAGGACGAGCGCGGCCGCACCGGCCAGCACGCCCCGGCGCACCCGCTGCTTCGGAGTCAGGGGTTGCCACAGCCTGCGGCTCTTGGGTATCTGCTGCACCGTCTTCGGCGCCTTCCGGCCGCCGTGGCGCTCGGCCAGCTGGCGCAGCCGGTCGGCGACCGCCGCGGCCCCGGCCGGGCGCTGCGCCGGGTCGGCCTGGAGCAGAGCGCCGATCAGCTGCTCCAACTCCTTGGGCACGTCCGGCCGCAGCTGACGCAGCTGCAGCCCGTCGGTCGGCGGGCACCCGACGAGCAGGGCGTGCAGGGTGCCGCCCAGGGCGTACAGGTCGGCGCGGGCGTCGACGCCGAGGCCGCGGTACTGCTCGGGCGCCATGTAGCCGCGGGTTCCGGCGGCGACGGTGAACTCGCCGCTGCCCGACTCCTCCACGGCCTGCGGGCGCTCGTGGACGAGGCCGAAGTCCAGCAGTTTGACGGCGCCGTCCTCGGTGAGGAAGAGATTGCTCGGCTTGACGTCCCGGTGCACCAGCCCGGCGGCGTGTGCCACCGCCAAGGCCTCCGCGACCCGGGAGCCCACCTCGGCCGCCCAGCCCACCGTGACCGCGCTGTCGCCCGGGCGGGCCTCCAGCGAACGGCCGGTCAGCAACTCCATGACCAGGTACGGCAGGCCGTCGACCTCGCCGAAGTCGTGCACCACCACGATCCCCGGGTGCTGCAGCCCCGCCACGGCCCGCGCCTCGCGCAGGAAGCGCTCCCTGGAGCCGGCGTCGGTCCGGTGCAGCAGCTTCACCGCCACCCGCCGCCCGAGCAGCTGGTCCTCGGCCGCCCAGACCTCACCCATTCCGCCGGCGCCCATCGGACGGTCCATCAAGTACCGTCCTGCCACGACCGTGCCGCTCTGCACCGCGTCCGCCTTCCGCTCCTGTGATCACCGGGAAGCGGCCAGCATAGGGCCATCCCCGGCCGGCCCCGGGCAGTTGATCCGTTAATCCGTTGACCGGTGGGGGTGCGGCCGGTTGGCTGCTCCGATGAGCGAGCTCCGGATCGAACGCGTCGTCACCCTGCAACAGGCCAGGGACTGGCAACTCGTCCACAACACGATCATCCCGACCCATCTGCTGTCGGTCCTGCAGGTCCACGAGCGGGCCAAGGTCAACCGGCTCTTCACCGCCCACCTCGGCGACACCCTGGTCGGCTGCTCCACCGTCCGTCCGCCGGACGAGGACACCACCCGGGCGACCGTGATCGCCCGGATCCTCCCCGCCCACCGCCGCCAGGGCCTCGGCACCAGGCTCCACCGCCACGGCCTCGACCAGGCCCCCTTCCTCGGCGGGGACGGCATCGAGACCTGCGTGCTGGCCAGCAACGAGGAGGGCATCGCCTTCGCCCTCGCGGCCGGGTACGTGGAGACCGAGCGCTACCTGCTGCCCGGCGACACCGTGCCGTACGTCGTGCTCGCCCTCCCGCAGCTCCTCCGGCCGGCCCGGCCGGAGGAGGCGGGGGAGCTGAGCGCGCTGGCCCTGCGGTCCAAGGCGCACCGGGGCTACGACGAGACCTTCCTGGCGGCCTGCCGCGAGGAACTGACCCTACGCCCGGAGGACACCTCCCGCACGGTGGTCGCCGAACAGGACGGCCGCGTCGTCGGCTTCGTCACCCTGGCCGGCGAGCCTCCGGTCGGGGAGCTGGCCATGCTCTTCGTCGACCCGCCCGCGATCGGCCGGGGCATCGGCAGCCTGCTGCACGCCCGCGCGACGGCCACGGCCACGCTCGAGGGCTTCACCCGGCTCACCGTCACGGCCGACCCGCACGCCGAGGCCTTCTACCTCGCCCGCGGCGCCCGCCGCACCGGCTCCGAACCCTCCGGCTCGATCCCCGGCCGCGAGCTCCCGCTGCTGACGATCGACCTCTAGCGCGTGCCCGGCAAGACCGGCCGGCTCCAGGCCCGCACGAACGGCAGGTCGCCCGGCCGGACCCGCTCGCGCGGCCCGGCCGCGCGCAGCACCACGTCCAGGACCCGCGCCGGGTCGGCGGCGTAGGCGTGCGAGAACCAGGCCATGTTCGCCTCCACCACGGCCCAGCGGTGGCCCGGGCGGTACGGGTCGAGGAGTTGGCCGACGTCCACGACCACGGCGCTCGGCAGGGCGGGGCCGGACGCCACCAGTTCCCTGACGAACTCGGCGATCTCCGGCCCCTCCGCGGTCAGCGGGCGGGGGTCGAGCCGGCCGAACACCGCGTACCGGCTCGCCGCGGCGATCTCGCCGTCCAGCAGGAAGAGCCGGTACTCGGCCGCGAAGGTCACCACCTCGGAGAGCAGCACGGGCGTCGCCGGATCCAGCCCGGCGGGCAGCCGGGAGCCGTCGGTGTAGACGTCCGCCGGGAACGACTTGTCCCGCGGCGGCTTGACGAAGGCCGGCCGGTCGAGCGCCCACGCATCCGCCACCGTCCCCGCCCTGACCTCCCGCCCGGTGAACTCCACCGGCAACTCGGCCAGCCACCCGTCCGCCGGCTCCAACAGCCCGACCCCGAGCCGCCCCGCCACCCGCGCCCCGGCCACCGGCCCGCCGTACCAGTACGCCGGCCCCGCCACCTCCCCGAGCTCCTCCGCCGCCGCGACCGCCATCCCCCGCCCTGCCGCCTCGACCGCCAGCAGCTCCATCGTCGACGTCCGCCGCCCGGGCATGACCAGCACCGCAACCCCCTCCTCGTGCACAGACCCGCCACGCTAGACCGGCCGCGCGGCCGACCGCACGCGAGTATCCGGTTCACAGGGCGAAGGGGCGGTACTCCAGCGCTCGGCCGACCGCCTCGGCGGCGGCCGGCTCCGGCCCGTCGGGCCAGAAGACCAAGTCGATGAGACGGCCGGGCGGACACCCGAGGGCACCGGCCACGGTCTCCAACAGGCGCTCGGCCTCCGCCTCGTCGGCGTAGTCGCCGTCCATGATCCGCTGCACCAGAGCCACCGCGGCCTCACGCGTCCTCTTCACCACGACCACCCTCTCGCCGGACGCCGTCCGTCAGGCGGCCTGGGGGAAGTCCTTGCGCTTGATCTTGGCGCGGCGGCCGTCCGGGTGGTGGAAGACGATGCCCTCGGCGAGGGCGCCGGGGGTGTAGCGGCTCTCCAGGGCGGCCAGGTAGTCGCGCAGGCCGGTGTAGGTGCGGGGCACGTCCTGGAAGAAGGGGACTTGGAGGTTGAACGGGACGCAGTGGTGCTCGGCCACGGCGAGGGGGTTGCCCTGGATGCGGGGGCCGAGGGCCTCGCAGGAGTGCTCGCCGTCGGGCCAGGCGGTGGTGTCGGTGTTGCGGGCGGCGGCCAGGATCCACTTGTCCTCGGCGGCCTGCTCGTCGGTGTCGACGTACCAGCCGTCCCGGATGCCCTGCTGCTTCTGCGCCTTGGTCGGGTTGCGGCGCTTCTCCACCCGGACGAGCAGGCCGGCCCGGACGGTGAGGCGGACGTTGGTGCCGTCCAGCTTCTCGGTCGGCACGCCCTCCCCCTCGAAGACCCACGCACATTCGGCGCGCGGCCGGTCCACGACGCGGAAGGCGTCGTCCCGGTCGAACAGGGTCGGGATCTTCTCCATGACGTTCAGGCCCTTTCTGACGTGCCCGAGCAGTTCCTCGTGGGTGATCGCCCCGGCGGCCAAGCCCCCCGCAAGAGCCCGGACCAGGTCGGCGACCGAGACCTCCGCCTCGACCGCCACGTGCTTGAGTGCCTTCTTCTCCTCCGGCGAGACCCAGGCCACCAGCCGTGACCACCCCTCGGGGGGAGTCCACCGCGCCAACTGCTCGGGGTTCTTCCGGGGCCGGCCCCGCTTCTTGGCCTCGTCCATGGGGAGGAATCTATGAACCGCCGTCAGTTGTGTCAATTGGCATAACAGAAAATGGCAAGGCGGAGGGAGGCCGGAACCCGATCGTCGGCCGGCGGCTTCGGGGCTGCGGGGCTTCGGGGCTGCGGTACGAGCCGGGAAGAGTGCGGCTGCGGCGGGAACCCACGCCTCGGGGGCCGTCTCCACCGGCCGTAGCCGTGGCGGAGGCGGCTCAGCCGGTGGAGACGGCGGCGCCCGGCCAGGATTCGTCGAAGGTGCCGTCGGTGCGGATGACGTACCGGGTGGAGGCGCCGGTGCCGGTCTGGGGGACGCGTTCGTCGCGGACCAGGGCACCGGCGTCGAGGCGCCAGGTGGCCACTGCGGTGGCGTCGGCGGCGGAGGCGCGGGAGGCGAGGAGGGTGGGGGAGTCGGTGGTGAGGCCGAAGAGCTCGACCAGGTCGACCGGGACGGCGCCCTCGGAACGGCGCAGCACCACGACGACGGCGGCCGCGTCGCGGTAGCGGGCGGGCAGCACCGAGCTGAGGGCGATCTGGGCGCCGTCGGCGGTCGAGTGACCGTCCTTCAGGTGGATGGCCGGGCCGCCGGCCGGGTCGGGGTAGCTGCGGTTGCCCCAGTCGACGGTGGGGACGGGCCCGGCGGCGGGGCCGAGGGCGGAGTCGCCGGTGCCGTGGGCGACGGCGGCCAGCGGGGGAGCGGGGGAGGTCTGGGCGCCGTCGGCCGAGAGGCCGCCCGGTGCCGAGGGCGCGGCCGTCACGGAGGGTCGGCCGGGCGCGGGGGCGAGACCCTGCTTGCTGCGGTTCTCGCACCCCTGCGCGGCGGCGATCGCCAGTGCCACGCCGAGGGTGACGGTCACGAAGACCACCGCACGCTGGCGCAGCAGGCGCTGCCGGGAGGGCCGCCCGGGGCGGCCGGGGACGGGCGTGTGCTGGCGGTCGCGCGGACCGGGCAGGCCGCCGGTCCGCTCCCGCTGACCGGCCCGTCCGTCCGGGCGGGCGGGCGTGCGGTGGCCGGTCTCGGGCCGGGTGCCCGGCCGCTCGTGCGGCGCACCAGGAGCCTCGGCCCAGGGCATCGGAGCCGTGGCCGGCTGCCCGTGCGGCCGGCGCGGCCCGGCCGCGGGCGCACCGCCCGGCCGCCCGGCGCCGATCACCGGCTCCCCGGGCCCGGTGACCCGGGCCGGAGGCGGCGGCTGGACGGCCGGGCCCCGGCCGCGACCGGCCGCGGCGCCCCGCGCGGCCAGCTCGCTGAGCCGCTCGTGCAGCGCGGCCGCCCCGGGCCGCTCGCCCGGCTCCTTGGCCAGGCAGGCCCGCACCAGCGGCGCGAGCGGGGTGGGTACGGCGGAGAGGTCCGGCTCCTCGTGCACCACGCGGTAGAGCATCACCTCGGAGGAGGCCCCCGAGCCGAACGGGGTGTCCCCGGTGACGGCGTAGGCGAGCGTGGCGCCGAAGGCGAAGACGTCGGTGGCCGGTGTCACGGCGACGCCCCGGACCTGCTCGGGGGCCAGGAAGCCGGGGGAGCCGACGGCGGTGCCGACGTGGGTGAGCGTGCTGGCTCCGCGCGACCAGGCGATGCCGAAGTCGATGATCCGGGGGCCCTTGGGGGAGAGCAGGATGTTGGAGGGCTTGAGGTCGCGGTGCACCACCCCGGCCTCGTGCACCTTCACCAGCCCGTCGGCCAGCGCCGCGCCGATCCGGGCCGCCTCGGGCCAGGGCAGCGGGCCTTCGTCGCCGACCCGCTTGTAGAGCGAAGGGCCGGGCACGTACGCGGTGGCCAGCCAGGGGCGGTCGGTCTCGATGTCGGAGCCGACCACGCGGGCGGTGCAGCCGCCCCGGATCCGGGAGGCGGCGGCGATCTCGCGGGCGAAGCGGGTGCGGAACTCGGCGTCCTCGGCCAGCTCGGCCCGGATCAGCTTGAGCGCGACGCGCTGCCCCCGGCGGTCGGAGCCGAGGTAGACCACGCCCATCCCGCCGGCGCCCAGGCGCCGGTGCAGCCGGTAGGGGCCGACGATGCGGGGGTCCTCACGCCGCAGCCGCATCATCGCCATGGTCCGCTTCCCGTCATTCGGTGGCCCGTCATCCTGGGGGGTGATACCCCGTCGGGTGGGGCGTCGTCAGATTCCCGCTCCGGCACAGCTTACGGACTGCGGGTTGCGGTGTGCTGATACGCAACACCCGCACCGGCGGTCCGATGGCCGCCCGCACCGGACGATCACATTCCCGACACCCGAACGCTACCTGTGACCAGGGGCGGAGCACCCCCTCGGGGTCGGTCTCAGGGTTCCCTCGGGGATGCGCGCGAATCCGCCTCCCCCGGAGGTAGTACGCCGGGCCCGGTCCCGTCATCCCAGGGGATGCCCGCAGGACGGTACGCGGGCATGACGTGCGGGGCCGATCGGGCCAATAGCGTTGTGAACAACGGAGAACACCGAGGCCGAGCGACGGCCGCAGGGATCAGGACGGGCAGGAGAAGACCATGGCCACGCAGCTCACCGAGGCAGTCCGGCGCCGGAGCACCCGCCGCCCCTCGGCGGCCGAGGGCCCGCGCCACCCCGCCGTGGCGCTGGCGATGGCACTGCCCTGCGCGGCCCTGCTGGTGGTGCTCTTCGGCGGTTGGGACCACTTGGCCGCCCAGGCCGACGCGGTGGCCACTCTGATCGGGCGCTGACCCTTGGGGAAGGGAAGGCGTCGGCCGAGCGCGGCCGCACACCTGGCTGGATGACGCGGACGGGCGTCACGGGTGCGCGGCGGGCCTCGGCAGGCAGCGGGTGTCGGGTGCGGAGTCCGGTGAGGGACGACGCACCCGGCACCCGCAGACGTCGTACCTGCGCAGACGCTGACGGAAGCAGCTGCGCAGACGCCGAGGGCCGTGATCCGGAGTGAATCACGGCCCTCGGCTGTGGTGCGCGATACTGGGATTGAACCAGTGACCCCTACCGTGTCAAGGTAGTGCTCTCCCGCTGAGCTAATCGCGCGGGTGGTACTGCAACCGACTCGTCAAGTCGAGTGCGCGATACTGGGATTGAACCAGTGACCCCTACCGTGTCAAGGTAGTGCTCTCCCGCTGAGCTAATCGCGCGGGTGGTACTGCAACCGACTCGTCGT
>NZ_JBEOWY010000027.1:70647-100745 GCF_040296285.1 Kitasatospora sp. NPDC002227
GTCGAGTCGAGTGCGCGATACTGGGATTGAACCAGTGACCCCTACCGTGTCAAGGTAGTGCTCTCCCGCTGAGCTAATCGCGCTTGTGCCCGCCACCGAAGCGACGGTCGTGCCAAGACCCCTGAGGGGCCGGGTGTGCGCGATACTGGGATTGAACCAGTGACCCCTACCGTGTCAAGGTAGTGCTCTCCCGCTGAGCTAATCGCGCGGGGAGGGCCCCGGCGAACCAGGGCACCTCTTGGAGGTGGAGACGGGATTTGAACCCGTGTACACGGCTTTGCAGGCCGTTGCCTCGCCTCTCGGCCACTCCACCAGGCAACACACGAAGAACGATCTTACACTGTTCTCCGTCGAGCGGACGACGAGATTCGAACTCGCGACCCTCACCTTGGCAAGGTGATGCTCTACCAACTGAGCCACGTCCGCCTGTCTCCCGGCCACTTCCCCGCTTCCTGCGGCTCCGTGTCCCGGCGACGTGTTGAACTCTAGCGGAATCCTGGGCCAGCTCAAATTCCGTTCCCGCAGCGTGCCGCCGGAGGCCCCCGTCACACCCTTCGAACCCGTCGCCGCGCACCCCCTCCGACCTACACTTCAGCGACCGCGGCCAACCCCCGGTCACCCCCACCCCGCGCCCACCCCGCGCGCGGAACAGCACCGAGATCCGCGCAGGAGTCCCGTGTCCGGCCGCAGCACCACCTCCCTCACCCCCACCGCACCGATGGCCCGCTTCGGCGGCCGGCTGGCGACCGGGCTGGTCGAGGTCACCTCGGACCCGGCCGCCCTGGACACCGACGGCTTCTGGGCCGTCGCCCACGACTTCGAGGGGCGGCTCACCTGCGCCCGGTTCGCCGACGTACGCCCCGACCCGGCCCCGCCGCGCACCGAGGGCTGGCTCGGCCCCGCCCCCGACAGCTGGCACAGCTCGCTCGACCGCGCCGCCTACACCGCGGGCGTGCGCCGCATCCGCGAACACATCGCGGCCGGCGAGGTCTACCAGGCCAACCTGTGCCGGGTGCTCTCCGCGCCGCTGCCCGACCCGGCCCGCACCGACATCGACGCGCTCACCGGCCTGCTCGCCCACGGCAACCCGGCTCCGTACGCGGGAACGATCCGCCTGCCCGAGCACGGCGTGGAGATCGCCACCGCCTCGCCCGAGCTCTACCTGAGCCGCCGGGGGCGGACCCTCACCTCAGGACCGATCAAGGGCACCGGGCGCACCGAGCACGACCTGCTGGAGAAGGACCACGCCGAGAACGTGATGATCGTGGACCTGGTCCGCAACGATCTCGGCCAGGTCTGCACGACCGGCAGCGTCACCGTGCCCGACCTCTGCGTGGTCGAGAAGCACCCCGGCCTGGTCCACCTGGTCTCCACCGTCGAGGGCACCCTGCGCGATGGGGCCGGCTGGCCCGAGGCCTTCGCCGCCACCTTCCCGCCCGGCTCGGTCACCGGCGCGCCCAAGGCGAGCGCGCTGCGGATCATCGAGGCGCTCGAGACCGCCCCGCGCGAGCCGTACTGCGGTGCCGTCGGCTGGGTGGACGCCGACCGCGGCGAGGGCGAACTCGCCGTCGGCATCAGGACGTTCTGGATCGACCGGAGCAGCGGGCGGCCCGTGCTGAAGTTCGGCACCGGGGCCGGCATCACCTGGGGCTCCGACCCCGAGCGGGAGTGGGCCGAGACCGAGCTCAAGGCCGCCCGGCTGGTCGCGATAGCGTCGGGCAGCACGCCCGCGTGAGCACCTGCAAGGAGAACGCATGATCTGGGTCAACGGCACCCTGGCCGAGGACACGGCCGCCACCCTCTCCGTCCTCGACCACGGCCTCACCACCGGTGACGGCGTCTTCGAGACGGTCAAGGCCGTGGCCGGGCAGCCCTTCGCGCTGAACCGGCACCTGGACCGGCTGACCCGCTCCGCCCGCGGCCTCGGCCTCGCCGACCCGGACCACGGGCAGGTCCGCGCGGGCGTCGCCCAGGTGCTGGCCGCCCACCCGATGCCGCTCGGCCGGGTCCGGATCACCTACACCGGCGGCATCGCCCCGCTCGGGTCCGAGCGCAGCGGCTCCCCGACCAGCCTGGTGGTCGCGATGAGCAGCGCGGCCCCCCGCCCGGACACCACCGCCGTGGTCACCGTGCCCTGGCGCCGCAACGAGCACAGCGCCGTGGCCGGGCTCAAGACCACCTCCTACGCCGAGAACGTGGTCGCCCTCGCCGCCGCCCACCGCGCCGGAGCCTCCGAGGCGCTGTTCGCCAACACCGCCGGGCAGCTCTGCGAGGGCACCGGCTCGAACGTCTTCGTGGTCCTCGGGGGCCGGCTGCTCACCCCGCCGCTCTCCTCCGGCTGCCTCGCGGGCATCACCCGTGAGCTCGTCCTGGAGTGGACCGGCGCCGAGGAGGCCGAGCTGCCGCTGGACGTGCTGGAGCGGGCCGAGGAGATCTTCCTCACCTCCACCCTGCGCGACGTGCAGGCCGTCACCAAGGCCGACGACCGCACCCTGGCCGGCCCCGGCCCGGTCACCCTCAAGGCGATGGCCCAGTTCGCCGAGCGCGCCGCCGACAGCCTGGAGCCGTAGGACCTGGCCCTGAACGGCCTGATTAGCACCCGGCTCCCGGTGGGAAGGGAGCCAGCGTGACGACGACCCTGCGCCCCGAGCGCCCCGAAGAGCCCGCCCCCGGCGGCGGCCGCAGCCGACGCTGGCAGATCTGCGTCAACGGCCGCCCGGTGGGGGCCCTGCGCACCACCGCGCTGCGGCGCGGCGACGAGTGGTGGGGCGAGATCTCCGAACTGGTCGTCAGCGAGGGGCGCAGACGCGGCCGGGCCACCGTCGGGGTGCTCGCGGCGGAGGAGGTGCTGCGCGGCTGGGACTGCACCCGGGTGGACGTCAACGTGCCGGTCGCAGCCGTCCCCGCACTGCGGCTCGCGGAGATGCTCGGCTACACCGAGCGGATGCGCAACATGGTCAAGCCGCTCGGCCAACTGCCCGTGCTGCCATCGGGTCTGACGGTCCGTCCGACCGAGGGGGAGGCGTACGACCGCTGGCGGGCCGCCGCCCGGGCGGACTACGAGCGGGACTTGCGCGGCTCGGGCCTGAGCGCCGCGCAGGCCGCCGCCAAGGCCGAGGCCGACAACGCCCACGTACTGCCGCAGGGCGCCCGGACGCCCGGCGTCGCCCTGCGCACGCTGCTCGACCCGGCGGGCACGCCCGTGGGCACCCTCTGGGTGGCGCTGTACCAGGACGTGCTGCCGGGCGGCGCCACGCTGGCCTGGGTGATGACGGTCGAGGTCGACCGGGCGCAGCGCGGCCACGGCTACGGGCGGGCGCTGCTGCTGCTCGCCGAGCGCGAGTGCCTGGCCGCCGGGGTCGGCGAGCTCGGGCTGAACGTCTTCAGCACCAACGAGGTGGCGATCGGGCTCTACACCTCGCTGGGCTACGCCGTCACCAACCGGATCCTCGGCAAGCAGCTGTGAGCGACCAGGCTCAGCCGAGCAGCTCGACGATCCGCTCGCGCAGGCCCTCCTGGGACTTGCCGCCGTCCAGGCGCTGCCCGGCCACCACGTAGGTCGGCGTGCCGGTGACGCCGATCGCCTTGCCCTCGGCCTGGTCGGCGTCGACCACCAGCATGTGGCGCCCGTCGATCAGCGCGAGCTCGACCTCGCCCTCGTCCAGGCCCAGCTCGGCCGCGAGCGCGGCCAGGAACTTCGGCCCGCCCGCCGCCAGCTCCTCCACCCGGCCGAGCAGCGCCTCCACGTACTCCCAGCCGCGCCCCTGCGCGAAGGCCTCCTCGGCGGCCTCGGCAGCGGGGTAGGCGTGCTTGTTCTTCTCCAAGGGGAAGTGGCGCAGCTCGATGGTGAGCGCGTCGCCGTAGCGCTCGCGCAGGGCGCGGACGTCGTCCAGGGCGGTCCGGCAGTCCGGGCACTGGAGGTCGCACCAGAACTCGAGACGGGGCAGTGTTGCGTCGGTCATGCCGCCCAGTCTTCCATTCTCAGCCGCCGACCCCGGCGGGGGCGGTCGCGGCGCTGTCGGCGGTGCCCTCGGCGGAGCGCTGGCGGGCCCGGTAGGCGGCCACGTGCAGGCGGTTGCCGCAGGTGCGGCTGTCGCAGTAGCGGCGGGAGCGGTTGCGGGAGAGGTCCACGAAGACCCGGGCGCAGCCGGGCGCCTCGCAGCGGCGCAGCCGCTCGCGCTCGCCGGCCATCACGATGAAGGCCAGCGCCATGCCGAGCTCGGCCCCCAGGTGGTCGCCGAGGGCGGCGTGCGGGGCGAAGTAGTGGATGTGCCAGCCGTGGTGGTCGTGATTGGTCAGCCGGGGCGTGGTGCCGGCGGCGGCGACCACGGCGTTGACCAGGTCGGCGGCCTGCGCGGTGGTCTCGGCGGAGAAGACCGCCCGCAGCTGGTCGCGCAACCGGTGCACTGCCGCCAGGTCGGCCGCGGTGAGCGAGTCGATCTCGCTGATCTCCTGCCGGGCCACGAAACAGCCGAGCGCGTCCAGGTCGGCCAGCTGCTCGCGCCCGCCCGCCTCGGGGGAGGTGTTGAGCAGCTCGACCAGAATGCTGAGCGCGCACTCGGTGTCATGGGTGATCAGCACGTGAGGGCTCCTCGCGCGGCGGGAGCGAGGCCCCCGGATCTGTCATCACCGCGACTCTACCGGGCGCGGGCCCTCCGGCTCCCGATCATCGGGCGCGGGGATGCGTGAAGGCGCCCGGCGCCGGGCCCGAGCACCCTGGTGAGGTGGATCGGGCCCGGCACCGGGCGCCCTGGCGCAGCTGGGTGTGCGACCGTGCCCCCGAGTAGGACGGACGCGGTTGGACCGGCCCCAGTGCCGCTGCGGTCAGCTTTCGGCGAGGATGTGGGACAGCTCCCGGTCGAGGTCGAAGTGGCGGTGTTCGGTGCCTGGTGGCACGGCGGCGTCGGTGCGCTTGAGGAATGACTCCAGCGCCCGGGCCGGGGCCTCCAGCAGGGCTTCTCCTTCCGGAGAGCTGAGGGCGATGCAGACCACCCCCTGGCCGTGACTGCGCGAGGGCCACACCCGGACGTCGCCCGTCCCGGTGGGTCGGTGCAGACCCTCCGCGAGGAGGTCGCGGGCGAAGACCCACTCCACGGTCTCGTCCGCACCGGTGTGGAAGGTCGCGTGCACGGCATAGGGGTCGGCGGTGTCGTACCTCAGGCCCGCGGGGACGGGCAGGGACGACTCGCTGGACACGATGAGGCGCAGGTGCAGCTCGCAGCTGACCGTGGTGTTCATAAGCGCCAGGGCCTTTCGCTCAGTGTGCGCTCGGGGAATCGCACGTCGGCGAACGGACCATCCCACCTGAAAGCCCGGTGTAAACCCGTCTGTCCCGATTCGAGCGCGAGTCGTACCTCTTCCGGCGCATTGCGGAATCCCCTCGGGGCCTTCACGGGCCTTACTCCGCACGGGATGTCGGGGTGCTTTCCCCGCAAGGTTGTACGAAGCGCCAATCCTCGGGGCCGGCGGCCGTGACGCGGCGGTCACGGACCGTGATGGGCCTGCTCGGGAGGGGCGGCGGGGCGCTGGGCCGAGTGGGTGGTCGGAGCACCCCTCGGGATGCGGTAATGTTCTTTCTGCACCCGGGCGATTAGCTCAGCGGGAGAGCACTTCGTTCACACCGAAGGGGTCACTGGTTCGATCCCAGTATCGCCCACCCGGAATGCAATGTCGGGCCCCAGCCAATTACGGCTGGGGCCCGATGTCGTTTTCCGGCGGCCGTGGTGCTCGCACAGTCGGGCGCAGTTGATTGGCAATCACTTGTGCTGGCCCGTAACGGTTCCGGGGCGCCCGCGGGGGCGGGCCGCCGGGAACCGAGTTGCGGACCACCCACCAAGTGGTGCTAATGTTCATCTCGTTGCCCGGGCGATTAGCTCAGCGGGAGAGCACTTCGTTCACACCGAAGGGGTCACTGGTTCGATCCCAGTATCGCCCACCCGGAAGCAACAGCGAGGCCCTGACCGGTAGTTCGGTCAGGGCCTCACTGCTTTTCAGCTGTCGGACGGGCCGTCAGGCCGCCGCCTCGCAGCGGTGCGAGGCCGCGAGCCGCTGGCCGCAGGCGCAGCGGGCCGGGCGCAGCGGCCAGCCGAAGTCCACCCGCTCCGGAGTGCCCGAGCGCACCAGCCAGTTCTGCAGCCCCCGGGCCTGGGCGGCGTGCCAGACCGTCTGCCGCAGCTGCAGTTCGGTCGGGGTCAGCCGGCCGAGCCGCTCGGGGTGCCGGGCGCCGAGGGTGCGGGTCAGCTCGAGGGCGGCCGTCGCGTCGGCCGTCGCGTCGTGCGCGCCGGTCAGCTCGACGCCGTAGTGGGCGCACAGGTCGGTGAGGGTGCGGCGGCCCTTGCGGTAGCGGTCCACGTGCTTGTCCAGCACCCACGGGTCGAGGACCAGCAGTTCGGCGCCGCCGAGCAGCTCGGCCAGCGAGGACTCCCGGTGCCGGCGCAGCTCACGGTCCAGCAGGGTCAGGTCGTACGGCGCGTTCATCACCACCACCGGCACCCCCGCCCTGGCCTGCTCGGCCAGTGCCCGGGTGATCTCGGCCACCACGGTGCGCGGCGGCCGCCCGTACGCCCGGGCGTGCGCGTCGCTGATCCCGTGCACGGCGCTCGCGCTCGGCGGGATGGGCACGCCCGGGTCGGCCAGCCAGGTCAGCGTCTCGGCCGGAGCACCCGGCGCGGCCTGCAGCACCAGCGAGGCGGAGACGATGCGGTCCCGCTCGACGTCCACGCCGGTGGTCTCGGTGTCGAAGGAGGCCAGCGGGGCCTCGTACCAGTGCAGGGATTCACGGGATTCAGGTGCAGGAGTCATGACCGCCCCTCAACTGCCGCAGTGCGGTGCGCGGCGCATCACCGAGGACCAGTGGTGCGCCGCGCACGGCGGCTTTCCGCCTGGGTGATACCGCAGTTGACGCCCCCTCAATCCCCGCGCGCGGAGTTGGGCACGCAAGGTGACCGACCCGTCACCCGGGGTGCCGTAGTGGGAGGTGCGCGGCCGGGGCGCGGCTCTCGGTACCATCGTCAGCGCAGCGCTGTGCTGCATCACACTGATCCACACGTCAGGAGAGACCGGTGACGGACGTCCGGGTAATCATCAGCCGCGAACCCGATCGGGAAGAGCGCGTGGTGACCACGGGCACTACGGCCGCCGATCTGTTCGCCGACAACCGCTCGATCATCGCCGCGCGGGTCGCGGGCGCCCTCAAGGACCTCGCGTACGAGGTGCAGGACGGCGACGAGGTCGAGCCCGTCGAGATCAGCAGCAAGGACGGCCTGGACATCCTGCGGCACTCGACCGCGCACGTGATGGCGCAGGCCGTGCAGCAGCTCTTCCCGGAGGCCAAGCTCGGCATCGGCCCGCCGGTCAAGGACGGCTTCTACTACGACTTCGACGTCGAGAAGCCGTTCCACCCCGATGACCTCAAGGCCATCGAGAAGAAGATGCAGGAGATCATCAAGCGCGGGCAGAAGTTCGCCCGCCGCGTGGTCACCGACGAGGCCGCCCGCGAGGAGCTGGCCTCGGAGCCGTACAAGCTCGAGCTGATCGGCCTCAAGGGCTCCGCCGCGACCGCCGGCGAGGGCGCCGACGTCGAGGTGGGCGCCGGCGAGCTGACCATCTACGACAACCTGGACGCCAAGAGCGGCGAGCTGTGCTGGGGCGACCTCTGCCGCGGCCCGCACCTGCCGTCCACCCGGATGATCCCGGCCTTCAAGATCATGCGCTCGGCCGCCGCCTACTGGCGCGGCAGCGAGAAGAACCCGATGCTCCAGCGCCTGTACGGGACCGCCTGGCCGTCCAAGGACGAGCTGAAGGCGCACCTGGACTTCCTGGAGGAGGCCGCCAAGCGCGACCACCGCAAGCTCGGCAACGAGCTCGACCTCTTCTCCATCCCCGAGGAGATCGGCTCCGGCCTCGCCGTCTTCCACCCCAGGGGCGGCATCATCCGCCGGGCGATGGAGGACTACTCGCGCAAGCGGCACGAGGAGGAGGGCTACGAGTTCGTCTACACCCCGCACGCCACCAAGGGGAAGCTCTTCGAGAAGAGCGGCCACCTCGACTGGTACGCCGACGGCATGTACCCCCCCATGCAGCTCGACGAGGGCGTGGACTACTACCTCAAGCCCATGAACTGCCCGATGCACAACCTGATCTTCGACGCGCGCGGCCGCTCGTACCGTGAACTGCCGCTGCGCCTCTTCGAGTTCGGCACCGTGTACCGGTACGAGAAGTCCGGCGTGGTGCACGGTCTGACCCGTGCGCGCGGCTTCACGCAGGACGATGCGCACATCTACTGCACCCGCGAGCAGATGGCGGACGAGCTCGACTCGACGCTGACCTTCGTGCTCAACCTGCTGCGCGACTACGGTCTGACCGATTTCTACCTCGAGCTCTCCACCAAGGACCCGGAGAAGTTCGTCGGTTCGGACGACGCGTGGGAGGAGGCCACCGCCGTGCTCGCGGCCGTGGCCGAGAAGCAGGGGCTGCCGCTGGTGCCGGACCCGGGTGGCGCGGCCTTCTACGGCCCGAAGATCTCGGTGCAGGCGCGGGACGCGATCGGCCGTACCTGGCAGATGTCCACCATCCAGCTGGACTTCAACCTGCCGGAGCGCTTCGAGCTCGAGTACACCTCGGCGGACGGTTCGCGGCAGCGGCCGGTCATGATCCACCGGGCGCTGTTCGGCTCGATCGAGCGGTTCTTCGCGGTGCTCCTGGAGCACTACGCCGGTGCGATGCCGCCGTGGCTGGCCCCGGTCACCGTGACCGGCATCCCGATCACCGACGAGCACGTGCCGTACCTGCAGGAGGTCGCGGCCGAGCTGAAGAAGAAGGGCATCCGGGTGGACGTGGACACCTCGGACGACCGGATGCAGAAGAAGATCCGCAACGCCCAGAAGACCAAGGTCCCGTTCATGCTGATCGCGGGCAACGACGACGTCGAGGCCGGTGCGGTGTCGTTCCGCTACCGCAACGGCGAGCAGAAGAACGGTGTGCCGGTCGCCGAGGCCGTCGCCGAGATCGTGGACGCCGTGGAGCGCCGCATCCAGGTGTGACACCCGCGTTACCCGAAAGCGTGAAGGGTGTGGGGCAGGCTCCTTGAGGAGTCTGCCCCACACTGCTTTGCAAGCGGCCCATGGCGAATATGCTGATCAGCATGACGAGTGAGCCGGAACTGCAGCAGGGCGTGGGGGAGCCGGACGGTTTCCGGCGCCTGTGGACCCCCCATCGGATGGCGTACATCAAGGGCGAGAGCAAGCCCACCGGCCCGGCTCCGGACGACGGTTGCCCGTTCTGCTCGATCCCGTCGCTGAGCGACGAGGACGGGCTGGTCGTGGCCCGGGGGAGTGCGGTGTTCGCCGTGCTCAACCTGTACCCGTACAACGGCGGGCACTTGATGGTGGTGCCGTACCGGCACGTCGCCGACTACACCGAGCTGGACGAGGCCGAGACGGTCGAGCTGGCCGACTACACGAAGCGGGCGATGACGGCGCTGCGGGCGGCCTCCGGGGCGCACGGCTTCAACATCGGGATGAACCAGGGCGCCGCCGCCGGCGCCGGGATCGCCGCGCACCTGCACCAGCACGTGGTGCCGCGCTGGGGCGGGGACACCAACTTCATGCCGGTGGTGGGCCACACCAAGGTGCTGCCGCAACTGCTGGCGGACACTCGCAAGATGCTCGCCGAGGCCTGGCCGCAGAGCTGAGTCCGGATACGACGAAGGGCCCGCGCGCGGGCCCTTCGTCGTATCCGGGACGGGGATCAGCCCGCGTCGTAGTTGTCCGCGCGGAACGGACGGACGCCCTGCATCTCGGCCTTGAGGATGCCGCTGCGGCCGGCGAAGCGCTCGACGTTGACGTCGTGCTCCTCCAGGAACTCCACGGTGGCCGCCAGCACGGCGTTGACCACCGGGGTGGCGCCGTAGATCACGTCGTCCGCCTTGAAACGGCTGGCCCAGGTCTTGTCGGCCCAGGCCCCGCGCAGCGAGAAGGGCTCGGGCAGGGTGATCGAGCCGCCCAGCCAGGTCAGCAGCGTGGGCAGCTTCATGAACGGCGCGCGCAGCGCCTGGCGGACCACCTCGTCGTTGTCGACCAGGGGCAGCTGGATCGTCTGCTCCTCCCAGAACTTGCCCGCCTTCGGCTTGCTGATCTCCTTCGGCTTGGGCTTGGCGCCGAAGAAACCGTTCAGCGGGCCGAGCGCGTACCCGGAGACCGAGACCCGCAGGGTGTTGCTCATCACGGTCACCCCGATCATCAGGGTGGAGACCAACTGGCCCTTGTGCAGCACGAGTTGGGTGGAGAGTCGGTGCCGGCTGTCGGTGCCGAGGGTCTGCCGGTTGGCGATCTGCTGGATGCCGAAGTCCCGCATCCGGTAGCCGTCCATGTCGGCGTTGCTCGGGCGGCCGATCTCGTCGGCCCCCTCGGGGATGTCCACCACGACCCAGTGCTGGACGGCGACGTGCGGCATGGCGCCGCCCGAGACCTCGCTGCGGCCCAGGCCCCCGAGGCGGCTGCTGATCTTGCGGCTGAGGTCCCAGGGGTGGAAGGCGCGGAAGTCCTCGTGCCCTTCGGCGGGCCGCAGGTCCTCCACGACCTCCCAGACGCCCCAGCGCACGCCGGCGCCCAGCACGCCCTTGCTGCCGGCGTAGTGCTGGATGTTGGTGTCCTGCTCGGCCGTCAGCCGCTCCAGCTGGGCCCGCAGCTCGTTGGCCCGCTTGTCCATGTCGTCCCGCGGCACCGCCTTGGGCACGGTCGCGGCCAGCGCGCTGCCGTCTATCAGCCCGCCCCAGCGGCCCCGGAGGTCGGTGACGCTGCGCAGACAGATCTGCTTGGCGATCGACCAGCCGGCCACCGGCAGCAGCATCACGATCCGGCAGTAGATCCCGAGCAGGCCGCCCACCGGGGGCTTGAGCGCGAGCAGCACGGCCAGGCCGAAGGCCAGCAGCACCACGAGCGTGTTGAAGAAGCCCTCCCGGGAGGGGCTGGACTTCTTGAAGTACGTCCGGGCGTAGAAGGCGAGCAGCCAGACCAGCGTGCCGGGCAGGGCGAGCAGGCCGAAGAGCAGGGTGACCAGCATCAGCTGGCGGTCGCGGCCGCGGCGCAGCTCCTCGGCGGCCAGGCAGTGCTCGACCACCATCCGGGTGTCGGTGCCGAAGGAGGGCACCAGCGGGTTGCGCTTGGGCCGCAGCGTCCGGTCGATCAGGGCGCGGCTGAAGGCCTCGCCCGCGCTCGCCTGGAGGAGCCCGTGGAAGCGGCCCTCCTTGATCTTGATGCCCGGCAGGTTCTCCATCGTCGACATCGGCAGATCGCGGTAGGCGACCGAGGAGAGCAGTTGCGTCACCGCGGTCTGTGGTCCGACGTCCGTGCGGGGTATCTGCGCACCCGGGGTCATGTCCAGCTTGGTCACGGTGGTCTCCCCTCCTCCCCTGTCAGCGGCAGGCTACCGCGACGGCACCCTGCCGCGCCGATGATCGTCTGAACACCGGTCACATCCGGCCGGGCGTCAGGCTTCTCCAAAGAGTGCCCAGTTTCGCTGCCTTTGATCCTTCGTGGGGGATGTAAGCGGGGGGATCATGGGGGCATGAGTGATCCTGTGCTGGTGTTCGACGGTGACTGCGGGTTCTGCACGACCTGCGTGCGGTTCGGCGAGCGCTACCTGCGGGCGACGCTCGCCTCAGGCGGCTGGGAGGCGGTGCCGTTCCAGTTCGCGGACCTCGACGCCCTGGACGCCCTGGCGGGCGGGCGGGGGCTGGTGACCTGGGAGCGGGCCCTGACGGAGGTCCTGTGGGTCACCCCGAACGGCGAGGTCCACGGCGGCGCCCAGGCGGTCGCGCGGCTACTGCTGCGGACCGGCGGCGCCTGGGCGTACCTGGGGGCCGTCCTGACGCTCCCGCCGGTGCGGCCGCTCGCGGGGGCGGTCTACAGGCTGGTGTCGAAGTACCGGCACCGGATGCCTGGTGGTACTGCGGCCTGCGCCATGCCGCGCCGATAGTGCAAGTAGCGCACCGTTGCCGAGTGACGGCCGGGTGCGTGGTCGGCCGCGCAGTTCCCCGCGCCCCTGGACGGTGCGACTTATGCGAAGTTCGCAGCTACCGCCTGCGGCATCGGGGCGTGGCGTACGTAGCTGCGGGTGAAGTGGCCGGTGCCGTGGGAGAGGGAGCGGAGTTCCACGGGGTAGCGGGTGAGTTCGAGTTCGGGGACTTCGGCGCGGACGAGGCTGAGGCCGGGGCCGCCGGGTTCGGTGCCGAGGACGTGGCCGCGGCGGGCGGCGAGGTCGCTGAGGACGGCGCCCTGGTACTCGTCGGGGAGGAGGACCTGGACTTCGTCGACGGGCTCGAGGAGGCGGACGGAGGCGTGGGCGGCGGCCTCCTTGAGGGCCAGGGAGCCTGCGGTCTGGAAGGCGGCGTCGGAGGAGTCGACGGAGTGGGCCTTGCCGTCGGTGAGGGTGACCCGGACGTCGACCAGGGGGTAGCCGGCCAGCACACCGTGGGCCAGCTGGGCGCGGACGCCCTTCTCGACCGAGGGGACGAAGTTGCGGGGGACGGCTCCGCCGACCACCTTGTCGACGAACTCGAAGCCGCCGCCGGGCAGCGGCTCGACGGTGAGGTCGCAGATCGCGAACTGCCCGTGCCCGCCGGACTGCTTGACGTGCCGCCCGTGCCCGCTGCCCGCGGTGGCGAAGGTCTCCCGGAGGGCGACCTGGTACGGGACGGTGTCCACGTGGACGCCGAAGCGGTTCTCCAGCCGGTCGAGGACCACGGACTGGTGGGCCTCGCCGGTGCACCAGAGCACCAGCTGGTGGGTGTCGGGGTTCTGCTCGACCCGCACGGCCGGGTCCTGCGCGGTGAGCTTGGCCAGGCTCTGGGCCAGCCGGTCCTCGTCGGCCTTGCTGTGGGCCTCGACCGCGATCGGCAGCAGCGCCTCGGGCTGCGGCCACGGCGGGACGACCTGGTCGCCCGCGCCGAGCGAGTCGCCGGTGCGGGCCGCGCCGAGGCGGGCCAGGCAGACCAGGTCGCCCGCGAGGGCCTCGGTCGCCGGGCGCTGGTGGTGGCCGAAGGGGGTGGTGAGGCCGGTGACCCGCTCGTCGGGGTGGCCCGGGGAGTGCAGGGTGCTGTCGGGCCGCAGGGTGCCGGAGAAGACCCGGACCAGGCTCAGGCGGCCGACGTACGGGTCCTCGCTGGTGTGGACGACCTGGGCGGTGACGGGGGCCT
This sequence comes from Kitasatospora sp. NPDC002227, assembly GCF_040296285.1. Lineage (NCBI taxonomy): Bacteria > Bacillati > Actinomycetota > Actinomycetes > Kitasatosporales > Streptomycetaceae > Kitasatospora > Kitasatospora sp. NPDC002227. The sequence continues at coordinate 83,843 of NZ_JBEOWY010000027.1, forward strand.
CGGGGTCACAGGCCGGGAGTTCGTCGGCGCGCTCCAGGGGTGTGGGGAAGATCTCGGCGATCAGGTCCAGCAACTCGGCCGCGCCGCCCAGCGGGGGAGCGCTCGCGACGACGGGGTGCAGGGCGCCCTGCAGGAATTCACGGCGCAGCGCGGCGGTGAGGGCGGCGGAGTCCAGCTCCTCGCCGGCGAGGTAGCGCTCCAGGAGGGTGTCGTCCTCGCCCGCGATCGCCTCGACCAGCCGGGCCCGCGCCTCGTGGCCGTCCTCGGCGGGGTCGGGCTCGCCGTAGCGGCGGCCGGTGAGCAGGTCGAGCGAGCCGAGCAGGCGGCCGTCCCGGAGGGTGACGAGCTGGAGCGGGAGGACGGCGTCGGGGTGCTCGCCGAAGGCCTCCTGGCAGGCGGCGTAGGCGTCCTCGAGGCGGACGTGGGCGGCGTTCAGGTGGGTGAGCACGATCGCGGTGGGCAGCCCGGCGGCCTGGCAGTGCCGCCAGTACTCGAGGGCGGGCAGGCCGATCGGTTCGGCGGCGGAGAGGACCAGCAGGGCGCCCTCGGCGGCCCGCAGCCCGGCCTGGAGGTCACCGGCGAAGTCGGCGTAGCCGGGGGTGTCGAGCAGGTTGACCTTCACGCCCTGGTGGGCGAGGGGGACGAGGGAGAGCTGCACGGAGCGCTGCTGGCGGTGCTCGATCTCCTCGTGGTCGGAGACGGTGGTGCCGTCCGGCACGGTGCCGGCCCTGGTGATCGCCCCGGCGGCCAGGGCGAGGGATTCGACCAGGGTGGTCTTGCCGGCGCCGCTGGGGCCGAGCAGGACGACGTTGCGCAGCGCGGAGCTGTCAGGGACGACGGGGGCCGGGGGGTGCTGCTGGCTCTGGGCCGCCATGGCGTGCCTCCTGCGTTTCGTCTTCGGTGTGCACGGACGGTGAGCGGGAAAGCGCGTTCGGTGGCGGCCAGTTGGGGCCAGGCGGGGGGTCGGGGCCGCTCGCTGGCGTGGGGCGGCGGAGCGCACCGGCGGCGTGGATACCATTGTCCAGCCGGGCGGGCCGATCCGCTCGGCCGCTCCGGCCCACGGCGGCGCGGGGCGCTCGCAGGCAAGATCGGGGCGGTCCGGAAGGCCATGCTCAACAAGTACGCACGTGCCTTCTTCACACGTGTCCTGACGCCGTTCGCGGCGTTCCTGCTGCGGATGGGCGTGAGCCCGGACGCGGTGACGCTGATCGGGACGGCCGGGTCGGTGGCCGGTGCGCTGGTGTTCTTCCCGCGCGGGGAGTTCTTCTGGGGCACCATCACGATCACCCTCTTCATCTTCTCCGACCTGGTGGACGGCAACATGGCCCGCCAGGCGGGCAGCTCGAGCCGCTGGGGTGCCTTCCTGGACTCCACGCTGGACCGGGTGGCGGATTCGGCGATCTTCGGCGGCCTGGCCATGTGGTACGCGGGCAAGGGCGACAACGAGCTGCTCTGCGCGATCGCGATCCTGTGCCTGGCCAGCGGCCAGGTGGTCTCGTACACCAAGGCCCGGGCCGAGAGCCTGGGGCTGCCGTGCAAGGTGAACGGGCTGGTCGAGCGGGCCGAGCGGCTGGTGGTCAGCCTGACGGCGGCCGGGGTGACCGGGCTGCACAAGTTCGGGGTGCCGTACGTGGAGTGGCTGCTGCCGACCGCCCTGTGGCTGGTCGGGGTGGGCAGCCTGATCACGATGATGCAGCGGATCGTGACGGTGCGTCGGGAGGCGCGGGAGCTGGAGGCGGCCGCGTGAGCGACACCGGGAAGCCCGCGCAGAAGCCGACCGCGCAGGAGCGGCTGACCGACTCGGCGTACGCGCTGGGCTGGGCCGCGCTGCGGCACCTGCCCGAGCCCGCCGCCCGGCGGCTGTTCGAGCGGATCGCCGACTCGGCCTGGCGCAAGCGCGGCAAGCGGGTGCTCCAGCTGGAGGCCAACCTGCGGCGGGTGCGCCCGGAGGCGGGGGAGGCCGCGATCCGCGAACTGTCCCGGGCCGGGATGCGCTCCTACCTGCGGTACTGGATGGAGTCCTTCCGGTTGCAGACCCTCACCCGGGAGCAGCTGGCCGAGGGTGTGCAGGTCAAGGGCACCGAGCAGCTGAACGCGGAGCTGGCGAGCGGCCGGGGCGTGGTGATAGCGCTGCCGCACATGGGCAACTGGGACCTCGCCGGGGCCTGGGTGGCGGCCTGCGAGGGCCACAACTTCACCACCGTCGCCGAGCGGCTCAAGCCCGAGTCGCTGTTCGACCGCTTCGTGGCCTACCGCGAGTCGCTGGGCATGGAGGTGCTGGCGCTGACCGGCTCCTCGGTGTCGGTGATCGGTACGCTGGCCCGGCGGCTGCGCGCGGGCAAGCTGGTCTGCCTGGTCGGCGACCGCGACCTCTCCGAGTCCGGCATCCCGGTGGACTTCTTCGGCGAGCGCACCCGGATGCCGGCCGGCCCGGCCGCGCTCGCGCTGCGCACCGGCGCCGCGCTGATGCCGGTCACCCTCTGGTACGACGGCCCGGTGATGCGGGGCGTCATCCACCCCGAGGTGCTGCCGCCCGAGGAGGGCGACCAGCGGGAGAAGACCCTGGCGATGACCCAGGCGATGGCCGACGTGTGGGCCGACGGCGTCCGGGAACACCCGGAGGACTGGCACATGCTGCAGAAGTTCTGGGTGGCGGACCTGACGCCGCGTGCCGAGCCGGGGGTGGCGAAGTGAAGATCGGGATCGTCTGCCCGTACGACTGGGACGTGCCCGGTGGCGTGCAGTTCCACATCCGGGACTGCGCCGAGCACCTGATCAAGCTTGGCCACGACGTCTCCGTGCTGGCTCCCGCCGAGGACGAGTCGGCGCTGCCGCCGTACGTGGTCTCGGCCGGGCGGGCCGTCGCGGTGCCGTACAACGGCTCGGTGGCGCGGCTGAGCTTCGGGATCATCTCGGCGGCCCGGGTGCGGCGCTGGCTCGGGGACGGCCGCTTCGACATCCTGCACGTGCACGAGCCCTCCTCGCCTAGCCTGTCGATGCTGGCCGCGTGGTCGGCCAACGGCCCGATGGTCGGCACCTTCCACACCTCCAACCCGCGCTCGCGGGCGATGATCGCGGCCTCGCCGATCCTCCAGCCGAGCCTGGAGAAGATGAGTGCCCGGATCGCGGTCAGCGAGTACGCCCGGCGCACGCTGGTCGAGCACCTGGGCGGGGACGCGGTGGTGATCCCGAACGGGGTCGACGTGCGGTTCTTCGCCGACGCCGAGCCCCAGCCGCGCTGGCAGGGCGGGGCGATGGACGGCCGGCCCGGCACGATCGGCTTCATCGGCCGGATCAACGAGCCGCGCAAGGGCCTGCCGACGCTGCTCGCCGCACTGCCGAAGATCCTGGCCGAGCGGCCGGGCGTGCGGCTGCTGGTGGCCGGCAAGGGCGACGAGGAGGAGGCCGTCGCCGGCCTCGCGCCCGAGGTGCGGGGGCAGGTGGAGTTCCTCGGGATGGTGAGCGACGAGGACAAGGCGCGGCTGCTGCGCAGCGTGGACCTGTACGTCGCGCCGAACACCGGGGGCGAGAGCTTCGGGATCATCCTGGTCGAGGCGATGTCGGCGGGGGCGCCGGTGCTGGCCAGCGATCTGGACGCGTTCCGGCAGGTGCTGGACGGCGGCGCGGCCGGGGAGCTGTTCCCGGTCGAGGACGCGGCGGCGCTGGCCGACGCGGCGGTCCGCCTGCTGGCGGCTCCGGAGCGGTTGACGGAGCTGCGGGAGGCCGCTTCGCGGCACGTGCGGCGCTTCGACTGGGAGACGGTCGGGGCGGAGATCCTCTCGGTCTACGAGACCGTGACGGACGGCCGCCCGCCGGTCGCCGAGGACGAACGGGTCGGCTGGCGCGAACGCTTGGGACTGAGCAGAGACTGAGTCGCAACTCCCCAGGGGCGCGGGGAACGGCGCGAAGCGGGAGGCAACAGGTCGGGCGTGGCTGGTCGCGCCGGTTCCCGCGCCCCTGAGGCGTTGCAACTGACTGAGGAGTTGGAGAAGTGCCGCAGATCACGGTGGATCGGTCCTGGAGCGTCACGCTGGACCGGGCGGCGTTCGCCGCCGAGCTGCATCCGTTGGTGGCCGGGGTGATCGACGGTTCGGTGGCGGAGTGCAAGACGCGGTTCCGGCGGATCGAGGAGTGTTTCGTCGGGGACGGTGACGCCTCGCGGGCCATGGTCTATCTGGAGATCAAGATCATGGCCGGCCGCAGCGCCGAGGTCCGGACCGAACTGACCGAGCGGGTGCTGGAGTTGCTGCAGCGGCAGGTCGGGCACGCCGAGGGCGGCGAGCTGCACCTGGCGGTCAACGTGGTGGAGCTGGACGGCCGGTTCTACCGGCGGGCGGTAGCGTAGCGGGCCGTGACTACCTGGTTCTGGGCCGCAGTGGCGGTCGTGCTGTTCGCGGTGTACCTGAGCTGGACGGCCGGTCGTCTCGACCGGCTGCACACCCGGATCGACACCGCCCGGGCCTCGCTGGACGCGCAGCTGCTGCGCCGGGCCTCGATCGCGATGGAGGTGGCCACCTCCTCGATGCTGGACCCGGCCGCCTCGATCCTGCTGTACCAGGCCTCGCACGCCGCCCGGCAGGCGGAGGACGAGCACCGCGAGGTGGCCGAGAGCGAGCTGAGCCTCGCCCTGCGGGCGGTCTTCGCCGACCGGGAGCAGATCACCGCGCTGCTCGAGGCCCCCGGCGGGGAGGAGGCGGTGAAGGAGCTGACGGAGTCGGTGCGACGGGTGCCGATGGCCCGCCGGTTCCACAACGACGCCGTCCGGGCCGCCCGCGCGGTCCGTGAGCACCGCCTGGTGCGGTACTTCCGGCTGGCCGGCCGGGCCCCGTTCCCGCTGGCCTTCGAGATGGACGACGAACCGCCGCTCGCACTCACGCCCCACGGTGCACCCGCATAACAGGTTGTCCGGGTTTAGAGCCTCTTTGTCGTAAGTCGTAGGCCGGTCTGGACTGGGTGGCGCATGGGTCGGGGTGCTTTCGGGCCTACGATAGGGCGATAGCACTGGTTCATCTTCGAGTGAGGTCTCACGTGTCCACCACCCCCATCACCGCAGACCAGCCGCAGATCGGCACCGCCCGGGTCAAGCGCGGCATGGCCGAGCAGCTCAAGGGCGGTGTGATCATGGACGTGGTCAACGCCGAGCAGGCGAAGATCGCCGAGGACGCCGGTGCGGTCGCCGTCATGGCGCTCGAGCGCGTTCCGGCCGACATCCGCAAGGACGGCGGCGTGGCCCGGATGTCCGACCCGGACATGATCGACGGCATCATCAACGCCGTCTCCATCCCGGTGATGGCCAAGTCCCGCATCGGCCACTTCGTCGAGGCCCAGGTCCTCCAGGCGCTCGGTGTCGACTACATCGACGAGTCCGAGGTGCTGACCCCGGCCGACGAGGTCAACCACTCCGACAAGTGGGCGTTCACCACCCCCTTCGTCTGCGGCGCCACCAACCTGGGCGAGGCCCTGCGCCGCATCGCCGAGGGCGCGGCCATGATCCGCTCCAAGGGCGAGGCCGGCACCGGCAACGTGGTGGAGGCCGTTCGCCACATGCGTCAGATCAACGCCGACATCCGTCGTCTGACCACCCTGGACGAGAACGAGCTCTACGTCGCGGCCAAGAACCTGCAGGCCCCGTACGAGCTGGTCAAGGAGGTCGCGCAGCTGGGCAAGCTCCCGGTCGTGCTGTTCTCCGCCGGTGGTGTGGCCACCCCGGCCGACGCCGCCCTGATGATGCAGCTCGGCGCCGAGGGTGTCTTCGTCGGCTCCGGCATCTTCAAGTCCGGTGACCCGGCCAAGCGCGCCGCGGCCGTCGTCAAGGCCACCACCTTCTTCGACGACCCGAAGGTCATCGCCGAGGTCTCCCGCGGCCTGGGCGAGGCCATGGTCGGCATCAACTGCGACACCCTGCCGGAGACCGAGCGCTACGCCAACCGCGGCTGGTAATCGCTCCGAGAACGTCCCGTCGGCCCGCCGCGCCCTTCCGGCCGCGGCGGGCCCTCGTGCGAACCACGACTGAAGAGGTAGATCCCGTGAGTACCCCCGTGATCGGCGTGATGGCCCTGCAGGGCGACGTCCGCGAGCACATGATCGCGCTGGCCGAGGCCGACGCGCTGGCCCGTCCGGTCCGCCGGCCCGAGGAGCTGGCCGAGGTCGACGCCCTGGTGATCCCCGGCGGGGAGTCCACCACGATGTCGAAGCTGGCACTGACCTTCGGGCTGATGCAGCCGATGCGCGAGCGGGTCGCGGCCGGGATGCCGGTCTACGGCTCCTGCGCGGGCATGATCATGCTGGCGGACAAGATCCTGGACGGCCGGGCCGACCAGGAGACCGTCGGCGGCATCGACATGACGGTCCGCCGCAACGCCTTCGGCCGCCAGAACGAGTCGTTCGAGTCCGCGATCGCCTTCAAGGGCCTGGCCGGCGACGCCGTGCACGGCGTCTTCATCCGGGCGCCCTGGGTCGAGGCCGTGGGCGCGGGCGTCGAGGTGCTGGCCGAACTGCCCGCCGCCGACGGCCCGGAGAGCCGGATCGTCGCGGTCCGCCAGGGCAACCTGCTGGCGACCTCCTTCCACCCGGAGCTGACGGGTGACCACCGTGTGCACGCCTACTTCGTGCAGATGGTCGAGAACGCCGCGCGCTGACCGCTGGTGCGGTGACCGGTGCGCATGGTGACACCGGTAAGATCTCTCCTGTTCATTTCCCTTTGGCGACGTAAAGGAGCTGGTGATGTCCGGCCACTCTAAGTGGGCTACCACCAAGCACAAGAAGGCCGTGATCGACGCCAAGCGCGGCAAGCTCTTCGCCAAGATGATCAAGAACATCGAGGTGGCGGCGCGTACCGGCGGCGCCGACCCGGCGGGCAACCCGACGCTTTTCGACGCCATCCAGAAGGCCAAGAAGAGCTCGGTCCCGAACAAGAACATCGACAGCGCGGTCAGCCGCGGCGCCGGCACCGAGGCCGGTGGCGCCGACTACCAGACGATCATGTACGAGGGCTACGGCCCGAACGGTGTCGCGGTGCTCATCGAGTGCCTCACCGACAACCGCAACCGCGCGGCCTCCGACGTCCGCGTCGCGATGACCCGCAACGGCGGCAACATGGCCGACCCGGGTTCGGTCTCGTACCTGTTCAACCGCAAGGGCGTCATCGTCGTCCCCAAGGTGGACGGTGTCGACGAGGACAAGGTGACCGAGGTCGTCCTCGAGGCCGGTGCGCTCGACGTCACCGACCTCGGTGACTCCTTCGAGGTCATGAGCGAGGCGACCGACCTGGTGGCCTGCCGCACCGCGCTGGTCGATGCCGGCATCGACTACGACTCGGCCGAGGCCAACTTCGTCGCCGACCTGCAGATCCCGCTGGACGCCGACGGCGCCCGCAAGATCTTCAAGCTGATCGACGCCCTCGAGGACAGCGACGACGTGCAGAACGTCTTCGCCAACTTCGACATCCCGGACGAGGTCGCGGCAGAGCTCGACGCCGAATAAAGGCAGCGCCTCCAGTTGCGCTCTGCAGGGGCGCGGGGAACTGCGCGATCAAGCACCCACGAAGGTGCACGGTTGCGCGCGCAGTTCCTCGCGCCCCTGTTGTGGTTTCTGTAAGTTGTCAGTCCTCCCGAGTAGCCTTCGGCAGGTCCAAGGAAAGGCGGAGGCTGTGCGGGTGCTGGGAGTCGACCCCGGGCTGACGAGGTGTGGGGTCGGGGTGGTGGACGGTGCGCCCGGGCGGCCGTTGAAGATGGTCGGGGTCGGGGTGGTCCGCACGCCGGCCGAGGCGGAGATCGGGCCGCGGCTGCTGCTGGTCGAGCAGGGGATCGAGCGCTGGCTCGACGAGCACCGCCCCGACCTGGTCGCCGTCGAGCGCGTCTTCGCCCAGCACAACGTCCGCACCGTGATGGGCACCGCCCAGGCCAGCGCGGTGGCGATGCTCTGCGCCACCCGCCGCGGCATCCCCGTCACGCTGCACACCCCCAGCGAGGTCAAGGCCGCCGTCACCGGCTCCGGCCGGGCCGACAAGGCGCAGGTCACCACCATGGTGACCCGGCTGCTGCGGCTCGACGCCCCGCCCAAGCCCGCCGACGCCGCCGACGCGCTGGCGCTGGCGATCTGTCACATCTGGCGCGGCTCGGCGGCCGGGAAGATCGCCGCCGCGCTGGCCCAACAGCAGTCCGCCCGCCCCGCCGTCCGTCAGGAGTACCGCCGGTGATCGCTTTCGTCCAGGGCCCGGTGGCCGCCGTCACCGCGGGCGCCGCAGTGATCGAGGTCGGCGGGGTCGGCATGCTGGTCAAGTGCACGCCGCGCACCCTGGCCGCCCTGAGGGTCGGTCAGCCCGCCCGCCTCACCACCGCGCTGATCGTCAAGGAGGACTCGCTCACCCTCTACGGCTTCGCCGACGAGGACGAGCGCGCCACCTTCGACGTGCTGCTCACCGCCAGCGGAGTCGCGGCGACCATGGCGCTCGGCATGCTGGCCGTCTTCACCCCCGACGAGCTGCGCCGGGCCGTCGCCCAGGGCGACGCCAAGGCGCTCACCGCCGTACCGCGGATCGGCCCCAAGCTGGCCCAGAAGCTGCTGCTCGAGTACAAGGACAAGCTCGGCGCCCCGCACGGATCCGTCCCCGCCCAGCAGCCGGTCGCCAGCGGCCCGGCCCCCTGGGACGAGCAGCTGCACGCCGCGCTCACCGGCCTCGGCTACGCTCCGCGCGAGGCCGAGGAGGCCGTCCGCACGCTCGCCCCCGAGGCCGAGGCGCAGGCGATCACCGACGTCGGTGCCCTGCTCAAGCTCGCCCTGCGCAGCCTCGCCCGCACCACCCGCTGACCACCTGTAGGAGCACCCGCTGATGAGCCCGTACGACGCCGACGACCACGTCGATCGCATCGTCACGTCCTCCGCCGACGGTGAGGACCAGGCGGTCGAGGCGGCGCTGCGCCCGAAGCTGCTCGACGAGTTCATCGGCCAGGAGCGGGTCCGCGAGCAGCTCTCGCTGGTGCTGCAGGCTGCCCGGCAGCGCGGCAGCGCGCCGGACCACGTGCTGCTGAGCGGCCCGCCCGGGCTCGGCAAGACCACCCTTTCGATGATCATCGCGGCCGAGCTGGGCGCCCCGATCCGGATCACCTCGGGGCCGGCGATCCAGCACGCGGGCGACCTGGCGGCGATCCTCTCCTCGCTCACCGAGGGCGAGGTGCTCTTCCTGGACGAGATCCACCGGATGTCCCGGCCCGCCGAGGAGATGCTCTACCTGGCGATGGAGGACTTCCGGGTCGACGTGATCGTCGGCAAGGGCCCGGGCGCCACCGCGATCCCGCTGGAGCTGCCGCCGTTCACCCTGGTCGGGGCGACCACCCGGGCCGGTCTGCTGCCGCCGCCGCTGCGGGACCGTTTCGGCTTCACCGGGCACATGGAGTTCTACGCCCCCGTCGAGCTGGAGCAGGTGGTGCGCCGCTCGGCCGGCCTGCTGGACGTGGAGATCGACCCCAGCGGCGCTGCCGAGATCGCCGGGCGCTCGCGCGGCACGCCCCGGATCGCGAACCGGCTGCTGCGCCGGGTGCGCGACTACGCCCAGGTGCGGCACGACGGCGTGGTCGACCGCGAGGTGGCGGCCAGGGCGCTGGAGGTCTACGAGGTGGACGGCCGGGGCCTCGACCGGCTGGACCGCGCGGTGCTCACCGCCCTGCTCAAGCTGTTCGGCGGCGGCCCGGTCGGGCTGTCCACCCTGGCGGTGGCGGTGGGGGAGGAGGCCGAGACGGTCGAGGAGGTCGCCGAGCCGTTCCTGGTCCGGGAGGGTCTGCTCGCCCGCACCCCCCGTGGCCGCGTCGCCACCCCCGCCGCCTGGGCCCACCTGGGGATGACCCCGCCCGCGCAGGGCAACGCACTGCCCGGTCTGTGATCAGCATCCGAAGAATCCGTGCAGGCGGAGGGTCGCCACTTTCGGCGGCAGGATGACATGCTTGGCGTTGTCCGTTCAGTGCGGGTCGCCTAGACTCCGCCGGACCGCCCCTCTCACCCGACGGGCCGACGACCAACAGGCCGCCCACCGGGCGGCCCGTAAAGGACTCTGGCTGCTGTGAACCTCATCATTCTTCTCCTCCCGATCCTCGCGCTCCTCCTGATGTTCCGGTCGCAGAAGAAGCGCCAGCAGCAGCAGCAGTCGATGCAGACCTCGCTCGAGCCCGGCGCCGGCGTGCGCACCATCGGTGGGATGTATGCCCTGGTGAAGGGTGTCAACCCGGAGACCGTCGAGCTCGAGGTCGCCCCCGGTGTGGTCGTGCACTACACCAAGGGCGCCATCGCGGCCGTCCTGGACCCGCAGGAGTACGACGCGATCATCAACGGCCGCCCCGAGGAGGACGAGTCGGTGCTGGAGAGCGCCGACGAGCCCGCCGAGGAGAAGCCGCTGAGCCTGCAGAAGAAGGACGAGTCGGACAACGGCGGTACCGGCGACGAGGCCCCCGCCGGTAAGTAGTACGGTCGGGCGACACGCCCGGCCGCGCGGCATTCCGGCCGCAAGCCTCACAGGACCTCAGGGCCGCCGCGCCCGCCTCCCCCATCCAGTCACGAGCCGGGTGGGTCCCGGCGGGCGGACGGTGGCATGGACAGGGAGAAACGAGCAAGGTGGCAACACCCAAGTCGCGCCCGCGCGACGGCTACCCGGGACGGGCGCTGGCCCTGATCCTCGCGGTGACCGTCGGCCTGGTCGCCCTCATGTTCGGGACGGGCCACACCACGCCGCGTCTCGGTATCGACCTCGCCGGTGGCACCAGCATCACGCTGACCGCCAAGTCGGACGACCCGGCGGCGGTCACCAAGACGAACATGGACACCGCTGTCGCGATCATCCAGAAGCGCGTCAACGGCATGGGCGTCTCCGAGGCCGAGGTGCAGACCCAGGGCAGCAACACCATCATCGTGAACATCCCGAACGGTGGTGACAAGCAGCAGGCGATCGACCAGGTAGGCGCCACTGCCAAGCTCTTCTTCCGCCCGGTCCTGGCCCTCGCGCCGACCGGTGTGAAGGCTCCGGCCCCGTCGGCCTCCCCGAGCGCCGCCGCCTCCGGTTCGCCGAGCGCCAAGCCCTCCGCGAGCGCCTCCGCCAGCGCGGGTGCCTCCGCCGGTGCGCCGAGCCCGAGTGCCAGCGCCACCAAGCAGGGCCGCGCCCTCAGCGACGCGCTGAAGGCCGACCCGACCAGCACCCCGTCGGCGGGCGCCTCCACCGCCCCGGCCGCCACCCCGAGCGCCCCGGCGGCCACGCCGAGCACGCCGACCACCCCGGCCGACATCTCCGCCGCGCTCACCCAGGGCACCGTCCCGCCGGAGCTGGTGAAGGACTTCACCGCGCTGGACTGCTCCGTCCCCGCGCAGCGCACGGACCACCAGACCACGCCCGAGAAGAACGCCGTGGCCTGCAGCTACGACGCCGAGCAGAACGTCTGGTACAAGTTCGCCCTCGGTCCCGTCGCCGTGAACGGCCAGGACATCTCCAAGGCGCAGGCCGGGTTCGACACCCAGCGGGCCGGCGGCTGGCAGGTCGACCTGTCCTTCAACGACGCCGGCTCCAAGGCCTTCGCCACCACCACCGGCAAGCTGGCCACCCAGGCCGCCCCGGCCAACCAGTTCGCCATCGTGCTGGACGGCAAGGTGGTCTCCCACCCGTACGTGAGCCAGTCCATCACCGGCGGCTCCGCGATGATCTCCGGCAGCTTCACCCAGGACGAGGCCAAGGGCCTCGCCAACGTGCTGAGCTACGGCGCCCTGCCGCTCACCTTCGTGCAGAGCGACATCACCACCGTCTCCCCGCAGCTCGGCGGTGACCAGCTGGACGCCGGTCTGCTGGCGGGTGCCATCGGCCTCGCGCTGGTGGTCGTCTACTCGCTGGTCTACTACCGCGGCCTCGGCCTGGTCTCGATCGCCGGTCTGCTCGTCTCGGCGGCCCTGACCTACGCGATCATGTGCCTGCTCGGCGCCGCGATCGGTTTCGCGCTGAACCTGCCCGCCGTCTGTGGTGCGATCGTCGCGATCGGTATCACCGCGGACTCCTTCATCGTGTACTTCGAGCGCATCCGCGACGAGGTCCGCGAGGGCGCCCCGCTGCGCCCGGCCGTGCAGCGCGCCTGGCCGCGCGCCCGCCGCACCATCCTGGTCTCGGACTTCGTGTCCTTCCTGTGTGCCGCGGTGCTCTACCTGGTCTCGGTCAGCAAGGTGCAGGGCTTCGCCTTCACCCTCGGCCTGACCACCCTGCTCGACATCGTGGTGATCTTCCTCTTCACCAAGCCGCTGATCACCCTGCTGGCCCGCCGGAAGTTCTTCTCCGACGGCCACCCGTGGTCCGGCCTCGACCCGAAGCGCCTCGGTGCCAAGCCGCCGCTGCGCAGCACCCGTCGCCGCCGCCCCGCCGCCACCGCTTCCGCCAGCAAGGAGGCCTGACGCCATGTCTCGTTTCGGCAATCTCGGCCACCGTCTCTACCAGGGCGAGGTCAGCTTCGACTTCGTCGGCCGGCGCAAGCTCTGGTACAGCCTCTCCGGCGTCATCGTGGTGCTGGCCGGCATCGGCCTGGCCATGGGCCTGCACCTGGGTGTCGAGTTCAAGGGCGGTGCGATCTACACCGTCACCAAGCCCGGCGTCACCCTGAGCCAGGCGCAGGAGGCGGCGAACAAGGTCACCCATGACTCCAGCGCCCGGGTCCAGACCACCGACAAGGGCGCGGTCAGGATCCAGATCGGCACGGACAAGCAGGCCTCGGCCTCCCAGGCGATCACCACCCTGGCCACCGAGCTGAAGATCCCGGCCGACAAGGTCAGCGACCAGATCACCGCCCAGGTGATCGGCCCCAGCTGGGGCCACGAGATCTCCCAGAAGGCCATCACCGGCCTGGTCATCTTCATGATCCTGGTGACGATCTACCTGGCGATCGCCTTCGAGTGGCGGATGGCGGTGGCCGCCCTGGTCTCGCTCGTCCATGACCTCCTGATCACCATCGGCGTCTACGCCCTGGTCGGCTTCGAGGTCACGCCGGGTACGGTGATCGGCTTCCTCACCATCCTCGGTTACTCCCTCTACGACACCGTCGTCGTCTTCGACACCGTGCGGGAGAACACCAAGGACATCACCAAGCAGAACAAGCACACCTTCAGCGAGGCCGCGAACCTGGGCCTCAACCAGACCCTGGTGCGCTCGATCAACACCACCGTCGTCGCGCTGCTGCCGGTCGCGGCACTGCTCTTCATCGGTGGCGGCCTGCTCGGTGCGGGTACGCTCAACGACATCTCGCTCGCCCTCTTCATCGGCCTCGCGGCCGGTGCGTACTCCTCGATCTGCGTCGCGACCCCGTTCTACGCGCAGCTCAAGGAGGCCACCCCGGAGATGCGGGCGCTGACCAAGAAGGTGCTGGCCCGCCGGGCCGCCGACGCCAAGGCCGCTGCGGCCGCTGCTCCGGCGGAGGCCACGGCCAAGCACTGACCGTCGCCAGTATGTAAGGAAGCCCCGTGATCTCCCCCGACCCCGTCGCCCTGGCCGAGCTGCTCAACAGCAAGATCAGGGACGTACCGGACTACCCGAAGCCGGGCGTGCTCTTCAAGGACATCGCCCCGCTGCTCGCCGACGCCGAGGCCTTCGCGGCCCTCACCAAGGCGCTCGCCGAGCGGGCCCAGGCCCTCGGAGCCACCAAGGTGGTCGGGTTGGAGGCACGGGGCTTCGTGCTGGCGGCCCCGGCGGCCTTCGCCGCCGGGCTCGGTTTCGTGCCGATCCGCAAGGCCGGCAAGCTGCCGGGCGCGGTGCACGCGCAGTCGTACGACCTGGAGTACGGGTCGGCGACGGTGGAGGTGCAGTGCGACGCCTTCGCGCCGGGTGAGCGGGTGCTGCTCGTCGACGACGTCCTGGCTACCGGTGGCACGCTGGCCGCCTCGCTGGACCTGGTGAAGCGGGCCGGCGCCGAGCTGGCCGGTGTGGTCGTCCTGATGGAGCTGGCTTTCCTCCCGGGGCGTGAGCGCCTGCTCCCCCACCTGGGGGACGCACCGCTGGAGACCTTGATCAGCATCTGAGCCAGTTGCACTACCTGTTTTTCAGGGGCGCGAGGAACTGCGCGAAATCGGAAGATGACAGGCCTGAGCCTTCCGCACTCGCGCAGTTCCTCGCGCCCCTAGGTGTTGCATGGTGCCGCTGAGCAGCTGCTCACGGCTACTCGGTAGGATGGAGGTTCGTCCCTCCCTGCACCGAGGAGTGTCCTTGCCCGACGAGGTTGTGCCCACGGCTGCTGTGCGTCCGTCCTCCTCCGGGGGGATGCGGGCGCGTCTGGCGCGGCTCGGCGGGCAGCGGAGCTCCTTGCTGAACCCGGTCCTGGAGCCGCTCTTCCGGACCATCAAGGCCCAGGATCCGAAGGCCGACCCGGCCCTGCTGCGCGACATCGAGCGCGCCTACGCGGTGGCGGAGAAGTGGCACCGGGGGCAGAAGCGCAAGAGCGGGGACCCGTACATCACCCACCCGCTCGCCGTGGCCACCATCCTGGCCGAGCTGGGCATGGACGCCCCGACCCTGATGGCCGGGCTGCTGCACGACACCGTCGAGGACACCGACTACGGCCTGGAGACGCTCCGGCAGGACTTCGGCGACTCGGTGGCCCTGCTGGTGGACGGTGTCACCAAGCTGGACCGGGTCAAGTTCGGCGAGGCCGCGCAGGCCGAGACCGTCCGCAAGATGGTCGTCGCGATGGCCAAGGACCCGCGCGTCCTGGTGATCAAGCTGGCCGACCGCCTGCACAACATGCGCACCATGCGCTACCTCAAGCGGGAGAAGCAGGAGAAGAAGGCCCGCGAGACGCTGGAGATCTACGCCCCGCTGGCGCACCGGCTGGGCATGAACACCATCAAGTGGGAGCTCGAGGACCTCGCCTTCGCGATCCTCTACCCCAAGATGTACGACGAGATCGTGCGTCTGGTGGCCGAGCGCGCGCCCAAGCGCGACGAGTACCTGGCCACCGTGATCGACCAGGTCCAGGGCGACCTGCGCGGGGCCCGGATCACCGCCCAGGTGACGGGCCGGCCGAAGCACTACTACTCGGTCTACCAGAAGATGATCGTGCGAGGGCGCGACTTCGCCGAGATCTACGACCTGGTGGGCATCCGCGTCCTGGTCGACACCGTCCGCGACTGCTACGCGGCGCTGGGCACCATCCACGCGCGGTGGAACCCGGTGCCGGGGCGGTTCAAGGACTACATCGCGATGCCCAAGTTCAACATGTACCAGTCGCTGCACACGACGGTCATCGGGCCCGGCGGCAAGCCGGTCGAGCTGCAGATCCGCACCTTCGACATGCACCGCCGCGCCGAGTACGGCATCGCCGCGCACTGGAAGTACAAGCAGCGGGCGGTGGCCGGCGCCTCCAAGGTGCGCACCGACACGCCCACCCAGGTGCGCAAGGACGACAAGGCCGGGGCCGTCAACGAGATGGCCTGGCTGCGGCAGCTGCTCGACTGGCAGAAGGAGACCGAGGACCCGAGCGAGTTCCTCGAGTCGCTGCGGTTCGACCTCTCCAACAACGAGACCTTCGTCTTCACGCCGAAGGGCGACGTCATAGCGCTGCCCGCCGGGGCGACGCCGGTGGACTTCGCCTTCGCGGTGCACACGGAGGTCGGCTACCGCTGCATAGGAGCCCGGGTCAACGGGCGCCTGGTGCCGCTGGAGTCGACGCTGGAGAACGGCGACACCGTGGAGGTCTTCACCTCCAAGGCGGAGAACGCCGGGCCCTCGCGGGACTGGCTGGGCTTCGTCAAGTCGCCCAGAGCCCGGAACAAGATCAAGGCCTGGTTCTCCAAGGAGCGCCGCGAGGAGGCGATCGAGCAGGGCAAGGAGGCCATCGCCCGGGCGATGCGCAAGCAGGGCCTGCCGATCCAGCGGATCCTCACCGGCGACTCGCTGGTCACGCTCGCGCACGAGATGCGCTACCCCGACATCTCCTCGCTCTACGCCGCCATCGGCGAGGGCCATGTCGCGGCCGCGAACATCGTGCAGAAGCTGGTGCAGGCGCTCGGCGGCGAGGAGGGTGCCACCGACGACCTGGCCGAGACGGCGACCCCGACGCACGACGGCCGGGCGGCCCGCCGCCGGGCCAAGGGTGACCCGGGCATCATCGTCAAGGGCGTCGAGGACGTCTGGGTCAAGCTCTCCCGCTGCTGCACCCCGGTGCCGGGTGACCCGATCGTCGGCTTCATCACCCGGGGCAACGGCGTCTCGGTGCACCGCTCGGACTGCGTGAACGTCGAGTCCCTGACGCAGCAGCCGGAGCGGATGATCGAGGTCGAGTGGGCGGCCACCCAGTCCTCGGTCTTCCTGGTGGCCATCCAGGTCGAGGCGCTGGACCGCTCGCGGCTGCTCTCGGACGTCACGCGCGTCCTGTCGGACCAGCACGTCAACATCCTCTCGGCGGCCGTGCAGACCTCGCGCGACCGGGTGGCGATGAGCCGCTTCACCTTCGAGATGGGTGACCCGAAGCACCTGGGTCACGTGCTCAAGGCGGTGCGCGGGGTCGAAGGCGTGTACGACGTCTACCGGGTGACCTCGGCTCGCAAGTAAATCGAACGCACGGTTCCATGGTGGTGGGTTTCCGGCCACCTTGATCGTCACTCCTACGGGCGACGATCAAGGTGGCCGGAAGCCGTTGTGCTCCGGTTCTGCGCCACGGCGTGCGTCGGTGGGTATGGCGGGTTCGTTTCGCAGGTGTGTTCCTCTTCGGGGAAAGGAAGTTACCGCCCGGGTGGCGTCGGTACTAATGGGTCGTCCCGATCAGGAGATATGAGGAGACCCCGTGATCGACACCCGTGACGGCGTACTTGCCACCCGCTACCAGAAGTCGGTGGCCGAGTACTGGAACCAGGAGGCGGACCCGGTCAACATCCGCCTCGGTGAGGTCTCGGGCACCTTCCA
>NZ_JBEOWY010000028.1:0-99925 GCF_040296285.1 Kitasatospora sp. NPDC002227
GGCGGGCCGGGGCCATCACCTCGAAGAACTGCGGCACGGCGTCCGCCGCCAGCTCGGCGTCGACCGCCGGGGTGGCGGCGCGCCGGTTTGGTCCCAAGAGCAAATTTTGTCCGATTCATTCCCTATCCTGGCCGGACTATGGTGCGGCAACTCGGAGAACTCGAGAACGAGGTCATGACCAGGGTGTGGCAGTGGAACCGCCCGGTCACCGTTCGCGAGGTTCTGGACGATCTGCGGGCGGAACGCGATATCGCCTACACCACCGTGATGACGGTGCTGGACAAGCTCCACAGAAAGGGCTGGCTGCGCCGGGAGCAGGTCGGCCGGGCCTATGTCTATGAGCCGGTCTCCTCCCGGGAGGCTTACACCGCGGCCTTGATGAACGACGCCTGGGCCACGAGCGACAATCCCGCCGCGGCCCTGGTGCACTTCTTCGGCATGATGTCGCCCGAGCAACGCGAGGCCCTGCGGGACGCACTGCGGGTGCTGCCGGACCACGTCGTGGATACCGAGGAGACCGACGGGCCGCCGACGCGATAACGTCCCGCCCATGGAGGTCACCATCCGCCGGGCGCGGACCACGGACGTGCGCGCGGTGCGGCGCCTCATCGACAGCTACTCGCCGGACGGCATTCTGCTCGACAAGCCGACGGTCTCCTTGTTCGAGTCCGTACAGGAGTTCTGGGTCGCCGAGCGCGACGACAACGGCGTGGTCGTCGCCTGCGGGGCGCTGCACGTGATGTGGGAGGACTTGGCCGAGGTCCGCACGCTGGCCGTCGACCCCTCCTGCAAGGGCCTCGGTCTCGGGCACCAACTCCTCGAGAAGCTGCTGCAGACCGCGCGCTGGCTGGGCGTCCGTCGGATTTTCTGCTTGACGTTCGAGGTCGGCTTCTTCGCGAAACACGGTTTCGTCGAGATCGGCGAGCTCTACGAAACCGACGATGGTACGACAGATCCGGCGGCCATCGCTACGGATGTCTATGAGGAACTTCTGCGCTCGTACGACGAAGGTGTGGCGGAGTTCCTCGACCTGGAGCGGGTGAAGCCCAACACGCTGGGCAACTCGCGCATGCTGCTGCACCTCTGAACCGCTTCGAAGCGAGAGGCCGGGGCCTGTTGCGGCCAAGGGTTTGTGTTTTCCGGAAAAAGACGCTTTGCTTTCCTCAAGGCATTGGGTCGTTTACGCGGAAAGGGAAGCCCGTGGCACAGAGGGTGCAGGTCATTCTTGAAGACGATCTCGACGGCGGTTCGGCGGACGAGACGGTGACGTTCGCCCTCGACGGCGTTGCCTACGAGATCGACCTCACGAGCGAGAACGCGGAGAAGCTGCGCGGTCTGCTCACGCCGTACGTCGACAAGGGCCGCAAGCAGAGCGGCCGGCTCACCAGCGCCCGCCGCCCCGCGGCCGGTCGTGGCGCGGGCCGCAGCGCGGCCGGCGCGGCGGACACCGCCAAGATCCGCTCCTGGGCGAAGGAGAACGGCTACGAGGTCAACGACCGCGGCCGCGTCCCCAGCACCGTCCGCGAGGCGTACGAGCGCGCCAACGCGTCCTGACGGAGGGTTCGGCAGCGCGCGGCACAGCCGCGGCGTTCGGGGCGTGCGGGAGGGTTCCCCACGCCCCGCGGTCGTATCGGCCGGGCCCGGACTTCTCGCCAGGCGAACAAGGCTGCTGCTGAAACTACGGGAATCTCGCCGCGATACCAGGTATGAATGCAGGTGGGCAGGGTCGTCGGCACTGTCCGGACCGCACTGTGCGACCTCCTTCCCACCCCGGCGGCGGGCCCTGTTCGCCGTTGGCGTAGCGGAATCGGGTGCTTCGGCCCCCCAGGTGGGAACACCGTCTCCCAGCATCAGGTTGGGAATGGTGTCGGCTGGTCGCGCAGCAGTTTCTCCCACGCGAGTGGGGCCCATGCCGCGCCGCAAGCGGGACTAGCATGCGGGAGGACAGGGCGGGGACAGTCCCCGAACTGGCCGACCGCTCTGAGGAGCGATAAACGATGTTCGAGAGGTTCACCGACCGCGCGCGGCGGGTTGTCGTCCTGGCTCAGGAAGAAGCCCGGATGCTCAACCACAACTACATCGGCACCGAGCACATCCTCCTGGGCCTGATCCACGAGGGTGAGGGTGTCGCCGCAAAGGCCCTGGAGAGCCTCGGGATTTCTCTTGAGGCGGTCCGCCAGCAGGTCGAGGAGATCATCGGCCAGGGCCAGCAGGCCCCGTCCGGCCACATCCCCTTCACCCCCCGGGCGAAGAAGGTCCTGGAGCTGTCGCTCCGCGAGGCCCTCCAGCTCGGCCACAACTACATCGGCACCGAGCACATCCTGCTCGGTCTGATCCGCGAGGGCGAGGGTGTCGCCGCCCAGGTCCTCGTCAAGCTCGGCGCCGACCTCAACCGGGTGCGCCAGCAGGTCATCCAGCTGCTCTCCGGCTACCAGAGCGGCGGCAAGGAGTCGGCCACCGCCGGCGGCCCCGCCGAGGGCACCCCCTCCACCTCGCTGGTCCTCGACCAGTTCGGCCGCAACCTCACGCAGGCCGCCCGCGAGGCCAAGCTCGACCCGGTGATCGGGCGCGAGAAGGAGATCGAGCGGGTCATGCAGGTGCTGTCCCGCCGCACCAAGAACAACCCCGTGCTGATCGGTGAGCCCGGCGTCGGCAAGACGGCCGTGGTCGAGGGCCTGGCCCAGGCGATCGTCAAGGGCGAGGTCCCCGAGACGCTGAAGGACAAGCAGCTCTACACGCTGGACCTCGGCGCGCTGGTCGCGGGCTCCCGCTACCGCGGTGACTTCGAGGAGCGCCTGAAGAAGGTGCTCAAGGAGATCCGCACCCGCGGCGACATCATCCTGTTCATCGACGAGCTGCACACCCTGGTCGGCGCGGGCGCCGCCGAGGGCGCGATCGACGCCGCCTCCATCCTCAAGCCGATGCTGGCCCGTGGTGAGCTGCAGACCATCGGTGCCACCACGCTCGACGAGTACCGCAAGCACCTGGAGAAGGACGCCGCGCTCGAGCGCCGCTTCCAGCCGATCCAGGTCGCCGAGCCGTCGCTGCCGCACACCATCGAGATCCTCAAGGGTCTGCGCGACCGCTACGAGGCCCACCACCGGGTCTCCATCACCGACTCCGCCCTGGTCGCCGCCGCGACCCTGGCAGACCGGTACATCTCCGACCGCTTCCTGCCGGACAAGGCGATCGACCTGATCGACGAGGCCGGTTCCCGGATGCGCATCCGCCGGATGACCGCGCCGCCGGACCTGCGCGAGTTCGACGAGAAGATCGCCGACGTGCGCCGCGAGAAGGAGAGCGCGATCGACGCGCAGGACTTCGAGAAGGCCGCGTCCCTGCGCGACGACGAGAAGCAGCTCCTGCAGGCCAAGGCCAAGCGCGAGAAGGAGTGGAAGGCCGGCGACATGGACGTCGTCGCGGAGGTGGACGAGGAGCTCATCGCCGAGGTCCTGGCCACCGCCACCGGCATCCCGGTCTTCAAGCTCACCGAGGAGGAGACCTCCCGACTGCTGCGCATGGAGGACGAGCTGCACAAGCGCGTCATCGGCCAGAAGGACGCCATCAAGGCGCTCTCCCAGGCCATCCGGCGCACCCGTGCGGGCCTCAAGGACCCGAAGCGCCCCGGCGGTTCGTTCATCTTCGCCGGCCCGTCCGGTGTCGGTAAGACCGAGCTGTCCAAGACGCTCGCCGAGTTCCTCTTCGGCGACGAGGACGCCCTGATCTCCCTCGACATGTCGGAGTTCAGCGAGAAGCACACCGTCTCGCGGCTCTTCGGCTCGCCCCCCGGCTACGTCGGGTACGAGGAGGGCGGCCAGCTCACCGAGAAGGTGCGCCGCAAGCCGTTCTCGGTCGTCCTCTTCGACGAGGTCGAGAAGGCCCACCCGGACATCTTCAACTCGCTGCTGCAGATCCTGGAGGACGGTCGCCTGACCGACTCCCAGGGCCGCGTGGTCGACTTCAAGAACACCGTCATCATCATGACGACCAACCTCGGCACCCGGGACATCTCCAAGGGCTTCAACCTCGGCTTCGCGGCCACGGGTGACAGCACCACCGGGTACGAGCGGATGAAGGCGAAGGTCGGCGAGGAGCTCAAGCAGCACTTCCGCCCCGAGTTCCTGAACCGTGTCGACGACATCGTGGTCTTCCACCAGCTGTCCGAGGAAGACATCATCCAGATCGTCGACCTCATGATCGACAAGGTGGACAGCCGCCTCAAGGACAAGGACATGGGCCTCGAGCTCAGCGTCGAGGCGAAGAAGCTGCTCGCCAAGCGCGGCTACGACCCGATCCTCGGTGCCCGTCCGCTGCGTCGCACCATCCAGCGCGAGATCGAGGACCACCTGTCCGAGAAGATCCTCTTCGGCGAGCTGCGCTCCGGCCAGATCGTCGTGGTCGGGGTCGAGGGCGAGGGCAAGGACGCCAAGTTCACCTTCCGGGGCGAGGAGAAGTCCCCGGTGGCGGACAGCCCGGCGGCCGTCACCACGGCGGGTCCGGACCTCACCAAGTAACGACACAGACGCACAGAAAGGCTCAGGCCCCCGGTGGAGCACCGGGGGCCTGAGCCTTTTGGCTCCGCTTTTGGTTAACCTGGCGCCACATTTACTCGCGGCGGGCCTGTGATGAACCGCACGGGAATCCCCGCCGATCGGCGGGTGGTCAGGCTCGTTCGGATACGACGCAGGGCCTGTTTGCCCCACCCTGGCATGCACTTGACTGAAAATCAGATGAGAAGTTGGCGCGGAGGATAGCGCCGTGACCATGTCATGGTCAAGGTCTTTCTTTTTTACCCTCTCTTGGATCGAATGTCCTCCACCTGTCTTTCATTGGTTCACCGGCAGAGCTACCAACTGTGCCGGTATGGGGAGGACGTCACCACCTTGAAGATATCCACGAGGAGTGTCGCGGCGGCTGCCGCCGTGACAGTGATCGCCTCGCTCGGCATGCTCCCGGCGTCGGCCACCGCCGCCCCGGCCACCACTGCCGCGCACGACCCGGCCGGTCCGGCCAGCCAGGTCGACTACGACCTTCCCGGCCCGCTGACCGCCACGGTCAAGGCGCAGCAGGAGGAGGCCACCAAGCAGCTGCTCAACGGCACCGCCAAGATCGAGGAGCACGGCGGCGGTACCAGCATCAAGCTCGGCCCCGAGAAGTACGTGGAGCTGGCCCGCCAGCGCACGGACAAGATCTTCACGATTCTTGTCGACTTCGGCGACCAGGTGGACAACACCACCAAGACCGCCGATGGCAAGGTCAAGTACGGCGGCCAGCCCGGCCCGGCGCACAACCAGATCGCCAAGCCGGACGCGGCCACCAACAACTCGACCGCCTGGCAGGCTGACTACAACCAGCAGCACTACCAGGACCTGTACTTCAGCCCGGACAAGCCCTCGATGAAGACCTTCTACGAGCGCCAGTCCTCGGGCCGGTACTCCGTCGACGGTCAGGTCACCGACTGGGTGCGGGTGCCGTGGAACGAGGCCCGTTACGGCTCGGACTACTGCGGCAGCCACGTCTGCAACAACGCGCAGGACCTGATCCGCGACGGCATCAACGCCTGGGTCGCCGACCAGAAGGCCAAGGGCCAGACGGACGCTCAGATCAAGGCCACGCTCTCGCAGTACGACCAGTACGACCGGTACGACTACAACCACAACGGCAACTTCAACGAGCCGGACGGTTACATCGACCACTTCCAGATCGTGCACGCCGGTGAGGACGAGTCCGCCGGTGGCGGCGTCCAGGGCACCGACGCGCTCTGGGCCCACCGCAGCTACGTCTACGGCAACCAGGCGGGTGTGACCGGCCCCGAGGGCAACAAGCTCGGCGGCACCCCGGCCGGCGACACCGGCATCTGGATCGGCGACTACACCATGCAGCCCGAGAACGGCGGCCTCGGTGTCTTCGCGCACGAGTACGGCCACGACCTCGGTCTGCCGGACCTGTACGACACCTCCGGCAGCGGCGTCGACAACTCGGTCGGCTTCTGGTCGCTGATGTCGTCGGGTTCCTGGCTCGGCGAGGGCAAGAACGAGATCGGCGACATGCCGAACGACTTCGACGTGTGGAGCAAGCTGAAGCTCGGCTGGCTCAACTTCGCCACCGCCACCGCGGGCAAGAGCTCGACCCACACCCTCGGCCCGGTGGAGTACAACACCGAGAAGCCGCAGGCGCTGGTCGTCAACCTGCCCAAGAAGACCGTCACCACCAACATCAACACCCCGTTCGCGGGCACCGGTGAGTGGTGGAGCGGCTCGGCCGACAACCTCGACGTCTCGGTCTCCCGTGACGTCGACCTGACCGGCAAGAAGTCGGCGACCCTGTCCGCCAAGGGCTGGTACGACCTCGAGCAGGACTACGACTACGGCTACGCCGAGGTCTCGACCGACGGCGGCGCCCACTGGACCGTCCTGGACGGCACCTTCAACGGCAAGGCCATCGAGAAGAACTCCGGCGGCAAGGCCGGTCTGACCGGCTCCTCCGCCGGCCAGTGGGGCGACCTGTCCTACTCGCTGGACGCCTACGCCGGGCAGGCCGTCAAGGTCCGCTTCCACAACACCACCGACGGTGGCGTGCACAACCCGGGCTTCGCCCTGGACAACATCAGCATCACCGCTGACGGCTCGGCCGTCTTCTCCGACGACGCCGAGCACGGTGTCAACGGCTGGACGGCCAACGGCTTCTCGATCATCTCGGGCAAGTTCTCGAAGGACTACGACCAGTACTACCTGGCGGAGAACCGCCAGTACGTCTCCTTCGACTCGACCCTGAAGACCGGCCCGTACAACTTCGGCTTCGCCTCGAAGCCGAACTGGGTGGAGCACTACGCCAACCAGAACGGCCTGCTGATCTGGCTCTGGGACACCTCCCAGACCGACAACAACGTCACCAACCACCCGGGCGCCGGCCTGATCCTCCCGATCGACGCGCACCCGACCCCGCTCAAGTGGGGCGACGGCACCTTCATGCGTCCGCGCGTGCAGGGCTACGACTCCACCTTCGGGTTCGAGAAGACGGACGGCCTCAAGCTCCACAAGGCCGACCAGCTCACCTCGATCTACCCGTCCGGCGGCGTCCGCAGCTTCAACGACCACACCAAGACCTACTGGGACGAGTCGACGAAGTACAGCAGCGTCAAGGTTCCGGACACCCACACGGCCATCACCGTCCTGTGGGAGAGCCTCGACAAGATGGAGACCACCGTCCAGGTGAAGGTCGTCCGCTGACCTAGCTCCAACTGACGGCAGCCCCCGGCGAGTTCGCTCGCCGGGGGCTGCTGCGTGTCAGGCGGTGAACTCGACCTGCACCGGGCCGAGCCCGTCCAGCCCGGTCACGTCCTCCGGCCGCCCGTCGACCACCAGCCTGCGCAGGTTCGGGAAGAGCGCCGGCAGCCGCCCGACCGGGAAGCCCGGCAGGATGTCGGTGACGGACACCGTGGCCACACTGCGGCTCAGCACGGCCGTCGGCCAACCCTCCAGATCGCCGCCCGTCAGCTCCAGTTGGGCCAGCTCGGCCAGGCCCGCGATGCCTTCAGGATCCACGCCCGGCATCCGGCGCAGCGTCAGCTTCTCGATGCCGGCACCCGCCAGCGGGGAGAGGTCGGTGACGCCCGGACAGTCCGACAGGTGCAGGTGGTCCAGCTGCCACCCCGTCAGTGCGGACAGGTCCGTCAGGCCGCTGATGCCGCGCAGCCACAGATTCCCCGTCAGACCCGCCGCCGGCGCCCAGCAATCGGTGTCCGCCAGCCGGTCGCCGTGCAGGTGCAGCCCCCACACCCGGTCGAAGCGGTGCAGCTCGGCCAGCTGGGCCGGATCGCTGATCACCAAGTCCGCCTCGGCGAGGTCGAGCCGGGTGAGCACCCGCTCGGCGAACTCCTCGGAGTCGAAGTACGACCACTGGTGGGCGATGACGGCGGGGCTCTCCTTCTCCCACTCCGCGCTCTCCGCCAGGAGCCGCAGCGCGGCCTCACCACCCACCTCGGCCGCGGTGTCGAAGGCGACCCACCGCTGGACCCTGCCCTTGGCCCGCAGTCCGGGCCCGAGGATCGGGATCATCTCCTCCCCCACCAGTGCGAAGAGGAACGACCGCTCACGCCACTGCTCGGAGTTCCAGATCCGCTCCACCCCGTCGAGGACCACCTCCCTGGTCCGCGCGTCGATCTCCGGGGCGTACGGCAGGCAGGTGCCGGCCAGCAGCGTGATGTAGTCGTTCCGCTCGGCCGCCGCCCGCCGGACCAGCTCGCCCAGCAGCCGCGCCCGGTCGCCCCGGCCGCAGTGACCGACCGTCAGGCGGATGACATCGGCCCACTGTTCGTCGTGGGCCCTGTCCGCCAGCAGGCCGAAGTCGCGCTCCTCCTCGAACTCCATGGCCGCCAGGTAGTCCTGGAAGGTGCGGTGGATGAACTGGAAGGTCTCGTTGCTCGGCTCCGCCAGCAGGCCCGTACGGTTGACCAGGTGCCGGTAGACCTGCTCGGCACTGCCCTGACGGGCCACGCTCGGCAGATCGCCCATGGCCTTGTCGATGTGCCGGACGGCGTCCGCCCGGCTGCCCTCGACCCAGTTGTTCCGTACCAGCCAGTGCGCGAGCCGGCTGAGGACGGCGAGTTGCTCCTCCTCGGAGAGGCGCAGCTGTTCGGGGCCCTCGATCCGGCGGGTCTCGTCCCGCTTCACCAGCATCATGCTCAGCGCGTCGCGGTACAGCTCCATCCGCCGCCGGGGCAGCACCCCGTCCGAGTCCCGGTTCAGGGCGCAGAGCATCGCGCACAGCAGCGGGCTGTCGGCGAGCTGGTTCAGCTCCGGCGAGCGCTCCAGCGCCCGCAGCAGATCGGCCTGGTCCCGGCCGGTCTCCCGGCGTGAGCGCTCGGCCTCCTCCGGGCTGTGGCCCGCCACCTCCGCGAGCGCCGCCGCGTGCCAGCGCGCCACGAAGTGCCGGCGGTCCTCGTCGTTCATGGGCCGCAGCGAGAGCTCGGTGAAGTCGAGGTGCTCGAGCCAGCCCTCGGGCACGGCGGAGGGCCGCACCGTCGCCAGCGTCCACAGCTTGGGGTAGTGACCCAGGAGGCGCTCCAGCCACTCCAGGGCCTCCTCCCGCTGGGCGGCGGGGACTTCGTCCAGCCCGTCCACCAGAAGCAGCGCACGGCCGCTGCTGAGCATCCGGTGCACCCATCCGTCGGGCTGGCGGTCCGCGCACAGCCGGTCGTCCAGCTCCAGGAACTGCTCCGGCCGCGGCTGCATCACCCCCTGCCGGTACAGCTTGCGAAGCTGCAGCACCAGCGGCACCCGGTGGTTCAGCTCCGCCAGCTCGGGGCTCATGGTCCCGGCCGCGGCGTGCACCGCCAGCCACTGCACCAGTGTCGTCTTCCCCGACCCCGCGTGCCCGCGCAGCAGCACCCGCCGCCGCCCGGCGAGCATCTGCTCGACCCGGCCGGAGCCGAGGTCCCTACGGCTCGCCTCCAGACTCAGGTACGCGGTGTCCAGCTCCCACCCCCGGCGGTTGGACTGCCGAAGCCCGAAGATCCGGATCCGCCCGTAGTCGGCCCGGATCGACTCGGCGTACTCACGCTCGAAGGCGAGATCGGCGATGTCGGCGGCGCTGATCCGCTCGGCGCGCGGGACGGTGCCCAGATTCGCGGTCAGGGCGGCGGCCATCGGCGGGGACGTGAGGATCCGCGCCGCCGGGACGACCAGCAGCTGGGAGCTGCCCCAGACGTCCGTCCGGTGGTCCTGGACCACCACGCCCAGGAAGTGCTCGCCGCGGAACAGCGCGGCCCCGGAGAGCCCGACCCACGGCGAACTGGCACCGGAACTCATCGGCGGCCGCTGCCGGAGCGCCAGCAGATGCCGCCGCCGGCCGACGGTGGACCCCGGGGTGAGGGTGCCGATCGCCTGGAAGGAGTCCAGCCTGCCGCCGTCGCGGCCGGCCTGCGGGAAGCCGGTCAGGTGGCAGTCGTTCACCGGCTCCAGGGCGTCGAGCCGAGTCCAGTGCAGACCGTCGAACGCCGTGTCCCGGCCGACCACGTCCTCGCCGGTGCGCAGCAGCGCGACATCCAGCTCCTCATCGCGTCCGACCACCGTGAACGGCTTCCAGCCCAGCCCGCCG
This sequence comes from Kitasatospora sp. NPDC002227, assembly GCF_040296285.1. Lineage (NCBI taxonomy): Bacteria > Bacillati > Actinomycetota > Actinomycetes > Kitasatosporales > Streptomycetaceae > Kitasatospora > Kitasatospora sp. NPDC002227. Next base: position 10,099 of record NZ_JBEOWY010000028.1, read on the forward strand.
AGCGCGGCGACCTCGCCGGTGGTGGCCTCCCCGAGCGGGTGAGCGGCCGTCAGGACCAGCCTCGGGGTGAGCAGGAAGCCGCTGCCCTGCAGGTGCGCTCGGACGGCGACCACGCGCTGTGCGGTGATCATTCGGGCTCGCCGTCCCCGGCCAGGCCTCGTACCCGGCCGGGCTCGAGCAGGAAGCCGCTGCCCTGCTGCGCTCCCCTGATGGCGACCACCCGGCCCGGGGAGATGGCCATCAGAAGCCGTCCCGGCTACCCAGGTCGGAGTTGCCCACCTCCACCGAGCCGCCGGTGATGGTGTCCTTCGGCGTGAGTGAGACCGAGATCTTGTGGCTGCGCTGGTGGGCGACGCCGGCCTCGGCGTCGAGGGACCAGACGAGGGCCTTGATGCCGCCCTTGACCGTGGTGTCGCGCTTGAGCTCGACGCTGAACTCGAGCTTGACCTCACCGACTTCGAAGACCAGGCCCTGCCCCGCGCCGCGTTCGGCGGCCTCCGCCAACTGCTGGCGGACTGCCTCGACGGCGTCCGCCAGCTCGATTCCGCTCTCCACGAAGCACCCCCAACCGGCGGCCACTCGGCCGCTGTCGGAGCGAGCCTAGAGGAGGGCGAGGAACCGCGTCAGGGAGTCGGTGATCTGCTCGGGGGTCCACTCCAGGGCCGGGCCGGCCACGGTGATCTCGGTCATCGACAGGCCCGGCAGGGCGCTCGGGATCCAGGTGTGGAAGAGGTAGTCGCCGGTCTCCTCGGCGAGCTTGAGGGTGGCCTCGTTGAGCGTCTCCGGCGGGTACGGCAGCCAGAACTGGAACTGGTGGGTGTGCGGCACAGCCGGCTGCACCCGGCCGCCGGGGGCGGCGGCCAGGACGCGGGCGACCGCCACCGCGTGGGCCGCGTAGGCGTCGAGGCGCGGGAGTTCGCGGTCGAGGCCGGCCAGGGCGCTGAGGGCGGTGGGCCACTGCTGGAAGAGGTTGCCGCCGTAGCGGTGGCGCCAGGTGCGGGCGGCCGCCACGAACGCTTCGTCGCCCGCGAGCACGGCGCCGCTCTGACCGCCGAGCGACTTGTAGAAGGAGACGTAGACGGAGTCGGCCAGTGCGGCGATCTCGGGGAGGGAGCGGTCGAAGTGGCGGGTGGACTCCCAGAGGCGGGCGCCGTCGAAGTGGACCTTGACGCCGAGCTCGCGGGCGGCGGCCACCGTCTCGGTCAGCTCCGCCCAGGACGGGAGGACGAACCCCGCTTCGCGGAGCGGGAGTTCGAGCATCAGCACGTCGAACGGCTCGCCGACCGAGCGGAGCTCGGCGGGGGTGGGCAGCCGGGGCTCGGTGGTCGGCCAGACGCTGTGCAGGCCGCTGAGGCGGGAGTACGCCTGTCTCTCGTGCTGCTCGGGGTGGGCCAGCGGGTGCATGGCCACCACCCCCGAGCCGGTGGCCCAGAGCCGCAGGGCGACCTGCTGGGCCATCGTGCCGGTCGGGAAGAAGGCGGCGGCGGGCTTGCCGAGCAGGTCGGCGACCCGCTGCTCGAGCCCGCCGACGACACCGTCGCCGTAGAAGTCCGGGGTCCGGTCGAGGTCGCCGCTCTCGGCGAGCTCGGCCAGCAGTTCGCGCATGGTCTGCGCGGGGGTGCCGCTGAGCAGGCGGGTGGCACTGCGTCGGGCGGCGAAACGGCGCTCCCGCATGGTGGGGGCAGGAGCGGTGGGGGCGTCCTGGGTATCGGTCACCCACTGATCATCAGCCACCCCCGGCGTACACCGCCAGGCGCACGCCCCGGGTGCGCGTTTCACGCCGGAGCGCCGGGGCGCCGTACTACGGTGGCCGGGTGGACGAATACGCCGTACCCATCCTGCCCAGCCGGGACTTGGCCGAGACGCGGACGTTCTACCTCCGGCTGGGCTTCGAGGACGCCGCCCCCGGCGCCGACTGGGCGCAGGAGTACCTGATCCTGCGCCGGGGCACCGTCGAGCTGCACTTCCACCACTCTCCCGAGGTCGACCCCCTCGCCACCGCCGGCAGCTGCTACCTCCAGGTGCGGGACGCCGACGCGCTGCACCGCAGCTGGGCCGAGGTCGGCGTCCCCACCGAGGAGGCGACGGGCAGCCGGCTGGCGCCGCCCGTCGACACCCCGTACCGGATGCGCGAGTTCGCGCTGGTCGACCGCAGCGGCAACCTGCTGCGGATCGGCAGCCCGCATGAGGGGGCCTACCTGGGCGGGTAGAGCGAGTAGGACGGGAAGTTGCCGTAGAGCTTCTCGTCCGCGCCCTCCGGGCCGTAGGTGACGGCCCGGACCAGCAGGTCGCCGCCGACGAAGGCGCCCTTCCAGGAGGCGCCGAGGCCGCCGAAGACCTCCTCGCGGTCGCCCCGGCTGCGGGGCTTGTTGACGCCGACCTTGAAGGCGAGCAGGTCGGGGGCGATCCGCTCGGCGAAGGCGAGGTCGTCGGTGGCGATCGAGGCGACCAGCGAGCCGTTGCCGGCGTTCATCGCGGCGAGCAGCTCCGCCTCGGTGTCGACCAGCACGACGGAGTCCAGCGGGCCGAAAGGCTCGGAGTGGTGCAGCGCCCAGTTGGCCGGCGGGTCGAGCACGGCGGCGGGCGCCAGGTACGCGTCGGTGGACTGGCCGGGCAGGAAGAGCCCGGCGGCGAGGTCGCCGACGTGCAGCGGAACGGCCCGGGCGGTGACGGCGGCGGCGAAGTGGCCGCGCAGCTCGGCGGCCTTGGCGGCGTGGATCACCGGGCCGAAGTCCAGCTCGGGCAGCGGGTCGGCCGGGTCGTCGACGGCCAGCGGGTGCCCGAACCGGAGCGAACCGAGCACGCCGAGGTAGGTCTCCAGGAAGGCGGGGAAGAGCGAGCGCTGCACGACGTACCGGGGGTAGGCGGTGCAGCGCTGCTTGGCGTACTCGAAGCCCTTGCGCAGGTGGGCGGCGAGCGTGGGCCAGTCGCCGAAGTTCCAGACGCCCCAGGTGTTGAGGCCCTCCTGCTCCAGGAAGTGGCGGCGGTTCAGGTCGGCCAGCGCGGTGGCGGCCTTGCGGCCGTTGGCCCGGCCGCCGACGAAGGCGAGCGCGCCCAGGCCCTCGGCCCGGATCAGCGCGTCCGCGATCTTCCCGCCCTCGCCGGAGAGCAGGGTGACCGGCAGCCCGGCCCGCCGCATCACGGCGTGCGCGAGGGTGAGGCAGTGGAAGCCGCCCTGGGAGGGGGTCTTGGCGACCACCGCGTTGCCCGCCAGCAGCTGCACCAGCTCGGCGTGCACCTGCACGCTCATCGGGTAGTTCCAGCTGGCGATGTTCGAGACCGGGCCGGGCAGCGGGGTGCGGCCGTCCAGCTGGCGGTCGATGTGCTCCAGGTACCACCGGACGCCGTCCAGGGCGCGGTCCACGTCGGCGCGGGCCAGGCGCCAGGGCTTGCCGATCTCCCAGACCAGCAGCAGGGCCAGCAGGTCACGGTGCTCGCTCAGGCCCTCGACGGCCGCCGCGACCTTGGCCTTGCGCTCGTCCAGCGGGAGCTTGCCCCAGCGGGTGTGCTCCTGGATGGCGAAGGCGACGGCGGTGTGCGCCTCCTCGATGCCGACCCGGGGCGGGCCGGGGATGGGAGTGCCGTCCAGCGGGGTGCTGTGCTCGCCGGGTGTGCCGACCGGGCGCCACTCGCCGCGGACCAGGTTGAGCAGGCGGTCGTCCGCGAACGCCTCGGGGGCGGCGCGCACGCACCGGGCGTACGTCTCGGACCAGGATGTGCCGGGCTTGAGCTGCGGTGCCGTCATGGGAGTCCTCCGGTGGGGAAGGTGTGCTCGGGCAGGACGGTGGTGCTGCCGTTCGGTGCCGGTCGGCCCGTGAGGCCGTGGTCGGGGCCGTGGTCAGGGCGGTGGTCGGGGCGGCGGTCGGGCCAAGCCTGGCACGGCGGGCCTGCGCGGGGACAGCAGACCGCTCGGGCAGGGGCGGGTAGGGGCTCCGCCGGCCCATTCGGCCGATGATCGGACATCACGCTGGTCCGCTGATCGGGTGGTTGCGCCATCGGCTTGAAGTTCAAGCGGCGCGGACACTACACGCCGTAGTAGGTCCGGTGGTTTTGGATGACTGGCGGTAACCGTTACATCGGGTTGAACCCCCGGCCCGGCGAGCCCCCTGCGGCTCGGCCCCGTGCCGTCCCGATCCACGAGGTGCCGTCTCTTGCTGTGCTCCCCGCGTCCGGCCTCCCCGCGTACCACCCGCCACCGGCTCGCCTGCTCGGGGGCGGTGACGCTGGCCTTCGGCGCCCTGCTGCTGCCCGCCGCCGCGACCGCCTCGGCCCAGACCGTCCGCCCCTCGGCCCCCGCTCCGGCCACCCGGCCCGTCCGGAGCGAGCCGGTCGAGCTGGTGCAGGTCGCCGCGCCGGTGGCGTACCAACCGCCCGCCCCGCACGAGGGCCCGGCCGTCGCGGTGCACGCGGCCCCGAGCGCCGCGGCGGCGCCCGCGCCCGCTCCGGCGCCCCCGCCGCCGCCCGCGCCCGGCTTCTGCTTCCCGGCGCCGGGCGCCCCGGTGAGCAATCCGTACGGCGCCGAGAACGCCGAGTACGTCGCGGGCTACCACACCGGGGTGGACTTCGCGGTGGACAGCGGCACCCCGCTGCGGGCCGTCGGCGCGGGCACCGTGGTCTCGGCCGGCTGGGCCGGCGCCTACGGGCAGGAGGTGGTCCTCGAACTGCCCGACGGCCGCTTCGCCGAGTACGCCCACCTCTCCGAGCTCGCGGTCACGCCCGGCCAGGAGGTGGACCCCTGCCAGGAGCTCGGCCGCTCCGGCAGCACCGGCAACGCCACCGGGCCGCACCTGCACTTCGAGATCCGCAGCGCCAACCACTACGGCGCCGTGCTCGACCCGGTCGCATACCTCACCGAGCACGGCGCCCGGCCGTAGCTACGGCCGGGGGTCGATCCGGCCGGCGATCTCCAGGGCCACCACCAGGGCCGCGTCCATCGCCTCGTCCTGCTTGGCGGCGGGCAGGACGCACTCCGGCGCTTCCTGCTCGTCCTGCTTGAGCAGGAAGAACGCCGAGTTGATGGTGAACAGCGACATCGTCGCCCGCAGGCGGTCCTGGAAGCTCGCGTCCGGCCCGTGCACCAGCCGGATCATCGCCAGCATCCGCTCCTTGAACTCCAGCCCGGCCGGCGACCCCCGCAGGGCGGGCTGGTTCTCGTGGAAGAAGCGCAGCAGCGGCGCCCGCTCGGCCATGCCCTCGGCAAACCGGCGGACCATCTCGTCGCGCAGCTCGGGCGACCACGCCTTGCCCTCGCCCCAGGCAATCGCCTCGTCGATCGGCGCCGCCATGCTCTGCACGATGCCGTGGACGATGTCGTCCTTGGTCTTGAAGTGGTAGTACAGCGCGGCCTTGGTCACACCCAGCCGGTCGGCGATCTCGCGCAGCGAGGTCTTCTCGTAGCCCTGGGAGGCGAACAGCTCCAGAGCCACGTCGATGATCCGCACCCTGGTGTCGCTGCGGGGGCTCTGCGTCGTACTCATGGCTAGCTGGCCTGCCTCGTGACTACGTGGGGACTGCGCGGACGGGGGTGGAGCAGGGGTGTGGCTCCGGCGGGTGACGGAACCGCACGGAGTGCATTGTCCCTGCCCGGCAGCCCGGTACCGAAACTGGCTTGACGCCCACCTTATGGACAACTTACCGTGCCACCGGACGATTAACTAGCCGGTCGTCAAGTAAGTGCCCGCGAAGCCCCCCGGGCGGCGCCCACTCCTCGACCACGCAGACCGGCACCAAGCGCACCACGGGAGCCGCACCATGTCACAACAGCAGGTCGAGACTCCGGCGGAGAACCCGCCGTCCGGAGCCGACGGGGCGCTCGATCCCACTCCCCGATCGCCGCGCGAGATCCGCCTGGTGATGATCGGGCTGGTGGTCACCATGCTGCTGGCCATGCTCGACAACCTGATCGTCGGCACCGCGATGCCGACCATCGTCGGCGACCTCGGCGGGGCCGAGCACCTCTCCTGGGTGGTCACCGCCTACACCCTCGCGACCGCGGCCTCCACCCCGATCTGGGGCAAGCTCGGCGACCTCTACGGCCGCAAGGGCACTTTCCTCACCTCGATCGTGATCTTCCTGGTCGGCTCCGCGCTGGCCGGGCTCTCCCAGTCGATGACCCAGCTGATCGCCTTCCGCGCCCTCCAGGGCCTCGGGGCCGGCGGTCTGATGGTCGGCGTCATGTCGATCATGGGCGCGCTGGTGCCGCCGCGGGACCGCGGCAAGTACCAGGGCATGTTCGCCGCGGTGATGGCGCTCGCCACCATCGGCGGCCCGCTGGTCGGCGGCTTCATCACCGACCACCTGAGCTGGCACTGGACCTTCTACATCAACCTGCCGCTGGGCATCGTCGCGCTGGCCGTCGTGGTCGTCACCCTGAAGCTGCCGAAGGTCCGCTCCACCGCGAAGATCGACTACTTCGGCGCGCTGCTGCTCACCACCGGCATCACCTCGCTGGTCCTGATCACCACCTGGGGCGGTCAGCAGTACGCCTGGGGCTCGAAGCAGATCCTCGGCCTGGCCGCGCTCGCCGCCGCCTCGCTGATCGCCTTCTGCTACGTCGAGCAGCGGGTCGACGAGCCGATGCTCCCGCTGAACCTCTTCAAGAACCTCAACTTCACCCTGGTCTCGATCATCGGCTTCATCGTCGGTTTCGCGATGTTCGGCGCGGTCACCTTCCTGCCGCTCTACCAGCAGACGGTGCAGGGCGCCTCGGCGACCAACTCCGGCCTGCTGCTGATGCCGATGATGTTCGGCATGCTGGTCGTCTCGCTGGCCGTCGGCCAGGCCGTCACCAAGACCGGCAAGTATCGGATCTACCCGATCATCGGCACCGCCGTGATGGCCGGGGGCAGCCTGCTGCTCTCCACCCTGGGCACGGACACCGCCCGCTTCACCTCGTCCTGCTACATGGTCGTGCTGGGCGCGGGCATGGGCTTCCTGATGCAGATCACCATGCTCGTGGCGCAGAACAGCGCGGAGCTCAAGGACATGGGCGTCGCCAGCTCCACCGCGACGCTGTTCCGCACCATCGGCGGCTCCTTCGGCGTCGCGCTGTTCGGCGCGATCTTCAACAGCCGGGTGACCTCGACCATGGCCGCCCTGCCGAAGCAGCCCGGCGGCGACGCGCACGGTGCCAAGCTGACCCAGATGGGCCCGGCCGAGCTGCGCAAGCTCCCCGCTCCCGTCCAGGACCTCTACCACCACGCCGTCTCCAACGGCATCCACACGGTCTTCCTGTGGGGCGCGGCCGTCAGCGTGATCGCTGTCGTCGCGGCCCTGTTCATGAAGGAGATCCCGCTGCGGGGCGGCGCCGGCCAGGCCAAGCCCGAGAAGCACCTCGAGGCCGTGTAACTCGAACAGCCAGTTGCACTGTTCAGGGGCGCGGGGAACTGCGCGCAGTCGGAAGAGTCCAGGTCGGAGCCTTCCGCACTCGCGCAGTTCCTCGCGCCCCCTGGTGTTACAACTGATTCACAGCGGAGATGGCAGGTCGGCCTCTTCCGGCCTCGCGCAGTTCCCCGCGCCCCGTGGTGCTTGCCCCCAGGAGCGTCACCGCGGCAGGCGGTAGACCCCCGGGGCGACCGGTTCGACCAGGCCGTCGGTGACGAGCCCGTCGAGGGCGCGGGCGCGTTGGACGGCGTCGGGCCAGACGGCGTCGAGCCGGGCCTGCGGCACCTCGCCGTGGGCGTCGCGCAGGACGGCGAGGAGCTTGCCGCGGACCTGGCGGTCGGTGCCCTCGTAGGTCTGGCCGCGCCGGGCCGGCCCCTCGTACGGCGGGCAGCCGGCCGCCTGCCACGCGCAGTGGCGCCGCAGGGGGCACCCGCCGCACTGCGGGCTGCGCGCCGTGCAGACCAGCGCGCCCAGCTCCATCACACCGACCGCCCAGGTGGCAGCCGTCTCCGCGTCGGCCGGCAGCAGGCCGGTGGCGGTGCGCCGCTCGGCGGCGGTGGTGGCCTGGGCCGGGTACTCGACGCCGGTCACGGCCCGCGCGAAGACCCGGCGGACGTTGGTGTCGAGAACCACGTGCCGCTGCCGGTAGGCGAAGGAGGCGACGGCGGCCGCCGTGTACTCGCCGACGCCGGGGAGGGCGAGCAGGGCCGCGTGGTCCTCCGGGACGAGGCCGCCGTGCCGCTCGGTGATCGCCACGGCGGCGCCGTGCAGCCGCAGGGCCCGCCGGGGGTACCCGAGCCTGCCCCACATCCGGACCGCCTCGCCGGGCGCGTCGGCCGCCAGCGCGGCCGGGGTCGGCCACTTGGCCAGCCAGGCCTCGTACGCGGGCAGCACCCGCTTGACCGGGGTCTGCTGGAGCATGAACTCGCTCACCATGACCGCCCAGGGCGTGGCCTCGGGCGTCCGCCACGGCAGATCGCGGGCGTTGGCCTCGTACCAGTCGAGGACGGTCGAGTGGAGCAGCGGGGCGGGGGTGGAGGTGATGGCAACCATGGCTCTTCGATCCTCCCACGCCCCGCCGGCGCCCCGGAGCGGCTCCCCCATCCGGACCAAATGGCGGATCATGTGAAGGAAGCGACCGTAGCGAGGTGTTGATGCGTCAAGGGGCGCACACAGTCTCGTAGAGTTTGCGCGTGCCTTCTCTGCGCCAACCCGTGGGACCGCTGCCGGCTTCGATCTACTGGCGGCGGCGAATCGTCGTGTTCGGCGCCCTGCTCGCCGTGCTCGCCCTGGTCCTCTGGCTGACCTCGGGTCAGGACGGCTCCGGCAAGAAGCCGGAGAAGACGGCGCTGCCGGCCCCGGCCCAGTCGATCACCCCGGGTGCGAGCCCGAGCGGCTCCGCGATCACCACCCGCCCCGGCGGCTCCGGCGGCACGGGCGGTGGCAGCCTGACCGGCGGCGGCTCGGGCGGCGAGGTCAGCCTGAGCGGCGGCAGCGGCTCAGGCTCCGGCTCCACGGGCGGCGGCACGGGCGGCGGCACCGGCGGCGGCACCACGAGCGGGGGCACCGGTGGCGGCACCACCGGCGGCAGCGGCACGGGCAACGCGAACCCCGCCCCGCCGCCGGCCGTCAACACCGCCGAGGTGATGGCCCTGCCGGTCTGCACGGCCTCGCAGGTCACCCTGGAGCTGGCCGGCTCGCAGAACGCGTACGAGCCGAAGGACAAGCCCCGCCTGCTGCTGACCGTACGCAACGCCTCCACCGCCAACTGCAGGGTGGACCTGGGCCGGACGGCCTCCACCATCGTGGTCACCTCGACGGCCAACGAGCGGATCTGGTCCTCCGGGGACTGCCCGACGGACCGTCAGAGCACCTGGGTGCAGCTGGCGGCGGGCAGCGGACTGACCGAGACCTTCGGCTGGGACCGCAGCCGCAGCAAGCCGCAGTGCGCGACCACCGACGGCTCCACCGCCCCGGCCGGGAACTACCTGGTGCAGGCCTACCTGAACGGCCCCGCCGGCGGCCCGGTGACAGCCCGGGCACCGATCCGGCTGGAGGGCTGAGCCCGCCCCGGGCCGGGCTGGCCAGACAACTCGGCGCCCGGCCGGGCCCGCCGGGCGGGGGTGGCGGCGATTTTCGGCCAACATTCGGCCGATAGGAGTACCAACAGGCGGATGGGCCTGTTGCGTCACTGTGAGACCCGCCGCACTGATGGTCACACCGGAGCGGAGGCGTCCGGCAATTTGCCCGGTCCGTCCCGGTTCGTGACCGGCCCGATGACGGCCGGATGGCGTGGGGATGACGTCCCGAAAGACACCTTGCCGCTGGACGCCCAGCCGGAGGACCCTGATCACAGCAGCTCGGCGGGCCGCCCCACCGGCCCGCCGGGAAGCCGACGTCTGACGCTCCGGCCCCACCCGGTCGTCAGACGTAGTGCCCCCGCACGGGGTCGGACGCAGCGCTATACGTAGCGCTAGACGTAAGTGCTAGACGTAGCGCTCCAGGATGGACGATTCTGCGAGCCGGGACAGGCCCTCGCGGACCGAGCGGGCCCGCGTCTCGCCGACGCCCTCGACCGTCTGCAGGTCGTCGATGCTCGCCGCCAGCAGCTTCTGCAGGCCGCCGAAGTGCTCGACCAGCCGCTCGATCACGGTGTTGGGCAGGCGGGGGATCTTCGCCAGCAGGCGGTAGCCGCGGGGCGAGACCGCCGCGTCCAGCGACTCGGGGGTGCCGGAGTAGCCGAGCGCCTTGGCCACCGTCTGCAGGTCGAGCAGCTCGGCGTGGGTGAGCGCCTCCAGGTCACCGAGGACCTCGGGCACCGTGCGGCCGCGCTTGGCGGCCCGCTCGGGGAAGTAGTCACGGGCGACCAGCTCGCGCTCCGGCTCCACACCCTGGATCAGCTCGTCCAGCTGCAGCGAGAGCAGCCGGCCGTCGGTGCCGAGCTCCAGGACGTACCCGGCGATCTCGGTGGCGATCAGCCGGACCATCTCCAGGCGCTGCGCCACGGCGGTGACGTCCCGGACGGTCACCAAGTCCTCGATCTCGAGCGCGGAGAGGGTGCCGGCCACCTCGTCCAGCCGGAGCTTGTAGCGCTCCAGGGTGGCGAGTGCCTGGTTGGCCCGGGAGAGGACGGTGGTGGAGTCCTCCAGGACGCGGCGGGTGCCGTTGACGTACATCGCGATCAGCCGCATCGAGTGCGAGACGGCGACGACCGGGAAGCCGGTCTGCCGGTTCACCCGTTCGGCGGTGCGGTGGCGGGTGCCGGTCTCGTCGGTGGGGATGGTCGAGTCCGGCATCAGGTGCACACCGGCCCGGACGATCTTGGTGATGTCCTTGTCCAGCACCACCGCGCCGTCGAGCTTGCACAGCTCGCGCAGGCGCGTCGCGGTGAACTCCACGTCCAGCACGAACCCGCCGGTGGAGATCGCATCGACCGTCTTGTCGAAGCCGAGCACGATCAATCCGCCGGTGTTGGCGCGCAGGACGCGCTCCAGGCCGTCCCGCAGCCCGGTACCCGGGGCGATGGCGCTGAGGGAGGCCCGCAGCAGGGCCTCTTCACGGGAGGACTTGTCCGCCCCCCGGTCGCTGGCTGCCACGTGACTCCTCCGGTCGACCCGGACCGTGTGGCGTGGCGCCTTACGGTCTGTCGCTGCATTACTGCACTTCATGCCAATGAGACAGAGGAAAGTCTAACTGTGTGCGGCAATAACAAGGCCTGGGTCAGCGCAGTTCGTCAGAGTCGAGCGGCTCCCACCCCTCCATCAGCTCGTCGGCGTAGGCCGGAACCGGCACCTTGGCAGGCCGCTGGACCTGCTCCTTGACCGGCGCGGAAGCCTCCGAACGGGGCTTGGCGGCGGCCTTCCGGCGGCCCGGGATGGCCCGCAGCGCCTCGCCGATGTCGGAGACCTCGACCACCTTCATGCCCGGCGGCACCTTGCCCGCGTCCGGCGGGACGAGCGCGTGGGTGAAGCCGAGGCGGTGCGCCTCCGCGAGGCGCCGCTGCACGCCCGTCACCCGCCGGACCTCACCGGCCAGGCCGACCTCACCGATCGCCACCAGGTTGCTCGGCAGCGGCGTGTCGGTGGAGGAGCTGGCCACCGCGAGGGCCACCGCGAGGTCGGCGGAGGGCTCGGAGAGCTTCACCCCGCCGACGGTGGCCGTGTAGATGTCCTGCTTGCCGAGCTTCACGCCGCCGTGCCGCTCGACCACCGCCAGGATCATCGCGATCCGGGGCGACTCCAGGCCGGAGGTGGTGCGGCGCGGCGAGGGGATCTGCGAATCCACCATCAGCGCCTGCACCTCGGCCACCAGCGGGCGGCGGCCCTCCAGAGTTACCGTCAGACAGGTGCCGGGCACCGGCTTGTCACGGCGCGTCAGGAAGAGGCCGGACGGATCGGCCAGCCCGACGATGCCCTCGTCGTGCAGCTCGAAGCAGCCGACCTCGTCGGTGGCGCCGTAGCGGTTCTTGACGCCGCGGATGATGCGCAGCCGGGCGTGCCTGTCCCCCTCGAAGCTCAGCACCACGTCGACCAGGTGCTCGAGCAGGCGCGGGCCGGCGATCTGGCCGTCCTTGGTGACGTGGCCGACCAGCAGGGTGGCCATGCCGCGCTCCTTGGAGGCGCGGATCAGCGCCCCGGCCACCTCGCGGACCTGCGCGGGGCCGCCGGGCGCGCCGTCCAGCTCGGCGGAGGCGATGGTCTGCACCGAGTCCAGGATCAGCAGGCCGGGGTTGACCTGCTCGATGTGGCCGAGCACCGCGCCGAGATCCTGCTCGGCCGCCAGGTAGAGGTGGTCGGAGAGCGCGTTGATCCGGTCCGCCCGGAGGCGGACCTGCCCGGCGGACTCCTCGCCGGTCACGTACAGCGTGCGGTGCTGCCCGGTGGCGGCCTTGGCCGCGACGTCGAGCAGCAGCGTCGACTTGCCGACGCCGGGCTCGCCGGCCATCAGCACCACGGCGCCGGGGACCAGCCCGCCGCCGAGCACCCGGTCGAGCTCCGGGACTCCGGTGGAGCGGGCGGTGGCCACCTGCCCGTCCACCTGGCCGATCGGGCGGGCGGGGGAGCTGACCGGCCCGGCCGCCGTCGTCCGGATCGGCACCGCGCCGTACTCCTCGACCGTGCCCCAGGCGTTGCACTCCGGGCAGCGGCCGACCCATTTGGGCAGCTGGTTGCCGCACTCCGTGCAGCGGTACGCCGGGCGGGGCTTGGCGGTGGTCTTGGTACGGGCAGCCATGGCGCCAACGGTAGCGGGTGGCACCGACAGCGCCGTCGGGCTGTGGACAACCGCCGGGCCGGACTGTGGAAAACCGCGGTGTTGTTACCCGAAAGAAGTACAGCGACCCGGATCCGGCCGGATCAAGCCGGTGCCCTCTCTACCGTCGGGCGGGTGACCACCAGGCTTGCACCCCAGGAATCCCCCACCTCCCGGGCGCCCCAGGAGCCTCCCGGCTCGGCCGCCCTGCAGGGTTACGACCACCACGTCGACGGGCTGTTCACCTACTGCCTCTCGGTGCTCTGCGAGCACGAGGCGGCGGCGGGCGCCGTCCGCGAGGTCCGCGCGCTGGTGCTGCGGCACGGCGAGCGGCTCGCCGACCCCGCCCTGCTGCGGGCCTGGCTGTACGCGCTGGCCCGCCACTGCTGCCTGCGCCGGCTCGGCGCGGCCCGGGCCGCCACCGCCCCCGGGGCCCGGAGCACCCCGGCCGGGAGCTCCTCGACCGTCCCAGCCGGGACGGTCTCGGCCGAGGAGCGGCAGCGGGAGCTGCGCTCGCTGGCCTGGCCGGAGGCCGCGGGCACCTCGCCCGAGCAGCGCGAGGCCCTGGAGCTGGCCGTCCGGCACCGGCTGCGCCCGGCGGAGGTGGCGGCCGTGCTCGGCCTCTCCGGCGAGGCGGCCGGGCAGCTGCTGGCGGCGGCCGGCGCGGAGGTCGGCCGGACGCGGTCCGCGCTGCTCGTCCTCGGGGTCGGCCACTGCCCGGTGCTGGCCGAGCTGGGCGGCGTCGGCGCGGAGAGCTGGCGGGGCTGGGTGCTCGGGCCCGCCCTGCGGCGGGAGCTGGTGCGGCACGTCGCCGCGTGCCCGACCTGCCGGGGCACCGCCGAGCGGGTCGCGGACGGCGCGGCGGACTTCGCGGATCTTTCGGGCCTCTCCGGCCTGCCGGTACTGCCCGCACCGGTGACCCTGCGGCTCGCGGCGACGGCCGCCGAGGGCGGTTCGGGGTACGACGCGGCGGCGCTGCCGGCCATGGCCAGGGAGAGCGCCGGGGCCGCCTTCCACGCCGGGGCGGCGGCCGGGCGGCTGGCGGCGGGGCGGCACGGCAGGCCGCCGGGCGGGGAGCGGACCGGAGCCCCGGCCCCCGAGCGGCCCCGGCCGGGGCGGCGGCGGGCACCGGGGGCCGTGGCGGGCGAGCCGGTGGAGGTGCGGTTCGATCCACAGGGTTTCCCGCGGCACCGGGCGCCCGGGCGGGCCCTGCGGCCCGGGCCGGTGGTGCGGCAGCGGGTGGTGACCACCGGGGTGCTGGCCGCCGTGCTCACCGCTCCGGTGGTCGCGCTCTGGGTGGCGCACCGGGGTGGCGCCGCGGCCTCGACGATCTCCTCCGTCCGGGTGGACTCGGTGGGGTCGCGGCCGGTGGCGGGGCACCCCTCGGCCGCCGCGGGGGCCGGGCCGGCGGAGCGCCCGGGCGTGTTGCCGATGCAGCTGGCCGCGGCGCCTGCAGAAACGTTGCTGCCACCGGCGCGGGCAGCGGCCCTGCACGCGGGGCCCGGGGCTCCGGCCGGGATGCCCGACGTACCGGGCGCTCCCGGTGCTCCCGCCGGGCCGGGCGCGCCGGCAACGAGCGCCGGTCAGCTGGTGGTGGAGGCCAACGACTACGCCGGGCGTACCGTCCTCACGCTCACCAACACCGGGGGTTCCGCGCTCGACTGGCACACCGTCACCGACGCCCCCTGGCTGCGGCTCAGCCGCGACTCCGGCACCCTCGAACCCGGCCAGCGCATCACCGTCACCGTCACCGTGGACGACGCGACGGCCCCCCAGCACCAGTGGACGGCCCACCTCACCTTCCCGCCCGCCGCCTCCGTCGTCACCCTCACCGGCGGCCCGACCCAACGCGGCGGCGGCGACCCCGGCACCCCGCCGCCCACCACCCCGCCCCCGAGCAGCCCCCCGCCGGCCACCAACTCCCCCTCCCCGTCCCCCTCGACCCCGCCGACCAGCACCTCCCCCAGCCCCTCCGCACCCCCGACCAGCAGCCCCTCGGAGTCCGCCTCCCCGTCCTCCTCCCCCAGCACCGGACCGACTGGTTAGCCGCTCCCCCGGCGAGGGCCACCGAGCCCCGGAGTCCGTCCTCGGGAAGGACGCTGCCGCGGCGGCCGCGGCAGCGGACGGTCGACCGGGCCGCGGCGGGCGTACGCTCAGCATGATCGACAAGGGGACACCGAAGGGGGACGGCACATGGATCTGACCGGAAGGACCGTGGTGGTCACCGGGGCCGGGCGCGGGTTCGGGCGGGCGTTCGCGCTGCAGGCGGGGCGGCTGGGTGCCCGCCTGTTCGTCTCCGCCCGGTCCGAGGCCGCCGCCCGGCGGACGGCCGAGGAGGTGGCGGCCGACAGCGGCGCGCAGGTGGACGGCTTCGCCTGCGACCTGGCCGACCCGGCCACCGTACGGGGCTTCGCGGCGGAGGTCGCCGCCCGTACCGGCCAGGTGGACGTCCTGGTCAACAACGGCGCCCGTTACCTGCCGGGCCCCGACCTCTGGGACGCCGATGACGAAGCGATCACCGACACCGTCGCCTCCGGCGCCACCGGCACCCTGCTGACGGTCAAGCACTTCCTGCCCCTGCTGCGGGCCGCCGAGGGCGCGGACGTGGTCAACCTGGTCTCGGCCGCCGCCGAGACCCGCAACCACCGGTCCGAGGCCCACCCCGCGTTCTACGCCGCCAAGGCCGCCCAGGCCGGCTTCGCCGACGTCCTCTCCCAGCGCCTGCGCCCCGAGGGCATCCGCGTCATCTCCCTCTACCCGCCGGACTTCACGGACGGCGACCCCCTCGCCCCCTCCTGGGACGGCGCCGCCCGGACCGCCGCCGACCCGCTGAGCGCCCGGTCCGTCCTCGACTGCGTCCTCTTCGCGATCGGCCAGCCCCGGGACTGCTTCATCCGCTCGTTCCACTTCGAGCAGCTGTAGTCGAGGCCGTACCGGCGGAGCACTCCCGGCGAGCTCCGGTGTCGTGCCCGAACAGGCGGGCGTCGAGGGCGAGTCGGCCGCGGCGCATCCAGTGCATGGGCCGGCGCGCCAGCAGGCAGAGGCAGGCGGCCCAGCCGAGGGCGTGGACCGTCCGGACGCCGGCCACGATCCGAGCTGCCCGGGGTGTCGGAATACCGGCCGGACGGTCGATGGTTGCACGGGCGGCATTGATCAACTGTGACCACGGGGGTGTCTGATGGCCGGTTCGTTCCTCTTCCTGCTCGGGAGTGCTCGCGAGGGTGGCAACACGGAGTTGCTCGCCCGGGCGGCGGCCGAGCAGCTGCCTGCCGGCACGGAGCAGCGCTGGCTCTCGCTGGCGGAGTTGAGCCTGCCGGACTACGCCGACGAGCGGCACGCGCCGGACGGCCAGAGCCCCGCCACGGACGCGGAGTCGCTGCTGCTGGAGGCCACCCTCGGGGCGAGTGACCTGGTGATCGCCTCACCGCTGTACTGGTACTCCGTCAGCTCGCACACCAAGCGGTACCTCGACTACTGGTCGAAGTGGCTGCGCTCGGCCCCGGAGTTCCGCGCCACGATGGCCGGCCGCACCCTGTGGGGCGTCACGGCCATGGCGGACGTGGAGCTGGAGCGGGCCCGGCCGCTGGAGCTGACGCTGCAGCAGACTGCGGCGTACCTGGGGATGCGATTCGGCGGGGTGCTGCTCGGCAATGCGTCCAAGCCGGGCCAGGTGCTGGCGGACTCCGAGGCGCTGAACCGGGCCAAGACCTTCTTCCAGCGGGAGGCGCCGCTCGCCGACTGGCCGCACCAGGAGAGTTGAAGCTCTGCCAGGAGTGAAGGATGCTGGACTCCGGCCGGGGGCGGGAGGAGCCTTGCCCCATGGACATCCTCTTCCTCGGCGGCTCGAAGTTCCTCGGGCGCGCCTATGTGTCTCAGGCGCTGCGTCTCGGCCACCGGGTCACCACCTTCAACCGCGGTGCCAGCGGCGCCGATCTGCCCGGGGCGGAGGCCGTCCGGGGTGACCGGACCAGTGCGGAGGATCTGGCGCGGCTGGTCGAGGGCCGACGCTGGGACGCGGTGGTGGACACCTCCGGGCAGCAGCCGTACGACCTGGGGCTGGCGGCGCGGGTGCTCCGGCCGCACGTCGGGCACTACTCGTTCGTGTCCTCGATCCACGCCTTCGCCGACTGGGGCAAGGTGCCGCTGGACGAGGGCTCGGTGCTGCACGACTGCCCGGCCGACACCCCGCCGGACCAGCCGATGGGCAACCACCTCAAGGCGGGGTGCGAGCGGGCGCTGCTGGCGGAGTTCGGGGCGGAGCGTTCGCTGATCCTCAACTGCGGTCTGCTGGTGGGCCCGTACGAGAGTCTGGGACGGCTGCTCTGGTGGCTGGAGCGGATCGGCCAGGGCGGGCAGGTGGTCGCACCGGGGCAGCCCGGGCGGGGCATCCAGCTGATCGACGCCCGGGATTTCGCCGCGTTCGGGCTCGACCTGGTCGAGCGGGCCGAGGCCGGCCGGTACCTCACCACGGCGCCGGTCGACAGCGCCACCATGGGTGAGCTGATCGACGCCTGTGTCCGGGCCACCGGCTCCGGTGCCGAGCCGGTCTGGGTGGATGACTCGGCGCTGCTGGCGGCGGGGGTGGCGCCGTGGACGGAGCTGCCGTTCTGGCTGCCCGAGCTGCCGGACTTCACGGCGATCTACCGGGGTGACACCTCCCGCGCGGTGGCCGCCGGGCTGCGCTGCCGCCCGCTGGCCGAGACCGTCCGGGACACCTGGGCCTGGCTGGCCGAGCGGGGACCGAGCAGCGAGCCCTACCTCCAGGGCACCCTGCCGATCGGGCTGCCGGCGGAGAAGGAGCAGGTCCTGCTGGAGGCGCACGGGTGAGACGGTGAAGGGGCTCCGAAGCCGGGGCCCCCTTCACCTACTGCTCACCTACTGCTCAGCGCGGCGGCGGCAGGCGGTGCAGGAAGACGTCGAAGGCCGTCGGTTCGATCGCCGTCACCCCCTTGAACGGGAAGTCCATCTCCTTGATCACCAGGAGGGAGATGACCACCAGCCCGCTCATCGCGAGCACCATCAGGGTGTGCGAGAGGGTGTTGGAGAGCCCGAACAGGAAGGTGAAGCCGACGGTCAGCACGGCTCCCCCGATCAGGGCGTCCCAGAGCAGCGGCGGCACTTCGTCGCCGATCTGGTTGAGTCTCGCGCGGCGCTCGGAGGCGAGGTTCTCCAGGTTGGCGACGGCGTGGTCGTAGAGCACCCGCTGCTGCTCGTTGGTCGGGCTGTAGGAGAAGACGTCGGAGCGGATCTTGTAGACCAGCTCGGTGGCCTCGGGGCTGGACTGGTGGTTGGCCATCAGCGGCCACTCCTTGTCCTTGACCAGGTTGGCGTACGCGAGGGTCTGCTTCTCCAGGTCGGGGCCCAGCGGGGGCGGGAGCTGGCGGGAGATCCAGTAGACCCCGGCCAGCGAGTCCGCCTCCTTGAAGGTGGTCTCGCGGGCCGCTCCGTTGGCCTCCCAGACCGCGATCACCACGAAGGCGAGCAGCACGGCGTAGAGCACCCCGACGCCCGCGAAGATGAAACCGGCGACGTCGTTGTGCGGCTCCCGGACGGGGTGCGGGACGTAGCGCTGCAGGAGGAACAGCGCTACGGCGAGGGTGGCGAGCACCCCGACCAGGATGCCTAGGTCCTGCCAACTCATGGATGGTGCCTTCCTGCTTCGGTGCAAGGCGAAGCCACGGCCGTTGCCGGCCGGGTGGGTGGAGCCACGGCCGTTGCCGGCCGGGTGGGGGGAGGGGTCAGCTGTCGCGGCGGGTGATCAGCTCGGCGAGGGCGAGCAGTTCGTCCGCGTCGGCCGGGTCGGGTACCGCGTCGGCCAGGTGGCCGATGGCGGCGGCCATCCGCTCGCAGGACTGGCTCTGCGCCCAGGCGCGGCCGCCGGCGGCGTCCACGGCCTCGGCGGCGGACAGCAACTCGGCCGGGGTGAGCGGCCGTTCGAGGTGGTAGAGCTCGGCGAGCCGGGCGCCGGCCGGGGTGCCGGACTCGAGGGCGAACACCACCGGGAGGGACTTCTTGCGGGCGGCGAGATCGGCGCCGACGGGCTTGCCGGTGACGGCCGGGTCGCCCCAGATGCCGATCAGGTCGTCGATCAGCTGGAAGGCCAGGCCGATCTCCCGGCCGAAGGTCTCCAGGGCGTCCGCCGCGAGCTCGTCGGCGCCGCCGTAGAGGCCGCCCACGGCGCAGGCGCAGCCGAGCAGGGCGCCGGTCTTGGCCTCGGCCATCGCCAGCACCTCGGCGAGCGAGACGTCACCCCGCTGCTCGAAGGCGCAGTCGTTGCGCTGGCCCTCGCAGAGCTCGACCACGCAGTCGGCCAGCCGGCGGGTCGCAGCTGCGGCGGCGGGGTGGGTGTCCTCGACGAGGACGCGCAGGGCGAGCGAGTGCATGGCATCGCCCGCGAGGATGGCCTCGGTGGTGCTGAAGGCCTTCCAGGCGGTGAGGCGGTGGCGCCTGGTCGGGTCGTGGTCGATCACGTCGTCATGCAGCAGGGTGAAGTTGTGCACCAGCTCGACGGCGGCGGCGGCCCGGACGGCGCGGCCCGGGTCACCCCCGACGGCCCGGGTCGCGGCGAGCACCAGGGCCGGGCGCATCGCCTTGCCCGAGCCGGCCTCGGCCGGGGTGCCGTCCGGCTCCCACCAGCCGAAGTGGTAGCCGGAGACCAGCCGCATGGCGCCCGGCATGGTGCCGACCGCCGCGCGCAGCGCCGGGTCGACCAGGGCCTTGGTGCGGACGAGCAGCTCGGCGGCCTCATGGCCCTCCCGCTGCCCGCGTTCCGGTGCGAATATGCCCATTCTGCATTCCTCCCCCAGAGCGGCGCCGCGCGGTGGCGGAGCGCATGAAAATGGGCGGAGTGCAGTGGCGACGACCTGCCGCACTCCGCCCGGGAAATTCAGTCGGTCAGTCGCGCGGGCGGGCGACGTCCACGTTCTCCAGCACGCCGATCGCGTCGGGCACCAGAATGGCGGCCGAGTAGTAGGCGCTGACCAGGTAGGAAATGATCGCCTTCTCGTTGATGCCCATGAAACGCACCGAGAGGCTCGGCTGGTACTCGTCCGGAATACCGGTCTGGTGCAGGCCGACGACACCCTGGTTGTCCGCCCCGGTACGGAGGGCGAGGATCGAGCTGGTGTGACCGTCCACGATCGGGATCTTGTTGCAGGAGAAGATCGGGACCCCGCGCCAGCCCGGCACGGTGGAGCCGTCGACCTCGACCGGCGTCGGGTAGAGGCCGCGCTTGCTGCACTCCCGGCCGAAGGCGGCGATCGCCTTGGGGTGGGCGAGGAAGAACTTGGTGCCCCGGCGGCGGCTGAGCAGGTCGTCCATGTCGTCGGGGGTGGGCGGGCCGGAGTGGGTCTGGATCCGCTGCTCGTACTCGGCGTTCTGCAGGAGGCCGAACTCGGGGTTGTTGACCAGCTCGTACTCCTGGCGCTCGCGCAGCGCCTCGATCGTCAGCCGCAACTGCTGCTCGATCTGGTTCATCGGCTGGTTGTAGAGGTCGGCGACCCGGCTGTGGACCTGCAGGACGGTCTGCGCGACGCTGAGCTCGTACTCGCGCGGGGCGAGCTCGTAGTCCACGAAGGTGCCGGGCAGCTCGTGCTCGCCCTCGTGGCCGGCGGAGAGCTCGATCTCGGCCTCGCCGTGCTTGTTCTGCGCCTGGCGGGTGCCGGAGAGGTACCCCAGGACCTGGTCGCGCAGCGCGGCGGAGCGGTCGGCCAGCTGCTGGAAGGCGGCCCAGGGCAGGGTGAGCATGGTGCCGGCGGTGGCTGCCTTCACCGAGTAGTCCCACAGCGCGTCGGGCTGCTCGAGCGCTTCGTCGCCCAGGTGGTCGCCGTCGGCCAGGACGCCGAGCACGGTGGTGACGCCGTACTTGCCGGTGCCGACCCGGTTGACCTTGCCGTGGGCGATCAGGACGATCTCGGAGACCGGCTGGCCCGCCTCGGCCAGCACCTCGCCGGCGGCGAACTCGCGCTGGGTGAAGCGGCCGGCCAGCTCGCCGAGCAGCTGCTCGTCGTCGAAGCCGCGCAGCACCGGCAGCTCGCACAGCGTCGGCGGGACGATCCGCACCTCCTGGCCCGTCTTGACGAAGCTCACCCGGCCCCGGCCGACGGCGTAGCTGAGCCGGCGGTTGACCCGGTAGGTACCACCGGAGACCTGGACCCAGGGGAGCTTCTTGAGCAGCCAGCGAGAGCTGATGCCCTGCATCTGCGGCTCGGACTTGGTGGTCGTCGCGAGGTTCCGCGCACCGGCGGTGGTGAGGCTGGACTGCTGGCGGCCCTCCAGCTCGCCACCCTGGGCCGGGATATCGGTACTGATCTCGGTCGACATGGAAAAAGCCCTCCCCATGGGCGCTCACTGAGCGCACCTGCTTAGCTGCTGTCGCTGTTGCAATGTCCATGGTGGAGGTCATGGGACGCGAGTGGCAATCACTCAATCGAGTGGTCGAATATGCCAGACAATTAGCACGAGCCGTTCATTTGGTCGAATAATATTCGCTCGCGCGATCGATTCTCCGGGGAATCCCCAGTTCAGCTCCTACCCCCGGTCACAGCTCCCACACCATTCGCTCGAACAGCGCACGGGCGGCCTCAGGCCGGGCCGGTCCAGTCGAGGGTCGGCGGGAGCACCCCTTCCAGGGTGAGCAGCCAGCGCTTGGTCTCCAGGCCGAGCGGCCCGCCGAAGAAGCCGCCGAGCCCGTCGGCGGCCACCACCCGGTGGCAGGGCACCAGCAGGGCGATCGGGTTGGCGTGCATCATCTGCCCGACGGCCCGGGCGGCCACCCCGCCGGAGTCGTTCAGATCCTCGAACGCGCCGCTCAGCTCGGCGAGCCGGCCGTAGGTGATGGTCCGCCCGTACGGCACCTGGGCGTGCAGCGTCTGCAGCACCGTGCGGTGCGGGCCGGCGGCGAGCCGCCAGTCGACCGGGAGCGCCAGCCCGCGGCTGCGGCCGGCGAAGTAGTCGGCGACCCGCTCGGTGACCAGGCCGACCCGGCGCTCGTCGGTGCACCGGGGTCCGTCGGGCCCAGGGCCGGGCTCGACCTCGAACGCGGCCGCGGCCACGCCGAGCTCCGTGACCCCGAAGCGGACCGGTCCGCTCGGCAGCGGGGTCTCGACGGTGATCCAGGAGATCGGCATGGCGGGCACGCTACCCTGCCCGCCCGACAGTGCGGCGGGCGGCGTCAGGCCGTCGCGGCGGGCCTCAGAGGTGGTCCTTGAGGTAGTCGGCGAGCCGGGCGGACCACTCCGCCAGCTCGATCCGCTCGCACGGCTTGCTGCCGCAGAGCGCCGCGAGCTGGGCGTCTGTGATCCGGTCGCCGCCGGGGTCCGCCATGAGTGCCGAGAGTTCGAGCAGAGTGGTGGCCAGCCGGTCGGCGTCGGCGTGGCTGAGCATGACCAGGGCGTCGGTGTGGCTGATCGTGACTGAACCGGGCATCACGGCCTCCTCGTCGCTACGGACCCCGGCGGGTACCGGGGCCCCCGATCCACCGTACGACCGATGGCGCCGGCCGACACGCCCTGGCTCCTGCGCGCGCCCGCCGCTCCCCCGGGTTATCAACGAGAGAGGACGAATCAGGACAAACTGGGAGCCTTCACATGCCGCTGACCGCCAAACGCCCCGGGCTGACCGCCGAGAGCTCCGGCCTGGTCGCCGAGATCGAGGCGTACCTCGCCACCCTGCCCGCCCCGGCCCGGCTCACCGTGCCGTACGTCTGCCCGCTCGGCACCACCCGGCAGCCGTGGCACGCCGGCTACCCGGCGCCGCGCCGGACGGTGCTCGACCGGCTGCTGCGGCGGGCCGCCCGGCCGGTGCTGGTCAGCGTCGCGGACCACCTGGCGCTGGCCTCCCGGTACCTCACCGGGCACGGCTGGCTGCAGGGCGCGATGTGGGACACCCAGGGGCGGGTCTGCCTGCTGGGCGCCCAGGCGGCCGTGGTCGCACACGGGTACGGCACCCCCGATCTGGCGCGGCGGGCCAGGGTGCAGGTGATGGAGGTGCTGCACGCGACCGGCCGCCCGGTGCGCTCGCCCGACGAGTGGAACGACGCCCCCGGCACCCGGGAGGCGGACGTGCACCGCCTGCTCGAGCAGGCCGCCGCCCGGGCCCGGCGCCTCGGGATCTGAGGGCTCAGGCCGTCTGCGCGGCGGCGAAGCGGGCGGCGACGTCGGCCCAGTTCACGACCTCCCAGAGCTTCTCCACATAGTCCGGGCGGACGTTGCGGTACTGCAGGTAGTAGGCGTGCTCCCAGGCGTCGAAGGCCAGCAGCGGGGTGGTGCCCTGGCCGACGTTGCCCTGGTGGTCGTAGACCTGCTCGACGACCAGGCGGCGCCCGAGCGGCTCCCAGGAGAGCAGACCCCAGCCGCTCCCCTGGACACCGACGGTGGCGGCGGTGAGCTGCCCCCGGAAGGCCTCGAAGGAGCCGAAGTGCTCGGTCAGCGCGTCGCCGAGCGCACCGTCGGGGCGGTCGCCGCCCGCCGGGGAGAGGTTCTCCCAGAACAGCGAGTGCAGCACATGGCCGGAGAGGTGGAAGGCCAGCGTCTTCTGCAGCCCGACCAGGGCGCCGAACTCGCCCTTGTCGCGGGCCTCGGCCAGCTGATCCAGGGTGTCGTTGGCGCCCTTGACGTAGGCCGCGTGGTGCTTGGAGTGGTGGAGCTCCAGGATCTCCGCGCTCATCGCGCGCTCCAGCGCGGAGTAGTCGTAGGAGAGGTCGGGGAGCGAGTACGTGCCCATCGGGGACGCCTTTCGGTGGTCGGCTCAGTGATCACGAGCCACCTTATTGCGACATACTTGCAATAGCTAGACCATTGCGACAGCATCTCAGGGACGGGGCTGACGGTCGTCTTCCCAGCCGGCACCCGCCGGGACTTCCGCGTCAGCCCCGCAAGAACCTCAGGCCGTGGCGTACTCCACCGGCGCGGCGTCGAGCACCCGGACGGCATGGGCGACCGAGGCCAGCGTGGTGTGGCGGTGCCAGCCCTCGAAGGAGCGGCCGACGAAGCCGCGCAGGCCGACCTCCTCGCCGACCACCGCCGCATCCTGCTCGACCCGCCGGGCCAGCTTGGCCAGGCGCAGCAGCTTGCCGGGGGGCGCCGTCAGGTCGGTGAGCCAGAAGTCGGTCGGCCAGGCCCGGTTGTCGCTCCACTCGCCGAGCAGGGTGAGGGTGCGGCGCCCGTTCACGTACGGGCCGCCCCAGCTCGGGCGGTGCTGGCCCTGCCGGGCCGCGACCACCTGGGCACGGTCGGCGGCCCGGCCCTGCGGGCGCTGGACCCGGACGATGGCCACCCGGGTGGTGCGGGCGCGGTCCTCCACCGGGTCCCACCACTGCACGGGCCGCAGTAACGTCCGGGCGGCGGCCGCGCTCACCAGGCCCTGGGCCGAGCAGCGCTGGCCGATCCGCTCGGGCAGCACCGAGTCGGCGGCGGTGAGCAGGGCGGCCGGGCCGATCCGGGCCAGGAAGGGCACTCCGGCGGCGGCGCAGGCGGTCAGCACCGGCGCCGCGTCCTCCTCACCGATCTCGAGCACGACCGGGCGCCGGGGCAGCCCCCAGCTCTCGGCGACCTCCAGCACGACCCGGCTCGCGCACTCGCCGGGGGTGTTCTCCCCCTGCCGCTCGGGGATCTTCGCCCGGTTGCGGCGGTTCTGGTCCTCCAGCCAGCCGGCCGGCAGGTGCAGCCCCCAGTTGACCGGGCTGGACAGGTGCCGGGAGGCGAGCCAGAGCCCGTACGACTGCTGGCTGTTGACCACCCGGCCGGACTCCGGGTCGACCCGCCGGGCCACCCCGACGGTGTGCTCGCCGGCCTTGGGCACCACCATCGAGCGGAGCACCCAGGCGGCGGGTGTGACGGTCAGCTGGAGGTGGCGGGCCAGCGCCTCGCGGACCGGCCGCCAGTCCCAGGTGGAGCTGCTGATGAAGTGGTGCATGCTCTGGCCCTCGCCGCCGGGCCCGAGTTGGAGCGCGATGTTGCGCATCGACTTGCGCCCTTCGGCGAACAGCAGGCCCCGGGCGTACCGTTCGCCCTTGGCGCGCTGGTCGCTGCGCTGCATCGAGCTGAACACCTCCTCGCAGAGCGTGCTCAGCGACTGCTCCAGCCCCGGCTGCTCGATTCGAGTCCGCGGAAGGCTGTCACGTACCAGATCTGCACCCATGGGAGTCCTTCCTTCTTCGCTCGGTCCGACAGCCGTCGTTCGGGCCGGGCATTCCTGCGAGGAGGAATCGGCCAGTTATCTCTTGAGCTGGACACATCAATGAGTAATTCCTGCGAACTCCATTGATGCGAGCTGGGGTTCGGTCAGAAGGAGTCGGGCAAGGCCGCCGGAATACCGAGCAGCAGCAGTACGGCGTTGGCCGTCGCGTGGTGCGCCGAGGCGGGCACCGCCGGATCGACCCAGCCGCGCGGGAGCGGTTGCGGCATCTCGACGGTGTCCACCCGGACTTGGGCGAGTGCCCCCAGGGCCGACGGAGTGTCGCCCGCCAGCAGGATCAGCCGCCCGCCCCGGCAGGCCGTGGCCAGCACGTCGAGGAGCGCCATCCGCAGCTGCGCCGTCTCGGCCTCGCCGGCCCCCGCCACCGCCGTCTCGGGCAGCAGGTTGACCAGCAGGTGCAGCTGCCCGAGATCCTGGGTGACGTCGGCCAACAGCTGCTCCAGGCTGGCCCGGTCGGCCAGGTCCACCTGGTAGGGCAGGGCGGTCAGCCCGAGGCCGGTCAGCTCCTTGCTGAGGTAGGCGGCACTCCCGCCGTCCGAGACGGTGACGATGGCGACACTGGCTCCCGCCGCCGACAGGCGGCTGCTGACGATCCGTCCGGGCCCGCTCGCCCCGTCGATGACGAGGGCGGTGAGCTCGGCGAGGGGCGGGTTGACGGACACAGGTGGTGCTCCGATCAAGTCTGTCGTTGTGGGGCGCGGACGGCGACGCGTCCGGTTCGAGTCTGTCCGAAGCAGGCTGCGGAGAAAGGCGATCCGCCGGCGGACAACCCACCGATCGAAGGGCTGCCCCGAGCACCGGCGCAGTCCCGCGCTACCGCATCCACCACATCAGCGCCGTCGGCACTCCGGCCCTCTCTCCAAGGGAACCACTTGGTGCCGTCGATGTCCGCGTCCTGCACCGTCAAGAACCTGCCGCGCAGACTCCTGCCAAACAGCCGGTCACCGCACGGGGGGAGAGGTGCGGCAGCTCTCGTGAATCTTTCGTAAGCTCAACTACCGTTCTGGCGCTGTGCATTCGATTGGTGGCTGAATGTTCGATTCGCGGTAGTCACGCGCTCGGCCCGCACCGCTAAAGTGATGGCCTGCGCAGTGACGTTTGCGGAACTGGGGGATTCCAGATGTCCGACGGTGCTGAACTGGACCAGAGATCGCTCGCCGTCTACCGAGCGGTGCTGCTGCACCGGGAAGCGGACACCACCGCCCTGGCCAAACGGCTCGACCTCCCCGAGGCCCAGGTGCGGGAGACGGTGACCCGCCTCATCGACCTCGCCCTGCTCGCGCCCTCCTGGGAGCACCCCGGCCGACTGCGCGCCGTGAGCCCGACCCTCGGGCTCGAGGTGCTGCTCCAGCGTGAGCAGCGGGAGTTGGCCCAGCGTCAGCACCGGATCGAGCAGAACCGGGCCGCGCTCGCCTCGCTCGCCGCCGAGTACACCGCGCAGAGCCAGGCCGGCGGGCTCGAGGACACCGAATTACTGCGCGGGATCGACCAGATCCGCACCCGGCTGGAGACGCTGGCCGAGAACTGCCAGCACGAATCGCTCGCGTTCCACCCGGACGGCGCCCTGCCGGTCGAGTCCATCGAAGCCGGAAGACCCTTGAACGAGCGGGCACTTGCCAGAGGCGTCCGCTTCCGCACCATCTATCTGGACAGCATCGCCCGCGACCGCGCGACGCGCGACTACGCGAAGTGGATGGCCCAGCACGGCAGCGAGATCCGCACCTCGCCCACCCTGCCGATGCGACTGCTGGTCATCGACGGCATCACCGCGGTGGTCGCCGGGCCCCGCCATCTGGAGCAGCAGACCGCCCTGATCCTGCACAGTCTGGTGGTCGTGCAGGCCATGCGCGCACTGTTCGAGGCGTACTGGGAGCATGCCACCCCGATGGGGCAGCCGGTGGTACCGGTCACCGGCGGGCTCACTCCGCAGGAGCGTGAGCTGCTGCGGCTGCTCGCCTCCGGACTCACCGACGACGCGGTGGCCCGCGCACTGGGCATCGGCGTCCGGACGGAGCGCCGGATCGTCGCCGAGCTGATGGAGCGCCTCGACGCGTCCAGCCGGTTCGAGGCCGGGGTCAAGGCCGCCCGGCTGAACTGGATCTGACGTCCGGCCGAGGTTCGGTGCACGGCCGCCTGCTGGAGTGTCGCAGGTCCGCCGGTCTTCGGTGGCGCTGGTCCGCCCGGGTCTCAGGCGGCGGGCGCGAGGTTCGCGATCGGGGCCGGGGGCGGGGTCGGAGCACCGGCGGGCCAGACGAAGTCGACCGGGTGGACACCCCCGGGAGCCGGCCAGACGAAGTCCGCACTGTTCGCGACCTGCGGCGCAGGCGTGGGCACGGCCACCGCGGCGGGGCCGCTCAGCAGACCGAACAGGGCAGCGGCGGCGAGTGCGCCGACGGTGGCGGAAAGGGCGGCGACACGAATCTGAAGAGACATGGTCGGAACTCCAAGTCGACGGGGGGCGGCTGAAGTTGGAAGAGACCGGCGAATTCTTTGTCAGGTTCTCCGGCGTGCAACCAGGACACCACCGCGGGCGCCACCCTGTCCGCATCCGGGATGGCCAGGAACCTGCCCCGCAGACTCCTGCCAAAGCGCGGCTCCAGCGCCCCCGCAACCACCCGTCCGGTGAGCCGTACGCGCAGCACTCGCTACTGCCCTGACCAGGGCGGATCAGCCGTACGCGCAGGGCCGCCGGCACGCCGTCGACACCGGCCGGACGGGCCTCGCCGACCGTCCGGCCCGCCTCCCCGACGACCTCACCCCCGAGGGGGCCGCCGCCGTCCCGCCGGGGTGGCAGGTCAGGCGGTCTGGCCGTCCTCGACCAGGAGGCGGTGGAGCTCGATCTCGGTGAAGCGGCCGGCCACCTTGTCGACGAGGTACTCGAGGTAGGTGGTGCCCCATCTGTCCCGCCAGAGGCCCGCGACGCCGTCGCCGCCCTCGTTCTCCTTGAGCATGACCACGGCCATCTCCAGCGCCAGCACGGCGGAGAGGATGTCCTCGGGCGTGAAGTCGTACCCCTCGCTCGACGCGAGACGGGAGAGGCTGTGGAGATCCCGGTGCCGGTACCTCCGGAGCATCGTGTCGTCATCCTGGAGCGCGAGCAGGAACTCGGCGAAGCTCTGCTGCGACATAACGGTGTCTCCCTTCTCGACCCACCACGCTGCTGTCCGACATGAGAGCAGGTCCATGACAAAGCTGCTCGCGCCCGGCCGGTGCCCTCAGGTTCTCCGCCCGGCTCCGACCGCGCTAGCCGGCCCCGGTTCCGGAGCAGGAACCCTCGGCCGCAGCCACCAGGAAGACGTTGGGATCCGACCCGCGGTTCACCGCCACCAGGGGCCCGCCGCCGTCCGGGCCGGCATCCGGGGGCAGCGACACCTGCCCCACCGGCCGGTCGAGGCGGCCTGCCGAGCCTCCCGGCCCGGCGTCGAGGGTGATCCTACGCATCGTCATTCTGGCGTCTTTCCGTCCACGCGATCGCAGCGACCCCTGGAGCCAACCTCACCTGCGGGCTTTCGCACAACTACTGCCGCCTGCTGCGTCACCTATGGGCCGAGGACTTGCCTCCGACCGGCCCGCAGGTGCTTCGACTTGACTATTGACTCTACGTCGATTCAACAGTCAATCCCGCCCCGCGGGCTCCTGCGCCGCCCCGTCGCTCCTTGATCAGCCGGTGCGCTATCTTCGGCTGACGGGACAGGGGGGAACATGCGAGAGGAAGCGCCACGCGCCGCGTTCTTCGATGTCGCGCTGCTCTCGTGGGAGTCGTTCGAGGCCGCCCGGGCAGCGGTCGACCGGCACCGGGCGGTCGGCGACCTGCTGGTCCTCGTCACACCGGGCCCAGGCCAGGCCGCCCCCGGCCGGACATCGCAGGACGGCGCCACGGTCGGCGAGTTGCTCGCCGGGGGCGGGGACTGGACCCGGGCGGTGCTGACCTCCGGGGCGGACCGCTCCTGCGCCGTGGTCGAGACGATGCTGAAGCTCGGCGTGGAGGCGTTCCGCTGTTTCGGCTACGCCGACCACCACGAAGCGCTGCGCACCCTCGGCCTGGTCGGCAACCCGCGCGTGCTCGGCGACGACCCGCGGCTCCTCGACCACGCCCGTGCCCAGGGCTGGCCGGTCGTCTCGGCCGCCGCCCCGTCGGCGAGCTGACCGCCGCACGCGCCGGCCGGGCGGCTCTCAGCGCCGCGCGGTGAGCCCCTGGTAGACGGCGAGCGTGCGCTCCGCGGCAGCCTCCCAGGAGAACTCCTCGCTCGCCCGCAGCCGGCCGGCCGCGCCGAGCCGGGCGGCCAGAGCGGGATCGTCCAGCAGGGCGTTGACGGAGTCGGCCAGGGCGAGCGCGAACCGCTCCTGGTCCACCGGCTCGCCGCTGCCGCCGGCCTGCTGCTCGTACCGCACCAGCAGTCCGGTGCCGCCGTGCTCGACGAACTCCGGGATGCTGCCCACGGCGGTGGCGACCACGGGCGTGCCGCAGGCCATCGCCCTGAGGTTGACCGCCCCGGCCGCCTCGCGCAGCGACGGGCTGACGAACACCGCGGCGTGCGAGAGGAGTTGGCGCATGCCGGCCTGGTCCAGGGTGCTGTCGATCCGGAACACGCCCGCCCGCCGCCGGCGCAGCTCCTCGACCAGCGCACCGGCCTCGCGGGCCACCTCCGGGCTCTTCGGCCGCTCGCAGCAGAGCACCAGTTGGGCGTCCGGGCGGAACCGGAACGCCGCGCGGAGCAGGTGCGGCAGCCCCTTCGGCCTGGTCACCGGCCCGGCGAACAGCACGATCGGCCGCGCCGGGTCGATCCCGAACCGCTCCAGCACCGCCGTGTCCGGGTCGGGCCACCAGAGCCCGCCGTCGACGCCGGGCCGCACCACGTGCGTGCGCTCCGGTGCGACCTCCGGGTAGAGCGCGAGGATCGTCTCCCTGGTGGCCGCCGATTCGGCGATCAGCGCGTCCGCCTCGTGCGCGGCGGTGCGCTCCATCCACCCCGACAGCGCGTGCCGCCCCTGCGGGGTGTCCTCGCCGGCGCCGAGCAGCTCCTGGTCGTGCATGGTCATCACGTGCGGGATCCCGTACAGCCGCCCGGCGACGTGGCCCGCCGCGTTGGTGGCCCAGGTGTGGCTGTGCACCAGGTCGGCGTCGAAGCAGTCGTCCGCCATCCCGAGCCCCGCTCCGAGGAACTGCAGGGCGCTGTAGCCCTGTTCGGGGCTCTCGGGGCCCCGGTAGGCGTACGTGTCGGGCTCGGCGCGCTCGGTGCGGAAGCACCGGACCCGGACCTTGATCCGGCGTCGCAGCGCCCGGGTCAGCTCGACCGTGTGGCCGCCGGCCTCCCCGCGCGTCTCGGAGGGGTAGTCCCTCGTCAGGAGTTCGACGCGCATCTCGCGCTCCTTCGTCTCGGCAGCGGCAAGGGTGGGTGCCCGCAGGGCTGGCGGCTTAGTGACCAGAGGAGTCAATCTTTCTTTACAGACGTTGTCAATTATCCTGCGCCGGACCAGCACCCCTCTTGGCAGCTGCTGGTAGATTCTGTAAAAAAGGCAGTCAAGCGGGTACACCGCCACTGGCCGCCAGGGTCACAGGACGCGTTGACCGGAGAGCCGTGGAGCAGACACAGAGCGGGACGAACGGCATCGGGCAGCGCCTGCGCGAACTGCGCCGGCGCAAGGGCCTCAACCAGCAGGACCTGGCCTCCGACGATCTGTCGATCAGCTACGTCTCGCTGATCGAGAACGGCAAGCGCGTGCCCTCCCCCGCCGTGCTGCGGACCCTGGCCGAACGGGTCGGCTGCTCCGTCGAGTACCTCAGCACCGGCCGCGACGACGCCAAGGTCCACGAGCTCGAGCTGAAGATCGCCTTCGGCGACATGGCCATGCGCAACGGCGACAACGGCGAAGCCCTGCAGTCGTACAGCGAGGCGCTGGCCAGGGCGCCGTTCCTCAGCCCGGAGAAGGTCCGGCGGGCCCGGATCGGGCAGGCCCTCGCCTTCGAGAAGCTCGGCCGCCTGGAGGCCGCCATCCAGCTGCTCACCGAGCTCTTCGAGGACGAGGCCTCGGTGCCCGGATCGGTGGAGTGGGCGCAACTGGCCGTGGCGCTCTGCCGCTGCCACCGCGACGCGGGCGACCACATGCTCAGCGTCGAGACCGGCGAGCGCGCCATGCGCACCCTCGACTCGCTGGGGCTGGACTTCACCGAGGACCACATGCGGATCGGCTCCACCCTGCTGGGCTGCTACCACCAGCGCGGCGACCTGACCCAGGCCCACATCCTGGCCGGCCGGCTGATGAGCCTGGCCGAGGACAACGGATCCCGCGTGACCCGCGGCGTGGCCTACTGGAACGCGGCGCTGGTCGCCGAGGGCCAGGGCAGGCTCCCGGAGGCCCTGGCCCTGACCGAGCGCGCCCTGGCCATGCTGGCCGAGAGCGACAACCTCCGGCACCAGGCCATCCTCAAGTCGAACTACGCCTCCCTGCTGATGGACTCCCAGGGCCCCGATCTCGACCGCGTGAAGGCGCTCCTCGAGGAGGCGCGGACCGCCCTCCTGGAGGTGGGCTCCGCGGTCGAGCAGGCGGGCACCGAGGCGATGCTCGCCCAGGTCTGGCTGCTGATGGGCGACCCGGTCCGGGCCGCCACCCACGCCGGCCGCTCGCTCGGGCTGATGCGCGACGAGACGCAGGACACCGCCGCCTCCGTCCGGCTGCTGCTGGCCCGTGCGCAGCTCCAGGCCGGGGACGCGGGCATCGCCGAGACGACGCTGCGCGCGGTCGTCCGCGGGCTGAACCAGCTGCCGGCCACCCGGGCCACCGCCGACGCCTGGCGCCGGGCGGGCGACCTCTGGAAGCTGCTCGACCGCCCAGCCGAGGCGCTGGACTGCTTCGAGAAGGCGCTGACGCACGTCGGCGTACGGGGGCTCCCCGCCCCGTCCGCGCAGTTCGTCACCGACCGCGTCTGAGCGCCCGGCCCATGGAGCACCGACCGGAGGACCGCGCCGGCCTCGGCGCGCGCCTGCGCGAGCTGCGCGAGCGCAAGGGGCTGCACCTGCACGAGCTCGCCGGGGGCGGCCTGTCGGCCGACGGCGTGGCGCGGGTGGAGGACGGCGGGCGGCTCCCCGCCCCCGCCGTGCTCCGCACCCTGGCCGACCTGGTCGGCTGCTCCGTCGAGTACCTGCGGACCGGCCGGGACGAAGCCGGGGCCCGCGAGCTCGAGCTGAAGATCGCCTTCGGTGACCTGGCGATCCGCAACGGCGACAACGGCGAAGCCCTGCGCTCCTACAGCGAGGCGCTGGCGGCAGCGCCCTTCCTCACCGAGGAGCAGGTGCGCCAGGCCCGGGCGGGCCAGGCGCTCGCCTTCGAGAAGCTCGGCCGCCTGGCGGCCGCCGTCCAGCTGTACACCGAGCTCTTCGAGGACGGGCGGACCGTACCCGGCTCGGCCCAGTGGAGCCGGCTGGCGGTGGCGCTCTGCCGGTGCCACGCCGCCGCGGGCGATCCGGTGCTCGCCGTCGAGACCGGCGAGCGGGCCATGAGCACCCTGGACGCCCTCGGGGTGGAGCTCACCGACGACCACATGCAACTCGGCTCCACGCTGATGGGCTGTTACCAGAACCGCGGCGACCTGCCGCGGGCCCAGCTGCTCGCCGAGCGGCTGATCAAGGTCGCGGAGGGCTCGGGTTCGCGGGTCGCCCGGGGCGTCGTCTACTGGAACGCGGGGATCGTGGCCTCCGCCCAGGGGCGCGTGCAGGAGGCGCTCGGCCTGACGGAACAGGCCGTGGCCATGCTCGCCGAGGGCGACAACCTCCGCCACCAGGCGCTGGTCAAGTCCGTGTACGCCTTCATGCTGCTCGAGTCGGAGCCCCCCGATCCGCTGCGGGCCAAGGCGATCCTGGCCGAGGCCCACCCCGTGGTGCTGGAGGTCGGGACGGCGCTCGAGCGCGGCAAGAGCGAGGAGCTGCTCGCCCAGGCCTCCTTCCAGCTCGGCGACGCGGCGGCGGCGATCCGCCACGCCCGGCGCGCGGTCGAGCAGCTGCGCGACACGGCGCCGGCCGAGGAGGCCGCCGCCCGGGTGCTGCTGGCCCGGGCCCAGTACCAGTCCGGGGACGCCGGCGAGGCGCAGGCCACGCTGCAGCAGGCCGTCCGGCGGCTCGGCCCGCTCCCGTCGACCCGCACCACCACCAAGGCCTGGCGCAAGGCCGGCGACCTCTGGAAGCTGCTCGGCCGCCCGGCCGAGGCACTGGCGGCCTACGAGCGGGCCCTCGCCCAGCTCCGCGAGGGGGCCGGGGAGGCTTAGGGCCTCTCTTTCGGATCGCGCCGGCCGGGGACGCCGGCGGCCGGTTGCGGGCCGCAACCGTCGACAGGAGGGCGGGTGAGCGGGCAGGGTTCGGTCATGCCGATCACCGCCCTGCCCCGTACGACCTGCCCGGACTCCGCATGGCCAGCGCGGAGCGCCGCTCCGCGCCCGTAGCCCATCTCGGTGCCCGCGGCCGGTTCCGGGCCGGGCTGCGCGCCGCCGCCGGACCCGGCCTGCTCTGACACCTGTTCCGAATTTCCACCATCCACCACCGGAGTACCGCGATGTCGATTTCCGACCAGCAGAACGAAAAGGCCGCCAAGGGCGCCGAGATCACCGTCCGCGCCGCCCGCGCCGAGGATTTCGCGCAGTGGCGCGCGCTCTACCGGGGGTATGCGGACTTCTACCGCGTCGACCAGACCGAGGAGCAGGCCGAGCGGGTCTGGTCCTGGGTGCTGGACCAGGCGCACGAGGTGAACGCGCTGGTCGCCGAGGGCCCGGACGGGCGGCTGCTCGGCCTGGCCCACTACCGGCCGTTCGCCCGCCCGCTCTCGGCCGCCACCGGGTGCTTCCTCGACGACCTCTTCGTCTCCCCCGGGGCCCGTGGCTCCGGCGCCGCCGACCTGCTGCTCGGCCGCCTCGCCGAGATCGCCGCCGAGCGCGGCTGGAGCGTCGTGCGCTGGATCACGGCCGACGACAACCACCGCGCCCGCGGCAAGTACGACCAGGTCGCCACCCGCACCATGTGGGTCACCTACGACATGGCGCCCGCCGCGAGCTGAGCCGGGCCCGCGACGGCGAGCCCGGCCGGCCCGCGCGCCGCAGGCCACAAGCCGTACACCGCACGCCACCGCCCGCGCCACGCGGAATACCGCCCTCCCCCGGCCTGTTCTCCGCTGCACGACGGCGGGACGGGACGGGAGAGGGCGGCGGCGTTGATGCGGATTCTGGTCGTGGGGGCGGGGGCCACCGGGGGCTACTTCGGCGGGCGGCTGGCACTGGCCGGGCGGGATGTCGACTTCCTGGTGCGGCCCGGGCGGGCGGCGGCGCTGCGGGAGCGCGGGCTGCGGCTGGTCGGGCACGGCACCGAGGCCGAGCTGAAGCCCGAGCTGGTGCTGCCCGGGGAGGTCGGCGGGCCGTACGGCCTGGTGCTGCTCGCGGTGAAGGCGCCCGCGCTCGGCCAGGCGCTGGCCGACCTGGCCCCGGCGGTCGGCCCGGAGACGGCGGTGCTGCCGCTGCTCAACGGGATGGCCCATCTCGACGCCATCGCCGAGCGGTTCGGCCCGCAGGCAGCCCTCGGCGGGCTGGTCAAGGTGCTCGGCACGCTCGACGACACCGGCGACGTCCGAGTCCTCGGCCCGCTGTACGACGACGTGGTCGCCACTCTGGACATCGGCGAGCTCGACGGCGGCAGCACCCCCCGCATCGAGCAGATCGGCACCGAACTGGCTGTTCCCGGCTACGAGTTGACGGTCTCGCCGAGCATCCGCACCGCCATGTGGCACAAGTGGGCTTTCATCAGCACCTTCGGCGCCGTCACCACCCTGATGCGCGGCTCGGTGGGCGACGTGGTCGCGGCGGGCGGCGGCTGGCTGGCCCCGGCCGTCCTCGCCGAGGCGGCGGCCGTGGCCGAGGCGGCCGGGCACCCGCTGCCCCCGTCCCAACTCGACTGGGCCACCGCGTACCTGACCAGGCCGGGCTCGCCCGACACCGCCTCCCTCTACCGCGACACCACCGCCGGCCTGGCCACCGAGGGCGAGCACATCCTCGGCGACCTCACCGCCCGCGCCCGCACCCTCGGCGTGCCCACCCCCCTGCTCGACCTGGCCGCCCTCCACCTGCGGGTGCACGAGCGGCGCCGTACCGCCTAGACGGTCGCCCCGGCCTCGCAGCGGGCCCGGACGGTGAACTCCAGCCGGGCCACCGCCGCCCGGGCCACCGCGACGGCCTCCTCGGGGGTGGGGCCGACGGCCCGGGCGTAGGCCACCCGGGATTCGGAGTGGTGCAGGCCGCCGACCTTGGCGCCCGGCTTGGCCAGTACGGCGACCTCGGTCACCCCGGGCAGCTCCCCGGCCTCCGCCAGACCGGAGACGCCGTCCAGCACCCCGGCGGTGGCGAGCGCGCCGAACCAGATCGCCGCGCTGCGTGCCTCGCCGCCTTCGGCCAGCGCGGCCCGGACGCCCGGCAGGACGGTCTCGCCCAGGGTCTGGCGGACGGCGCAGTCGTCGATGTCGACCCCGGTCGCCTCCCGGGTGATCACCGGGATGTGGTCACCGCCCATCCGCACATGGGTCTCGATCAGGCGCGGCCCCTTCGTGGTGAGCACGATCTCGCTGTGGGTCGGGCCGTTCGCGACACCCAGGGCGTCGAGCACCTGCCCGACGTACGCGTGCACCTCCTCGGCCCGGCCGGGGGCGAGCGGGGCCGGGGAGACGTGGCCGAGCTCGACGAAACCGACCGGGTCGGAGTACTTGAGGGTGATCCCGACCACCTGGTGCTCGCCCGCCTCGGAGAAGGCCTCCACGCTGTACTGCGGGCCCTCCAGGTACTCCTCGACCAGCACCCCGCTGTGCCCGAGCCCGAGGTAGCTGCCGTCGGCCCGCTCGAAGGCCCCGGCCAGCTCGGCCTCCGCCGACACCTTGGTGACGCCCGCGCTGCCCGAGCTGGAGACCGGCTTCACCACGCAGGGGAGGCCGTGCGCCCGGACGAAGGCGAGCAGCCCCGCCGCGTCGGCCACCTGGGCGCTGGCGGTCGAGTCGATCCCGGCCTCGCGCAGCCGCTCCCGCATTCGCCCCTTGTCGTGCACCAGCTCCACCGTCCGGGGGCTGTGCGCGGCCAGCCCGAGGGCCTCGGCTATCGCGGCGTAGTGGTCCTGGTCCCGCTCGCCGAAGGTGGCGATCCGGGTGAAGGGGTGCTGCGCGTGCGCGGCGGCGGCCAGCGCCACCCACTCCTCGGGAGCGTCGCCGCGGGCCCCGAGCACCCGGGCGTTCTTGCCGGGGTCGCGGACCTTGCCGAGGAAGTCCACCTGGCAGATCACGGTGGTCTCGGTGCCGGGTGCGGCGGCGCGCAGCCGGGCGGGGAAGTCGCGGCCGGGGCCGACGATCAGGACGTGCTCGGGCATGGGGAGTCTCCTCGACTCGACTGGGGCGTACGGGGGTTCAGCGCCAGGCGGTGTGCTGGTGCCACCACTCGACGGCCTCGGCGAGCCGCTCACGCACCAGCGAAGCGGTCTCGGCCAGGACGAAGAGCTGGGCGGCGGCGTCGGAGACGTGCTCCACGCCGCGGCGCTCGGCGCCGGGCTCGATCAGCAGGGTCAGCTCCGCCCCGGGCACGGGGCAGGTCTCGGCGGGCGGTTCGAAGCGGCCCTGGCCGGGCGTCAGCAGCACCCAGCCGACGGCGGTGGCGGGCGCCGGAGGCTGCTCCGCCAGGGTCAGCGCGGAGCCGCACTGGGTCCGCAGCCCCTCCCGGGCCAGCTGCACGCCGAAGGCCAGCTCGTACGCCTCGGCGATCAGCGCGCCGCCCGCCCGGCTGGCGATCTCGCACAGCACCGGGGTACCGCTCGGGTCGAGCCACAGCTCGAGGTGGAAGGCGAGCGGCAGCGGCGCGGCCGGCAGGGCCGCGATCACGGCATCGGCCGCCTTCATGAGGACGGCGGTGCGCTCGTCCTCCGGTGCCAGCAGCACGCTGCCGACGTGGAGTTGGTCCCGCACCCGCTCGGCCAGCCCGCCGCTGTACTGCCCCGGCCAGGCGTGCACCACGCGCCCGCCCCGCATGATGCCGTCCACGTGGAAGAACTCGCCGGTCACGAAGGACTCGGCCATCCACTGCCCGGGCAGGTACGGCACCTGGGAGTCGCGCTCGCGGGCCAGGAAGGCGGTCACGTCCGCCGCCTCACGCAGGATGGCGACCCCCTCGGCCCCGGCGCCGAGCCGCGGCTTCACCACGGCGGGCAGGCCGTGCGTCTCGACGAACGCCCAGAGGTCCTGCGGGCAGTCGACGGCCGCGTACGCGGGGACGGCGATCCCGGCCTCCTCGGCCAGCCGCTTCATCACCAGCTTGTCCCGGTAGGCGGTGGCGGAGGCCACGCCCTGGCCGGGCAGGCCGAGCCGCTCGCGCAGCCGGGCGGCCCGCAGCACGTCGCTCTCGCTGGTGCTGGCGATCAGCTCGGCGCCGAACTCGCGGGCGGCCTCCTCGGCGTGCTGCTCGGTGGACCAGCCGTGGTAGTCGGGCACCAGCCGGTGCAGCGGGAAGTGCGTGTCGAGGTCGGCCCCCGCCACCGCCTTGTCCGTGGTGACCAGGACGATGCCGTCGGCGGTGTCGTCCAGCCAGTCCTGGAGCGGGCGGGAGGCGAGCGGCTGGCGGGAGAGCACCAGAGTCCTGGGCATCGTTCAGATCCTCGCGAGGGTGGCGGACGGGACGGGTTGGAGGCTGCCGTGCACGTGCACCAGGCTGTCGCCCGGGCGCCCGTGCCCGACCTGCTCGACGGCGCCGACCAGCAGGTGGTGGTCGCCCAGCTCGACCTGCCGGTGGGCGGAGCAGACCAGCCAGGAGAGGCAGTCGTCGAGCAGCGGCACCCCGTGCGGGCCGCGCCGCCAGGCGGTCGGCTCGGCGAACCGGTCGACGCCCGGGGTGGCGAACCGCATCGCCAGCTCGGCCTGGTGGGCGCCGAGCAGCTGGACGGCGAAGCGGTCGCAGTCCTTGACCAGCTGCCAGGTGCTGGAGGTCTCGGCGAGCGAGACGGAGATCAGGGCCGGGGCGGCGCTGATCGAGGTGAAGGAGGTGACGGTCACCCCGACCGGGCGGCCGTCCGGCGCGGCGGCGGTGAGCACCGCGACCCCGGCGGCGTGCGGGCGCAGCGCCGAGCGCAGCGCGGCGGCGTCGACGGTGCTCATGCGGTCACCGCCGAAGCGGGAGTGCGGCTGAAGTCGGGCCGGGGCAGGCCGAGGTGGTCGCGCAGGGTGCGGCCCTCGTACTCGCGGCGGACCAGGCCGCGGCGCTGCAGCTCGGGCACCAGCAGGTCGACGATGGCGTCCAGGCCGTCCGGCAGGTAGTCCGGCATGATGTTGTAGCCGTCGGCGCCCTCGTTCAGGAACCAGTCCTCCAGCTGGTCGGCGATCACCTCCGGGGTGCCGAGCAGGAAGCGGTGGCCGCGCCCGGCGGCGGTCGCGAGGTACAGCTCGCGGATGGTCAGGCCCTGGCGGCGGGCCTGTGCGTACAGCACCGCCTGCTTGCCCGCGCTCCCCTCCAGCGCGGGCAGTTCGGGCAGCGGACCGTCCAGCGGGTAGCCGGAGAGGTCGACCATGCCGAGCTGGTAGGAGAGCATCCCGAGGCCGACCACCGGGTCGACCAGGGCCTGCAGGGTGGCGTACTTGTCCTCGGCCTCGGCCTGGGTGCGGCCGACCACGATGAACGCGCCCGGCATGATCTTCACGTGGTCGGGGTTGCGGCCGTACGCGGCGACCTGCTCCTTGAGGCCCCGGTAGTGGGCCTGCGCCTGCTCCAGGGTCTGCTGCACGGTGAAGACCACCTCGGCCCAGCGGGCCGCGAAGTCCTGGCCGTCCTTGGAGGAGCCGGCCTGCACGATCACCGGGTGGCCCTGCGGCGGGCGGGCCACGTTGAGCGGGCCGCGGACGGAGAAGTGCTCGCCCTGGTGGCCGAGGATGTGCAGCTTCTCCGGGTCGAAGAAGCGGCCGGACTCCTTGTCGTACAGGAAGGCGTCGTCCTCCCAGCTGTCCCACAGCCCGGTGACGACCTCCATGAACTCCCGGGCGCGGTGGTAGCGGGCGGCGTGCTCGGGCTGCTTGTCCAGGTTGAAGTTGCGCGCCTCGGCGTCGGTGGCGGAGGTGACCACGTTCCAGCCCGAGCGGCCGGCGCTCAGGTGGTCGAGCGAGGCGAACTGGCGGGCCACCGTGAACGGCGCGTTGTACGTGGTCGAGGCGGTGGCGGTCAGGCCGATGTGCCGGGTGTGCACGGCGAGCGCGGAGAGCAGGGTGAGCGGCTCGAAGTGCACCATCCGGCCCTGGCGGCTGAGCTCGTCGGCGTCCTTGTACTTGGTGCGTACGCCCGCGCCGTCGGAGAGGAAGATCATGTCGAACTTGCCGCGTTCGGCCGCCACGGCCAGCGAGCGGTAGTAGTCGAAGTCCAGGCCGCCGTCGGGCCGGGCGTTCGGGTGGCGCCAGGCGGCGACGTGGTGGCCGGGGGCGGGGAGGAAGGCGCCGAGCTTCATCATGCGGCGGTTCTGGCTCACCGGTGTTGCTCCAATTCAGAAGTGTGAGAGGGGAGTTCAGCCGAGGCGGCGGACGGGCGCACCGGCCAGCCAGGCCTGGATGTCCTCGACGGCCTCGCCGTAGTACGTGCGGTAGTTGAGCTCGGAGACGTAGCCGAGGTGCGGCGTGGCCAGCAGGCGCGGCGCGGTGCGCAGCGGGTGCTCGGCGGGCAGCGGCTCGACGTCGAAGACGTCCACGCCCGCGCCCGCGATCCGGCCTTCGTGCAGAGCCGCGAGCAGGGCGTCCTGGTCGACCAGGCCCGAGCGGGAGGTGTTCACCAGGTAGGCGGTGGGCTTGAGCAGGGCGAGCTCGGCCGCGCCGAGCAGGCCGCGGGTGCGCTCGCCGAGCACCAGGTGGACCGAGACGAAGTCGCTGGTGGCGAGCAGCTCCTCCTTCGAGGCGGCGAGCTTCACGCCGGCCTCGGCGGCCCGCTCCTCGGTCAGGTTCTGGCTCCAGGCGACGACCTCCATGCCGAAGGCCAGCGCGACCTGGGCCACCTTGGCACCGATCTTGCCGAGGCCGAGCAGTCCGAGGCGCTTGCCGTGCAGGTCGGCCCCGACGGTCTGCTGCCAGGGGCCGCCCTCGCGCAGCCCGTTCGACTCGGTGACGATGCCCCGGGCCAGGCCGAGCAGCAGTGCCCAGGTCAGCTCGACCGGCGGGGTCGAGGAGCTGGCCGTGCCGCAGACGGTGACACCGGCCCGCTCGGCGGCGGCGTAGTCGATCACCGAGTTGCGCATCCCGGAGGCGATCAGCAGCTTCAGCCCGGGCAGCCGCTCGATCAGCGTGGCCGGGAAGGGCACCCGCTCGCGCAGGGTCACGACGATGTCGAAGCCGGCGAGGGCCTCGGCGAGTTCGTCCTCGGTGGCGAAGTGCTCGGGGAAGCTGGCGACCTCCACCTGGCCGGCCAGCGGGCTCCAGTCGGCGATGGCGGTGGCGATGGACTGGAAGTCGTCCAGTACGGCGCAGCGCAGCGTCATGTCAGTCTTCTCCGTAGAACATCGGGTTGGGGGCGGCGCCGAGGCCGGGGGTGTCGGGCAGGGTGAGCGCGCCGTGGTCGATGGTGAGCCCGTCGAACGGGTCGGTGAGCAGGCCGACCGGGCCGTCCAGGTCCAGGCAGTCGGCGAGTGGGGCCAGTTGGGCCATCGCGGTGACGCCCAGGCTGCTCTCGACCTTGCAGCCGAGCATCACCTCGAGCCCGCCGGCCCGGGCCAGCGTGATCGCCTCGCGGGTGCGCTCCAGGCCGCCGCACTTGACCAGCTTGAGGTTGACCCCGCGCACCCGGCCGCGCAGCGCGAGCACCGATTCGGGCCCGGTGCAGTCCTCGTCGGCCCAGACCGGCACCGGCGAGCGCTCGTGCACCCACTGCAAGTCGTCCAACCTGCCGGGGGCGACGGGCTGTTCGAGCAGCTCGACGCCGTGCCGGTGCAGCTCCTCGGCGACGCGCAGCGCCTGCCCGGGCTCCCAGGAGCCGTTGCCGTCCACCCTGATCCGCCCGGCGTAGACCGAGCGGAGCAGGCCGGCCCGGCTGCCGTCGTCCTCGGGGGTGAACTTCAGCTTGAGGATCGGCCAGTCCGCCAGCTCCCGACCCTTGGCCAGCAGGTCCTCGTCCGAGCAGGCGCCGATCGACAGCGCCGTCTGCGGCGCGGCCAGCCCCTCGAGCCCGAACAGCCGGTGCAGCGGCTGCCCGCAGGCCTTGCCGAGCAGGTCGTGCAGGGCCAGGTCGACGGCGGAGGCGGTCGCCGGACCGATGCCGGCCACGGCGAGCCGGGCCAGCAGCCGGCGCAGCCCGTACGGCGAGGTGTCCGCCAACAGGGCGGCGCAGGCGTCGAGTTCGGCCGGGTCGGCGCCGCGTGCGGTGCCGTAGCCGGTCAGGCCCTGCCAAGCGAGCTCGACCACCTCCTGGCGCACCTCGGTGATCACCCCGGTGTTGCTGGCGAAGGTCTCCTTGAGCGGGACGACCACCTCGCGACGGGTCAGCCTCACCCCCACACCTCCTCGAAGGCGGCGACGGCCCCGCAGGCCTGCTTGAACGTCAGCTCGTGGAAACCCTCCGGCTCGAGGGGCACCGCGAGTTCGCGCAGCGCACCGTCGGCCGGCACCCCGCTGCCGCCGCGGAATCGGCCGCGCAGGTAGGGCGACAGCCGCTCGCCGTGCTCGCCGGCCCAGCCCAGGGTGGTCTCGTACGCGCCCTCGGGCCCGGCGGCCCGCACCCGCCGGAACAGGCCGGTGAGCAGCTCGGCGTCGCCCGGCGAGGTGCTGGGCGGGCAGAGCATGAAGGCCTGGGCGGGCAGCAGCACGAAGGCGAGCGGGGAGGCCTGCTCGAAGTGCTGCACCAGCGGGTCGGTGATGGCCCGCAGCGAGCGCACGGTGGAGCGGCGCGAGAGGTAGCCGCTGCGCCGGGGCGGGCAGCCGGCCATGGCGCGGGCGCCCCAGTGCAGGTGGGTGATGAACGGGCGCTCCGGCGGCCCGGCCGGCGCGTCCGGGTGGTGCATGTCCAGCAGCCCGAAGAGCACGTTGGTCAGCTGCAGCGACATCACCGGGAGCACCGGCGGCAGTTCGCCGATCCGGGCGAAGAACTCGCGCGGCTCGACCAGCGCCCGCACGGTGAGCAGCACGGCCTCGGCCAGCGCCCGGGCGGAGGGGTAGCGGTGGCCGTCGAGCAGGTAGCCGGTGCCGTCCGGGCGCAGATCGCAGCGGGCCACGTCGCCGTCCAGGCGGACGGCCTGGCTGATCAGCTCGGCGAAGGCCTGGTTGCGGCCCTGGGCCGCCGCCTGCTCCAGGAGCAGGGTCAGCATGTCGACCACCAGCGGGCCGTTCTCCACCAGGGCGCCGGCCCACTGCTTGAAGCGGTAGCCGGGCAGTTCCAGCATCCGCCGCCAGTGCAGCTCGACCAGCGGCACCAGTTCGCCGTCCACCTCGGCCTGCACCAGCGGGCAGAACAGCGGACGGGAGCGGTCGCGCCGGGCGAAGCCGGTGCCGTCCCAGGTGTGCAGGGCGAGGGTGTCGCGCTTGCCCTGCTCGATCAGCGAGCCGGGCTGGTAGGCCTCGTCGCCGCCCTCGGTGTCGGCCTCGGTGCGGGTGAAGCCGTAGATCAGCGGGTAGCCGTAACCGGCGCCGCAGATCGCGGTGTTGAAGTCCATCGGGCCGGAGCGCCCGGCCGCGATGTCGGTCCAGTTGCCCAGGTGGCCGGTGCGCGGCGGGAGCAGCGTCGGGTCCTCGCGCAGCGCGGCGAGC
Source organism: Kitasatospora sp. NPDC002227 (assembly GCF_040296285.1). Taxonomy (NCBI): domain Bacteria; kingdom Bacillati; phylum Actinomycetota; class Actinomycetes; order Kitasatosporales; family Streptomycetaceae; genus Kitasatospora; species Kitasatospora sp. NPDC002227. The sequence continues at coordinate 52,687 of NZ_JBEOWY010000028.1, forward strand.
ACGGCGGCGATCTCCACGTCGTGGGTGCCCACGTGCACGGGCTGGAAGGTCTTGGCCCCGGCGGCGAGCGCGTCGGCGGCGGCCGCCTCGCGCAGGCCGAACCGGTCGAGTACGTGGATGCTCACCGGGCCTCCTCCGCCCGCAGCCGGCCGAGCAGGAAGGGCAGCGTGCCGCCCGCGAGCAGCACCTCCCACTCCCCGGCCGACTGCACGTCGGCGCGCAGGGTGAAGCTGCGCCCGTCGGCGGTCAGCTCGGCCTCGGCAGCGCCCGGCTCGAAGGCCAGCCCGTACTCCTCGCGGCCGGTCAGGCCGAGTTCGGCCCAGCCTGCGGGCAGCAGCAGCGGCAGGATGCCCATCGCGCACAGGTTGGCGCGGTGGATCCGCTCGAAGCTCTCCGCGAGCACCGCCCGCACGCCCAGCATCCAGGGGCCCTTGGCCGCCCAGTCGCGGGAGGAGCCCATGCCGTAGTTGCGGCCGGCCAGCACGATCAGCGGGGTGCCCTCGGCGGCGTACCGATCGGCTGCCTCGAAGACCGGCAGCCGCTCGCCGCCGGGCAGGTGCAGCGTGGTGCCGCCGCCCTCGCCCTCGCCGACCAGGCGGTTGCGCAGCCGCGGGTTGCTGAACGCGCCCCGGGCCATCACCTCGTGGTTGCCGCGGCGGGAGCCGAAGGAGTTGAAGTCCCGCTCCCCCAGGGCGGTCAGGTACCGCCCGGCCGGGGAGTCGGCCGTGATCGCACCGACCGGCGAGATGTGGTCGGTGGAGACGTCGTCGCCGAGCGCGAGCAGCGCGCGGGCGCCGCGCAGCGGGCCGAGCGGGGCCGCCGGGTCGACGTAGGCGGGCAGCCGCAGGTAGCCGGAGCGCTCGTCCCAGGCGAAGACCTCGCCCTCGGGGGCGGCGATCGCCTCCCAGGCCGCGCCGGCCGGCTCGGCCGCGGTGAACACCTCGACGGTGGCGAACTCCTCCTCCAGCGCGCGCAGTTCCTCGGTCGAAGGCCAGATGTCGCGCAGGTGCACCGGCTCGCCGTCGCGGCCGAGGCCCAGCGGCTCGCTCTCCAGGTCGCCCCGGACGTGCCCGGTCAGGGCCAGCGCGACCACCAGGGCCGGGGAGGCCAGGTAACCCGCGCGCACCTGGCCGTGCACCCGCCCCTCGAAGTTGCGGTTGCCGCTCAGCACGGCGGCCACCGTGCGCCCGCCCACCCGCACGCCCTCGTTCAGCGGGCCGCTGCCGCCGTTGCAGGTCATGCAGCCGTAGCCGACCACGTGGAAGCCCAGCTGCTCCAGGTCGGCGAGCAGGCCGGAGGCGCGCAGGTAGCGGGTGACGGCCCGGGAGCCCGGCGAGAGGCTGGTCTTGACGTGGGCCGGCACGGTCAGGCCGCGCTCGACGGCGCGGCGGGCCAGCAGCCCGGCGGCCAGCATCGCCTGCGGGTTGGAGGTGGAGGTGCAGGAGGTGATCGAGGCGATCACCAAGTCCCCGTCGGTGACGCCGTCCTCGGTGCGGGCCGGGCCGTCGAGCAGCGCGGCGAAGGAGCCGGGCAGCTCGCCCAGCGAGATCCGCTGGTCCGGGCGGCTCGGCCCGGCCAGGCCCGGGCCCACCTCGCCGAGGTCGAACTCGATCACCCGGCCGAAGACGGGCTCGCCCGCCTCGCGCAGCAGCCGCTGCGCCGCGCAGTACTCCGCCACCCGCTCGACCTGCTCCGCGCTGCGGCCGGTACGCCGCAGGTAGGCCAGCGTCTCCTCGTCCACCGGGAAGTACGCCGTCATCGCGCCGTACTCGGGCGCCATGTTGGCGATGGTGCAGCGGTCGGGGGCGCTGAGGCCCGCCACGGCCGGGCCGGTGAACTCCAGCATCAGACCGGTGACGCCCTCGCGCCGCAGCCGCTGGGTGAGCGCCAGCACCACGTCGGTGGCCGAGGTGCCCGGGCTGACGGCGCCGGTGAGCCGCACGCCCACCACGGCGGGGATGCGGATCGGCTGGGCCAGGCCCAGCATCAGCGCCTCGGCCTCCAGGCCGCCGACGCCCCAGCCGAGCACACCGAGGCCGTTGACCATGGTGGTGTGGCTGTCGGTGCCGATCACGGTGTCCGGGTGGAGCTGCCCGTCCGGGCCCTCGGTCACCACCGTCGCCAGCCGCTCCAGGTTGACCTGGTGCACGATGCCCCGGCCCGGCTCGATCACCCGCAGCCCCTCGAAGGCCTGCTCGGCCCACTTGAGGAAGGCGTAGCGCTCCTGGTTGCGACCCATCTCGATCGCTTCGTTGCGGGCCAGCGCGTCCGGGCTGCCCGCCCGGTCGGCCTGCACCGAGTGGTCCACCACCACGTCCACCGGCAGCGCGGGGTTGACCCGGCCCGGCTCGGCGACCCGGCTGCGCAGCGCGGCCAGATCGGTCAGCAGCGGGATGCCGGTGTAGTCCTGCACCAGGATGCGGGCCGGGCGGAAGGCCATCTCCAGGGCGGGCTCCTCGCCCGAGGCGAGGCGCTTGCCGAGCAGGGCGGCCTGCTCCGGCTCGCCCGAACGCAGCAGCTGCTCCAGCAGCACCCGGCCGGTGTACGGCACGGCGGCCAGCTCGAAGCCGCGCTCCTGCGCGAAGCCCGGGAGGTCGACGGCGGGGGCCGGGAGGGCGACCGCGGAGGCCGGGAGAGCCGCGCTCATCGGGCCGCCCCCGGGTACACCCGGCCGTGCGGGCCGACGTAGTCGAGCAGCGGGCGGATCAGCACGTTGTTGGCCTGCTGCTCCAGTGCCTGGGCCACCCAGCCGGCGGTGCGGCCGATCACGAAGAGCGGCACGGCCAGGTCGTCCGGCAGGCCGAGCAGGCGGTACGCGAGGCCGGCGTACAGGTCGACGTTGGCGGCCACGCCGTGGCGGCCGCGCGGGCCCATCGCGGCGGCGACGGCGTCCAGGATGTCCAGGCCGCTGCGGTCGCCGCACTCCTCGCTCAACTCGACCACGGTGGCCCGCAGGTGGCGTACTCGCGGGTCCTCGGTGCGGTACACCCGGTGCCCGAAGCCCATCACCGGCTCACCCCGGCCGAGCAGGTCGGCCACGTAGGCCTCGGCGTTGCCGGCGGAGCCGACCTGGTCGACCAGGCCGACGGCCCGCTCGGCCGCACCGCCGTGCACCGAGCCGGCGAAGACCGCGACGGCGGCGGTGAGCGCGGCCGTCATGCCGGAGCGGCTGCCGATCGCGACCCGGGCGGTGAACGCCGAGGCGTTGGAGCTGTGGTCGGCGTGGACGATGAAGCCCTTGTTGACGAAGCGGACGGCGGCCGGGCCCGGCCGCTCGCCGAGCAGCGCGGTGAGGAAGGCCTCCGCGTACGACAACTCGCCTGCGGGCAGCAGCGGTTCGCGGCCCGAGCGGTAGGCGTGGTGGGCGGCGACGATCATCGGGATGCGGGCGATCAGCTCGATCCCGGCCGCGCGGGCCTCCGCCGGGCTCTCGTCGGTGTCGGCCGGCCGCTGCGGGCCGAAGGCGCCGAGCGCCGAGACGCAGGTGCGCAGCGCCTCCATCGGGTGCGCGTGGGCCAGCGTGCGGGCCAGCTCCAGGACGGCGGCGGGCAGCTGCCGGGCGGCGGCCAACTCCTTGGCGAACTGCTGCAGTTCGTCGACGCCCGGCAGCTCGCCGTGCACCAGCAGGTAGGCCGTCTCCTCGTACGAGGCGTGCTCGGCCAGGTCGTGGATGCTGTAGCCGCGGTACTCCAGGACCCCGGCCGTGCCGTCGATGTGGGTGATCGCGGTCTGGTCGAAGCTGACGCCCTCCAGGCCGCGGTGCACGGTACGCCGCTCCCCCGTACCGGCGCTCCCGGCGGCCCGCTCCGGCTCGCCGCCGCCGGCGACGAAGGCGCGGATCGCGCCGACGTCGCGCAGCTCCAGCGTCCAGTCGTCGTCCACCGTGACGCCGTACTCCTGCTCCAGTGCGACCATCAGCGAGACGTGGCCGAGGGAGTCCCACTCCCGGATCGACTGGTACTCCAGCTCGTCGGTGACGAGCTCCTCGGCGATGCCGAGGGTGCGCGCGACGAGTTGCTCGACGCTGCTCATGAATCCCCCTCCTGGGTAAGTTCGTTGTGGGCAGACTCAGACACGGGCCTGGGCCCGCGGCGCGTGCGTCTGCCGCTCGTCGAGCCAGTGGCGCAGGGCGCCCCGGTCGACCTTGCCGTTGCCGTTCACCGGCATCTCCTCGATGGCCTGCACCGAGCGCGGCACCATGTAGGCGGGCAGGCTCCCGGCGCACTCCTCGGCCAGCCCGTCCGGGCTCCCCGCGCCGGAGACGACGGCGGTGATGGTCTCGTCATCGGGCCAGAGCAGGGCCACCGCCTCGACGGCGCCCGCCCGGCGCAGCACCGCCTCGATCTCGCCCAGCTCGATCCGGTAGCCGCCGACCTTGACCTGCTGGTCGTTGCGGCCCAGGCACACGTACTCCTCGCCCTGCAGCCGGACCAGGTCGCCGGTGCGGTAGTAGCGCCGCCCCTGGTGCTCGAACCAGCGCTCGGCCGTCAGCTGCGGCGCCTGCCAGTAGCCCGGCGTGGTCTGCGGTCCGGCCACGCACAGCTCCCCGGCGGTGCCCGCGGGCACCGGGGCCAGCTGCTCGTCCACCACCAGCGCGTGCAGGCCGGGGTACGGGCGGCCGATCGGCACGTTCTCGTGCACGCACTCGGCGGGGCTGCGCTCGGCGTCCCAGCGGTAGGCGGTGCAGGCGATGGTGAGCTCGGTCGGGCCGTACAGGTTCTCCACCACCGAGTTGGGCGCGGCGGCCTGCCAGGCCTCGGCCGTCTCCCGGGGCAGCGCCTCGCCGCAGAACAGGCTCCAGCGCAGGCCCGGCATGGCGCCCGGCTTGAGCGAGCCGCGCTTGCGCAGCATCGCGGCCACCGAGGGCACCGAGAACCAGACGGTGATCTTGTTGCGCTCCAGGTACCGGTACGGCGCGAGCAGCTCGATCGGGTCCATCGCGCAGAGCCGGGCGCCGTGCTCCCAGGCCATGAACAGGTCGAAGACCGAGAGGTCGAAGGTCTGGTCGAAGGTCTGGGTCAGGCGGTCCTCGGGGGTGATGCCGTACCGCTCCTGATTGGCCGTCAGGAACGCCCGCACGTTGCCGTGGGTCACCGGCACGCCCTTGGGGGCGCCGGTGCTGCCCGAGGTGAAGAGCAGGTATGCGAGGTCCTCGGGGCCGACCTCGGGCAGCTGCTCCAGCGGCGGCGCGGCGGCGAGATCGGCGGCGTCGAGCACCCGGACGTCGCCCAGGTCGCCGGCGGCGCTGCGCAGCACGTCCGGCAGCAGCACGACCGGCTTGCGCTCGAGGCCGCGCAGCAGCTCGGCGAGCATCGGCAGCGAGCCGGCGTCCACGATCAGCGCGTCCACCTCGGCGCGCTCCAGCATGCCGCGGGTGCGCGGCAGCGGGAAGCGCCGGTTCAGCGGGACGAAGGCGGCCCCGGCGAACAGCGCGGCGGCGGCCCCCAGGTACGAGGCCTCGCTGCGGTGGGCGAACACGCCGACCCGGCCCGGGCGGCCACCGGCCGCCTCGACCAGCAGATTGGCCCATCTCAGGGCCGTCCCGGCCGTCTCCCGGTACGAGTACTCGCGGCGCCCGATGGTCAGGGCGATGTGGTCGGGCCGGCGGCGCGCGTGGTCAAGGAGGCCTGCGCCCAGAGGTGCTTTCAGTGGAGTAGTCATCTCGATCCGAACATCCGAACATCGGCAACTGGACGGGTACGACTTTAGTCGCGCCACGGCCGCCGAGTACGGTTCTGCTCATTTATCCCACAAGAATCACCGGCACCGGAAAAATTGCTTCCGGAAACGCCGGAGCGCCCCGAGGGGAAATCCCCCGGGGCGCTCCGGAAAACCACCCGTCAGCCCTCGAAGCCCTTTTCCTTCAGGGCCTTCTCGATCTTCGCTCGGTGGGCCGCCTCCCAGTCGTCCAGGGTCTCGGCGGCCTCCTTGGCGAGCTTGGCCGAGGCCGCGGCGAGCACCTCCTCGCGGCGGGCGGCGGGCACCACGACCACGCCCTCCTCATCGGCCACCACGATGTCGCCGGGGCCGACCAGGACCCCGCCGCAGCGCACCTCGGTGCCGTGCTCGCCCAAGGCGTCCTTGGCTCCGGGGATCGGGATGACCCCCCGGGCGAAGACCGGGAAGCCGGCCTCGCGGGCCTCGGCGACGTCCCGGATCAGGCCGTCCAGGACGAACCCGGCCACGCCCCGGCGCTGCGCCACGGCACAGACGTTGCCCCCGGCGAGCGCGTAGTCCAGGTCACCCGACTCGGCCACGATCACCGCACCCGGCTCGGCCCGGTAAATGGCGGCGTGCAGCATCAGATTGTCCCCGGGCGGGCACTTCACGGTGAATGCCGCCCCGGCCACCCGCTCCATTCCTCCCCAGAGCGGGCGGACCCCGATGTCCATGACCTGGGCCCGGCCGAGCACATCGGCCAGCGTGGTCGTCGGAATGTCCTGGAATTCGTTTCGCTCGGTCATTTCAGTTCGCGTCCTTTTCCGGGCTGTAGAGGTGTTGGTCCCAGGTGGTGCCACCGTCCGCGGTCGACAGTACGGTGCCTTCGTCGCCCACGATCCAGGACACCTGGGCCGAGACCACCTGGACGTTCCAGAGCGAGACGCCCGAGCCGGTGGTGCCGGCCTGCCAAGTGGCGCCGCCGTCCAGGGTGGTGGCGACGGTGTCGCTGCGGCCGACGGCGCGGCCGGTGCGGCCGTCGGGGCAGAAGTGCACGGCGGTGAAGTTCTGCTCGGTGCCCGCGTCACGGCGCTGCCAGCTTCGGCCGCCGTCGGCGGTGTGCAGCACCGTGCCGCGGTGGCCCACCGCCCAGCAGGTCAGGGCGTCGACCACGTGCACGTCGATCAGGTCGTCCTCGCCGGTGCAGCCCTGCAGCTCCCAGTGCGCGCCGCCGTCCGTGGTGGCGAGCACGGTGCCGCCGGTGCCCACGGCCCAGCCGGTGCGGGCGTCGGCGAAGTCCACCGCCCACAGGGCGCAGTCGGGCTTGGGGACGGCCTGGTGGGCCCAGGTGGCGCCGCCGTCGGTGGTGGCGAGCACGGTGGCGCCGTCGCCGACCGCCCAGCCGGTGCGGCCGTCGGGGCGCATGTGCACCTCGAGCAGGTCCTTGCTGCTGCCACTCGGCTGCTGCTGCCAACTGGCCCCGCCGTCACGCGTGTTCAGGATCGTCCCGGCCCGGCCCACGGCCCAGGCGGCGCCCTGGCCGGCGGGCGAGACGGAGTACAGGTTGGCGGAGGTGCCGCTCGGCTGCGGCGCCCAGCGGGCACCGGCGCGCGAGCGGAGCACGGTGCCGCCGTCCCCGGCGACCCAGCCGCCGGTGCCGTCGGCGAAGATGTGCACGCCGTAGAGGTTACGGCCCGTGGAAGCGACCCGCGAGCTCCAACTCGCGCCCCGGTCGGCACTGGTGAGCAGCGAGGAGCCGTCCCCCGCCAGGTACACGCGCGAGCCGTCGGGCGTGGTCCGGACGGCCTTCAGGTTGTCGGCCACCCCGCTGGCCTGCGGCTGCCAGGTGTCTCCGCCGTTCGCCGTGCCCAGCACCGTGCCGCCGTCGCCGACCGCCCAGCCGGTGCGGCCGTCGGCGGTGAACGCGACGCCCCACAGGGCGAGTCCGGTGCCGCTCTCGCGCCGCTGCCAGCTGCGGCCGCCGTCGCGGGAGACCAGCACCGCCCCGGCGCGGCCGACGGCCCAGACCGTGTCGGCGTCCACCACGTGCAGCGCCGTCAGGCTCCCGGCCACCGGCCCGGGCTGCCGCTCCCAGCTCGCGCCGCCGTTCTCGGTGGCCAGCACGGTGCCGGCCGCGCCGACGGCCCAGCCCCGCTTCTCGTCCGCGAAGCCCACCGCGTACAGCGCGGCGGCCGTCTCGGCCGGCTGCCGCTGCCAGCCGGCGCCGCCGTCCTCGGTGGCCAGGATCGTGCCGGCCGCGCCGACCACCCAACCCCGGTGCCGGTCGGCGAAGTTCACCGCGTACAGCGCCTCGGTCACCGGCGACTGCCGCCGCTGCCAGCTCGCCCCGCCGTCCTCGGTGGCCAGGATCGTGCCGGCCGCGCCGACCACCCAGCCGTGCCGCTCGTCGGCCAGCACGTGGGCGCCCCAGAGCAGTTCGCCCGTGCCGGTGACCGGCGCCTGCCAGGTGGCGCCGCCGTCGGCGGTGGTGGCGAGCAGGCCGTCCTGGCCCACCGCCCAGACCGTGCGGCCCGCGCCGTGCACGCCGACCAGGTCCTTGTGGATGCCGCTCAGCTGCGCGGTCCAGCTGCGGCCGGCGTCGCCGGTGTGCAGGATCAGGCCGCTGTCGCCGACGGCCCAGCCGTGCTCGGCGCCGGGGGCGAAGGCCAGCGAGACGACGTCCTTGGCGGTGCCGGTCGGCAGCACCGACCAGCTCAGGCCGCCGTCCTCGGAGCCGACCAGGATGCCGTCGTCACCCGAGGAGTACACCCGGCGGCCGTCCGGCGCGGCCCACAGGCCGTACAGGTCGAGGTGGGTGCCGGCCTCGGCGGCGGCCCAGCTCGCGCCGCCGTCCGTGGAGCGCAGCAGCGTGCCGCCGCGCCCGGCCGCCCAGACCAGGCCGCCGGGGGCGGCGTAGATGCCGCGCAGGTCGACCGTCACGCCGGACGGCTGGGCCGTCCAGGTGGCACCGCCGTCGGCGGTGGCGCGGATGCTGCCGCGCTTGCCGATCACCCAGGCGTGCCGCTCGTCCAGGGCGAAGCAGCGGGTGTAGTGGGTCTCCTCGAAGGACTGCGGCTGCCAGGTGGCGCCGCCGTCCGCCGAGACCAGGATGACGCCGCCGTCGCCGACCGCCCAGCCCACCCGGCCGGACGGCGCGAAGGAGACGCCGTAGAGGTTCCGGTCGGTGCCGGTCTCCCGCCGCTCCCAGTGCGCGCCGCCGTCGGTCGTGTGCAGCAGGGTGCCGTCCCGGCCGGCGATCCAGCCCGTCCGGATGTCGGCGAAGCACACCGCGCGCAGGTCCTTGTCGGTCTCCCCCTGGGCGTGCCAGCTGACGCCGCCGTCGGCGGTCGCCAGGATCATCCCGCCGTCACCGGCGGCCCAGGCGTGGGACTCGTCCACCCGGCAGACGCCCTGGAGGTTGACGCTCCGCGGAGCGATGTTGCAGATCATCACTTTCACCTTGTCGAACGAAGTGCGGTCAGCTGAAGTTCAGTTGGCGGGCGCGGGGGCCGGGGCCGCCGCCCGCTGCCTGACCCCGAGCGCGACCACGAACGGCATGGCGCACCCGAGCAGGGCGAACGCGGCGCCGAGCACGAACCAGCCGCCCGCGCCGTGCTCGAGGACCAGCCAGGCGAACACCGCCGGGGCGAAGGTCTTGCCGATGTCGGCGCCCATCTTGTAGGTGCCCTGGTACTGGCCCTGGGCGTGGTCGGGGGCGAGGTCGAAGGCGATGGTCCAACTGCCCGCGGCCTGCCGGATCTCGCCCCAGGCGTGCAGCAGGGCGCCGGCCACCAGCAGCAGCACGGCGATCGGCCAGCCGGTGCCGCCGCTCAGCGCGAACACCACGCAGGCGGCCGCCACCGAGAGCGCGCCCTGCCGGCTGGCCCGGCCCGCCGAGCGCAGGTCACCGGTGCCACCGGCCACCTTGGTCTGGAAGGCCACCACGAAGCAGGTGTTGACCAGCAGGATCACCGCGCTCATCCAGCCCGGCGCCCCGGTGTGCTTCAACACCCAGAGCGGCAGCACCACTTCGAGCAGCAGGGTGTGCATGGTCAGCAGCCCGTCCAGCGCGGTGAAGGTCAGGAACGGCACGTCGCGCAGCACCGCGAAGGCGGAGCCGGCCGAGGCCGGCACCGGCGGCACCGGCGCCTCGAGCGCGGTCAGCGCGCCGGTGGCCAGGAAGCAGACGGCCGCGAACAGCACCGCGCCGTGGTAGCCGGCCGGGGAGCCCCAGGCGATCACCAGACCGGAGAGGCAGGCGCCGATCGCCATGCTGACGTTGATCCCGGCCCGGATGGCGGCCATCGTCATCACCCGGTCGGCCTTCGGCACCACGGCCGCGATCATCGCCTTCCGGGCGTTGTTGCCCGAGCGGTAGGCGATCGCCTGCACCACGGAGACCGACAGGTACGCCCAGAAGCCGTGCACGAGCAGCAGCGCGGCGGTCAGCGGGGCCAGCGCCAGGAAGGACCACAGCTGCACGGTGCGCGGCCCGGTCCGGTCGGCCATGGCGCCCAGCGGGATGCTGAGCAGCAGCACGACGGCGGCCGAGGCGCCGACGCTGAGGCCGAGCTGGCCCGGCGTCAGGTGCACCTGGGTCACGGCGTAGATGGCGCTGATGGCCATCCACAGGCCCTGCCCGAGGCTCATCACCATCGTGACGAAAGCGAGCAGCCGGGCGGGGCCGGCCGGTGGGAGGATTCGGGTCAGCACGGGTGGGTCTCCTGTCGGATCGGGCCGGCCCGCCAGGGCCCGCGCGCCCAGGCGGCGCGGGGGCGGCCGGGGGCGGGGGCCGCGGCGGCGGTCGGCCGGGGGTTCGGGTGGCTGTCGTACGGGTGCCGGTCGGGCAGGTCGTGCGGCCCGGCGAGCCACTCCTGGGCGCGGACCTTGGCGGCCATCGCCGGGGCCCGCAGGGTGCGCTCGCGCCCCTCGGCGCGCAGCCGCTTGTCCGGCCGGGCCCGGTAGCACCGCCGCGCCCACGGCGCGCCGGGCCGGCTCAGCCGGGCCGCCCCGAGGAGCAGCAGCGGCGGGCAGAACACCCCGGCCAGGCCGGTCCAGTACTTGCCCTTGAGCACGGTCACGGCAGCCGCCGCCGACCAGCAGGCCACCTCCGGCAAGGAGTGCCCGAGCAGCCCGGGCCCGAGCAGCAGCCTGGCGGCCAGCGCGAGCGCGACGCACACGGCGTCCAGCGACACCCGGCCGCGCGCCGTCCAGTACACGTCCTCCAGGTGCAGGATGAGCGCGAACTCGTCGAGCACCAGCCCGGTGCCGACGCCGAACGCGGCCGCCGGCGCGAGCCGGCCGCCGCCGTCCGGCGCCACCAGGCCGCCGACCCCGGACGCCGCCATCAGCACCACCCCGAACACCACGTGGTGCACGTGCAGCCCGCCGAGGCGGACGTTGCCCGGCCACCACCGCACCCTGGCCCGGATCAGCCGGGTGCTCACCCGGGCCCCGGCGAACCCGCCGGACAGGCCCGCCACGAACGCGGCCAGCGCCGCCCGGCCCGGCTCAGACACCGGAGTACAGGTGCTCGGGGCGGCCGCTGCTGCCGTAGCGCAGCGTGAGGCTCACCAGTCGGGTGCGCTCCAGGAACTTGAGGTAGCGCTGCGCCGTGGACCGGCTGATCCCGGCCTGCTCGGAGACCTCCTGCGCCGTCACCGGGCCCTGGGCCCGGTCCACGATCCGGCGGATCAGCTCGACGGTGCGCTCGGTGAAGCCCTTGGGCAGCTGGGCCTTGGGCAGCTGGGGCTGCCCGTCCGCCTCCGGTGCGCCCCCCGGCGCACCGAAGACCCGGTCGAGCTCGGCCTGGCCGAGCTCCGGCCCGGCCAGCGCCCGCCGCAGACGGGCGTACGCGGCCAGCTTGTCGCGCAGTTCCGGCAGCCCGAACGGCTTCAGCAGGTACTGCAGCACCCCGGCCCGCCGCGCCTCCCGTACGGAGGCGGGCCGCCGGTCGGCCGTCACCATGATCACGTCGAGGTCCCGGCCCTGCTCCCGCAGCTGCCGGGTCAGCGCGCAGCCGCTCCCGCCCGGCAGGTGCTGGTCGAGCAGGATCAGGTCGATGCCGCCGCGCTCCACCGCGGCCAGCACCCCCGCCGCGCTGTGCGCGACGCCCGCGACCCGGAAGCCCGGCACCTGGGACACGTAGTGCGCGTTGATCCGCGCCACGTAGAAGTCGTCGTCCACCACGAGCACGTCGATCACCACGCGCTCCCGGCGGGCCCGTCCGGCAGTACCACCGTGAACTCGGCGCCGCCGCCACGGCGTTCGGACACCTCGGCCCGGCCGCCCCGGTACTCGGCCAGCTCCCGCACCAGTGCGAGCCCCAGGCCGCGGTGCCGCCCGTCGAAGGACCGCTTGCTGCTCCAGCCGGCCGTGAAGATCCGCTCCCGCGACTGCGGCGGCACCCCCGGGCCGTTGTCGGCCACCCGCAGGGTCACGGCCGCGCCGTCGCGGCGCAGCGTGACCTCGACCACCGGCTCCGGGGCACCCTGCCCGGCCACGGCGTCCACCGCGTTGTCGATCAAGTTGCCCAGGATCGTGACCAGTTCGCCCGGGTGCGCCAACTCGCCGCGCAGCTCGCTCTCCTGGCCGAGCCGGACTCGGACACCACGCTCGACGCCCAGCAGCATCTTGCCCAGCAGCTGGGCCTGGACGAGCGGTTCGTCGACCTGCGCCAGCAGCCCCTCGACCTCCGGCGCCGGTGCGGCGCACTCGTGGCGCCCTTCGGCGTACCGGGCGAGCTCCAGCAGGCCGGCCAGCGTGTGCAGGGCGTTGCGCCGCTCGTGCAAGGCGGTAGCGGCGCTGACGGTCGGGCGGGGAGAAAGCAGTTGCCGGGTCACGTGCAACGACCTTTCTGAGCGTGCTTCAGGCCCCGGCGGCCTCGGTCGAAGGCGCGGCGACAGGTCCTGGTGGTGCGGGGAGCCCCGGCGGGGGCGGCTACGCGGGCGGCAGATAGCGGCTGCGGAGCAGGGGGGAGGCGCGGTGGCAGCGGTCGAGCAGCCGGGCGACCCGCCCTTCGGGGCTGCCGCCCGTGCGGGCGGCCCGGTGGAGGAAGAAGAGGATGACCACCTGCTCCACCAGCACGCGGACACTCGCGTGCTCGATGCCGTCCTCGGGGGCGGCGTGGGCCCAGAGCGCTCCGACGACCTCGGCGGCCTCACCGTCCCGCGGCGAGCCCTCGGCCTCCCGGCGCACCAGGCTGGCGTAGACGATGTCCACCCGGCCTTAGCCCCACTGGGCGTTGTCGAGAGCGACCACCGGGGCCTGCGGCGCGGACGCCTCGGCGGCAGTGGTCTTGACCACATCGGGAGCCGTGGCGGCACCGGCCGTACCGGCTCCGAGGGCGAGGGCGGCGACGGCGGCGAGGGCGGCGGCGGCACGGGCGAGGCGGGTGCGGTTCATGGTGCGTCCTTCTGGTGCTTCGTGCTTCGGTCTCTGCGACTGGCGCCGTTCGGGCTGTCCCCCGACCGGCGAGCACCAGCTTCGCCCGGGAGAACCGCCACCGGAACGGCTTTCCGACGGCACGAACCGGCCTCGCATCTTGCTGCCATCCAGTCATGTACTCGTCAAGAATCCGGCCGGTGAACGGCCCGCCAACAGCGGCTATCCTTCTCCCCGTCGAGAGTGAGACTTGTACGAACCACTCCGCTTCAGCAACCCCCCACCTGCGGCGGAGCCCACATCCGGCAGCTCTTGAGGCCGACCCGACAAAGTGTCACGATGAGCCCGATCAGGTGCCGCGGGGGCTGCACCACATACGGGGGAAAACCATGCTTGAAGCGCTCGGCCTGACCGCGACCGCGGGGGCCGTCTACCAGGCCATGCTCGACCACCCGGACCACGGGGTCGAGGAGCTCGCCGCCACCTGCGCGCTGAGCCCGGCCGAGGTCCACGACCGCCTGGACGAACTGGCCGGCCTGATGCTGGTGCGGGCCTCCAACGAGCGCCCCGGCACCCTGTGCGCGGTCGCCCCCGAGATCGGCCTGGCCGATGTGCTCGCCCGCCAGGAGGCCGAACTCGCGGCCCGCCAGGCCCAGCTCGCCGCCTCCCGGGCCGCCGTCACCCAGCTGGTCGCCGAGCGCGCGACCTCCCGCCCCGCCATGGGCGAACGGCTCTGGGGCATGGACGCCATCCAGCACCGGATCGAGCTGCTGGCCCGGCGGATGACCAGCGAGTGCCTGGGCGTCCACCCCGGCGCCAGCCACCGGCCCGAGGACCTCGCCGCCGCCCGCGCGGCCGACGCCGAGCCGCTGGCCCGCGGGGTCTCGATGCGGACGCTCTACCAGGACACCACCCGCAACGACCCGCACACCACCGCGCACGCCCACTGGCTGCTCAGCCAGGGCAGCGAGGTGCGCACCGCCCCGGTGCTGCCGCACCGCCTGGTGATCTTCGACCGGGCCCAGGCCATCGTCCCGATCGACCCGGCCGACAGCCGGGTCGGCGCCCTGCACGTCACCGAGCCCGGCATCGTCGCCGCCCTGGTCGACCTGTTCGAGCAGGCCTGGTCCACCGCCGTCCCGCTCGGCGCCGCCCAGGAGCAGGACCCGGCCACCGGCCTGAGCGCCACCGAGCGCGAACTTCTGCGCCTGCTCGGCGGCGGCCTGACCGACGAGACGGCCGGCGTCCGGCTGGGCATGTCCGTGCGCACCGTGCGCCGGCACATGGCCTCGATCATGGAGCGGCTCAACGCCAGCAGCCGCTTCGAGGCCGGTATCAAGGCCGCCCAGAAGGGCTGGCTCTAGTCAGCCGGTCAGCTCAAGGCCGGTTGGCCAGCACCCGGGTGAGCAGCTCGGTCAGGGTGGCCCGCTCCTGCGGGTCGAGCACGGCGAACCACTCCTGCTCCCGCCGGGTCTGCTCGGCGAACGCCTCCCGGACGGCCTGCTCGCCCGCCGGGGTGAGCGCGGCGGCGACCGCCCGGCGGTCGTCCGGCAGCGGGCGGCGCTCCACCAGGCCGTCCCGCTCCAGCGTGTTGACCGCGTTGGTGACGGCCGCGCGGGACATCGCCGAGATCTCGGCCAGCCGGGCCGGCTGGGTGGGGCCGAGCAGCCAGAGCTTGAACATCAGCCGGAAGCCGGGGAGCGTCCAGCCGCGCGGGCGGTGGATCCGGCCCTCCAGATCGTTGACCACCAGGTACGACAGGTGCAGCAGGTGGTGCGCGAGCGCGAAGGCCTCCGGGTCGGCGGGCGGCGGCAGCTGCGCCAGCCGCTCCTGCGCGTAGGCGGCGTAGCGGAGGTCGGGGCGGTCGGCGCCGGCAGGGTCGAGGGAGGTCACGGCAGAGAGTCTTGCGCATCGACGACTCGTGCGAGATTGTTACGGCCGTAACAATCTCACCGGGAGGGTGTGCTGTGCGGATCACCATCGCAGGCGGCGGCATCGGCGGGCTCGCCACCGCCCTGAGCCTGCACGCGGCGGGCCTGGAGCAGGTCGTCGTCCACGAAGCGGCCCGGGAGATCCGGCCGCTCGGCGTCGGGATCAACCTCCTCCCGCACGCCGTACGGGAGTTGACCGAGCTCGGGCTGGCCGACCGGCTGGCCGCGATCGGCGTGCCGACCGCCGAGCTGGCCTACTTCAACGTCTTCGGCCAGCCCGTCTGGTCCGAGCCGCGCGGGCTCGCCGCCGGGTACCACTGGCCGCAGTACTCGGTGCACCGCGGCGAACTGCAGCTGATGCTGCTCGACGCCGTCCGCGAGCGGCTCGGCCCGCAGGCGGTGCGCACCGGCTGCCGCGTCGAGGGCCTGCGGCACGACGGTGACCTGCTGGTCGGCGCCGACGGCATCAATTCGGCCGTCCGCGCCGCGCTCTTCCCCGGCGAGGGCCCGCCGCCGTGGAACGGCCTGGTGCTCTGGCGCGGCACCACCCACGCCGAGCCCTTCCTGACCGGCCGCACCATGATCATGGCCGGCAACGGCACTCAGAAGTTCGTCGCCTACCCGATCGGCGACGGCCGCCTGATCAACTGGGTCGCCGAGCAGGTGCTCGACGGCGAACCGCCCGAGCGCGGCAACTGGAACCGCCCCGCCGACCTCGCCGTCGTCGCCGGGCACTTCGCCGGCTGGACCTTCGACTGGCTGGACGTCCCCGCGCTCATCACCGGCGCCGAGGTCGCGTACGAGTACCCGATGGTGGACCGCGACCCGCTGCCGCACTGGGGCACCGACGGCGTGGTGCTGCTCGGCGACGCCGCCCACGCGATGTACCCGATCGGCTCCAACGGCGCCTCCCAGGCGATCATCGACGCCCGGGTCCTGGCCCACTCGCTCGCCACCACCGGGTCGACCGCCGCGTACGAGCGGCTGCGCCGCCCGGCCACCACCGCCCTGCAGCTCTCCAACCGGCAGCTGGGGCCCGAGGTGGTCATGCGGCTGGCCCACGAGCGGGCCCCGCAGGGCTTCGACGACATCGAGCAGGTCGTCCCGCTGGCCGAGCGCACCGAGATCGCCGCCGCCTACAAGCGCACCGCCGGCTTCGACCCCGCCGTGCTCAACGGACGCGCCTCCTGGAGCGTGCGGTGAAGCTCCGGCCGCTGGCCACCTTCGAGGTCGCCGTCGCCGCCCCGCGCGACCTCGGCGCCTCCCCGCTCGGGCACCGCCGCGTGGTCGACATCCTGGGCGGCAGCTTCACCGGCCCCCGCCTGAGCGGCGAGATCCTCCCCGGCGGCGCCGACTGGCAGCTCCTCCACCCCGACGGCTCCGCCACCGTCGACACCCGCTCCACCCTGCGCACCCACGACGGCGCCCAGCTCCTCCTCACCACCACCGGCATCCGCCACGGCCCGCCCGCCGTCCTGCAGCGCCTCGCCGCCGGCGAGCAGGTCGACCCCGCCGACTACTACTTCCGCCTCTTCTGCCGCTTCGAGTCCGGCGACCCCCGCTACACCTGGCTCACCCACACCCTGTGCACGGCCACCGCCGCCCGCACCCCGACGGCCGTCCGCTACCAGGCCTACACCCTCACCTGACCCCGCCTGCCGCCCCGGAGCCGGTCGCCAGCACGGCGCAGGCCGACCGGTCCACCTTCCCGCTGGCGTTGAGCGGGAGCCGCGGCACGGGCAGGTAGCGCCTCGGGATCATGTGCGCGGGGAGGTGGCCCCGCAGACTGGCGCGCAGGTCGCGCGCGGCGACCGCGTGGCCGCTGTAGACCGCGGCCAGCAGGGTGTCGCCGACCGCGTCCGGGACGGGCACCACCACGACGTCGTAGAGGCCGGCGAACTTCCGCAGGGCCGACTCGATCTCCGGCAGTTCCACCCGCTGGCCCAGCACCTTGACCTGGTGGTCCAGGCGCCCCCGGTGGACGAGCTGCCCGTCCTCCCGGCTCACCCGGTCCCCGGTCCGGTACCAGGCGTCCGGCGCCGGACCACCGGGCGCGGGCCCGGACTCGGACTCGGGCCCGGGCCCGGACTCGGACTCGGGCCCGGACTCGGACTCGGACTCGGCGAAACGCCCTTCGTCGTCGGCCGGGTCCAGGTAGCCGGCGAACCGCTGCGGACCGCGGACCTGGAGCTCCCCGTCGGCGGTGACCCGGTGTTCCAGGTGCGGGTAGACCTCGCCGATCGGCACCGTGGCGTTGCTGGTCCGCGGCCAGGCCGACCGGTCGCGGGGCAGGCGGTAGGCCGACACCGTGACCGACAGCTCGGTCGGTCCGTAGAGGTTCTCCACGGTGCTGTCCGGGGCCGCGTCCGCCCAGGCGCCGGCCTGGTCCAGGGTCAACTGCTCGCCCGCGAAGAGGCTCCACCTCAGCGACCGCATGCTGCCCGGCGCGAGCGTGCCCGCCCGGCGGGCCACCGACACGATCGACGGGACGGAGTACCAATGGGTTATCCGGTGTCGGTCGACGAACCTCGCCGGGTCGTAGAGCTGCTCGCGGGAGGGCACGACCAGGGTGGCCCCGGCTCCCCAGGCGACGAACAGGTCGAACACCGACGGGTCGAAGGTCAGGTCGAAGGTCTGGGAGAGCCGGCAGCCGGGCCCGACGCCGTAACGGGCGATGTTGAAACGCAGGAACGCGTCGAGGTTCCGGTGCCGGATCGGCACTCCCTTCGGCCTTCCGGTGGACCCGGAGGTGAAGAGCAGATAGGCCAGGTCGTCGGAGCCGGCCGCCTGCCCGGGGGCGGCTCCCGGGCCCGGGGCCCGCTCCCGGCCGAGGTCGGCGACCCGGACCGGGCCGGCGAAGGAGGTGTCCTGGCCGGGGTCGGCCACGATCACGTCCAGCCCCGCGGCCTCAGCGATCGTACGGTTGCGCTCCGCCGGGTAGGTCGCGTTGAGCGGCACGACGGTGCCCCCCGCCCGCAGGGCCGCGAGGTACGCCGCGTACGCGAGGACACTGCGCGATGCCAGCAGGCCCACCCGCGGGGCCGGGCCCGCCTCCGCCAGGCGGTCCGCGAATTCACCTGACCGCCGGTCGAGTTCGGCATAGCTGAGGCTCTCCCCGGCCACGACGAGAGCCGGCGCGTCAGGAAATTTCCGAACACTGTCGGCGAACCAGCCGTGCAGAGTCTGCTCAGTCATGAGGTTCCAGATACCCCACCCACGGTTGAGCCACTCAACCGGAAGCGGCAGGGCTGCATCCGCGAGCCCCGCCGCTCCCGCTCTCCGGAGCCCCCTGTCGGATTCGAACCGACGACCACCTGTTTACAAGACAGGTGCTCTGGCCAGCTGAGCTAAGGAGGCACGGTGACCGTCCGCAGCAAGCCACGGCGGCACCGGAGGGCAGTCTACCGGGACGGGGCGGGGTGGTGTCTGCAGTTCTCGATCAATGGCGGCGAGCCGCGGCGGGCGGTCGTGACCGCAACGTTGCCGGAAAACCGGCGGCCCGGGGCTGACAAGGCCCGCGGCGGAAGGTAGCGTCGCCGGGAGCTGTCGTGTGCAGTGGTTCAGACCACTGCTCGGTACGGCGGCGGACAACCCAATCCCTTTACTCGGATCGTCCGGCACGTTCCTGCCGGTGAAGGAGAGCACAACCATGGCTTCTGTCACGTTCGACAAGGCGACGCGTCTCTACCCGGGCGGCACCAAGCCCGCCGTGGACGCCCTGGAGCTGCACGTCGAGGACGGCGAGTTCCTCGTCCTCGTCGGCCCCTCGGGCTGCGGCAAGTCGACCAGCCTGCGCATGCTGGCCGGCCTGGAGGACGTCAACGGCGGCGCCATCCGGATCGGCGACCGCGACGTCACCCACCTGCCGCCCAAGGACCGGGACATCGCGATGGTGTTCCAGAACTACGCGCTGTACCCGCACATGACCGTCGCCGACAACATGGGCTTCGCCCTGAAGATCGCCGGCGTCAACAAGGCCGAGATCCGCGCCAAGGTGGAGGAGGCCGCGAAGATCCTCGACCT
The DNA here is from genome assembly GCF_040296285.1 of Kitasatospora sp. NPDC002227. NCBI lineage: Bacteria > Bacillati > Actinomycetota > Actinomycetes > Kitasatosporales > Streptomycetaceae > Kitasatospora > Kitasatospora sp. NPDC002227. The sequence continues at coordinate 71,682 of NZ_JBEOWY010000028.1, forward strand.
CACCCAGTACCTGGACCGCAAGCCGAAGGCGCTCTCCGGCGGTCAGCGCCAGCGCGTCGCGATGGGCCGCGCGATCGTCCGCGAGCCGCAGGTCTTCCTGATGGACGAGCCGCTGTCGAACCTCGACGCCAAGCTCCGCGTGTCGACCCGCACCCAGATCGCGAGCCTGCAGCGCCGCCTGGGCATCACCACCGTGTACGTGACCCACGACCAGGTCGAGGCCATGACCATGGGCGACCGCGTCGCGGTGCTCAAGGACGGTCTGCTCCAGCAGGTCGACAGCCCGCGCAACATGTACGACCGCCCGGCCAACCTCTTCGTGGCCGGCTTCATCGGCTCGCCCGCGATGAACCTGGTCGAGGTCCCGCTGGTGGACGGCGGCGTGAAGTTCGGCGGCTCGGTCATCAACATCTCCCGCGAGGAGCTGGCCAAGGCCGGCGACGACAAGAGCGTCACGGTCGGCATCCGCCCGGAGCACTTCGAGATCGTCCCGGCGGGCGGCATCGAGGGCGTCGCGGTGACGGTCAACGTGGTCGAGGAGCTCGGCGCGGACGGCTTCGTCTACGGCACCACCAAGATCGGTGGCGAGGACAGGGACATCGTCGTGCGCGTGCACGGCCGCCAGATCCCGGAGAAGGGCTCGACCGTCCACGTCGTCCCGACCGGCGGCGAGACCCACGTCTTCTCCACCACCACCGGCGCCCGCCTGAGCGCGTGACGGCCCGCGGCCGAGGGGTGCGCGAGCAGCACCGCGCACCCCTCGGCCGGCGGCGGCGTTCACCCGTACGTCAACACGGCAGAGGGATAAACCAGGACACGCCTCACTCAATGGTGTAACGGAGTGCATCCGAGGCCTCGCCCACCGCTACGCTCCTGACCGTGAACCAGCTCGTACGCCGCATCGGCCAGACCGTCGCCCTCACGCTGCCCGTGATCCTGGTGACCACCGGCACCCTCGCCGTCACCCGCGTCCCCTGGGCGCCGCCGACCGGGCTCGACCAGCAGGTGGTCGCCGCCTCGAGCGGGGCCGGCACCATCGGCCGGTCCAACACGCCCAGCAACACCCAGGGCCTCGCCCCGCAGGACGCCCTCAGGGTGGATGCGATGGACGAGCTGCGCGACCACAACCCGGGCACCGCGCTCGACCTCGTGGAGCGGACCATGCGGGAGAACCCCTCCCTCACCCCGTACTGCACCGCGATCGTCGGCGAGCTCGGCCGCGCGGCCGTGCGCAAGTACCAGGGCGACGTCCAGCGGGCCCGCTCCTTCGCCCGCCCGGTCTGCGACGGCTCGTTCGCCAACGGCGTCGTGGGCTGACGCCCGGGCCCCAGCAGCAGCAGCCCAACTCCCGGCGGGGACCCTATTGTTCTCGCTATGACTGACTCCACGAGTCCGAGCAGCCGCCCCACCACCGCCCCGCCCGTCACCCAGGCGGTGATCCTGGCGGGCGGCCAGGGCTCCCGGCTGCGGCCGTACACCGACGACCGGCCCAAGCCGCTGGTCGAGATCCCCGGGACGGGGACACCGATCGTCGGGCACCAGCTCGCCTGGCTGGCCGAGGAGGGCGTCACGGACGCCGTGATCTCCTGCGGCCACCTGGCGGAGGTGCTGCAGGAGTGGCTCGACAAGGCCGACCTGCCGCTCAACGTGCGCACGGTCGTCGAGACCGAGCCGCTCGGCCGCGGCGGCGGGCTCAAGTACGCCTCGAAGGCGCTGCCCCGCCCCGACGAGCCCTGGTACGCCACCAACGGCGACATCTGGACGCGCTTCAGCCTGCGCGACATGGCCGCCTTCCACCACGAGCGGGACGCCGTCGCGACGCTCGCCCTGGCCCGCCCCCGGATCCCCTGGGGCGCCGTGGAGACCGACCAGTTCGGCAACGTCCTCGACTTCATCGAGGCCCCGCCCTCGCCGTTCCTGATCAACGCCGGCCTGTACGTCTTCGGTCCGGCCTTCCGCGAGCTGCTGCCGGACGTGGGCGACCACGAGCGCACCACCTTCCCCCAGCTCGCCCGCAGCCGGCAGCTGGCCGGCTACCAGCTCCCGCAGGGCTGCTACTGGCGCGCCATCGACACCGCGAAGGACCTCACCGAGGCCGCCAAGGAGCTCGCCTCCGGCGCCGGCCGCGCCACCGTCGCGTAACGGGCAGCAGGAAGGCCGGGAGCGAGCTCCCGGCCTTCCTGCGTGCGGTGCCCGCCTACGCCACGTGGTGCGCGCCCTGCGGCGCACCCAGCCCGAGCAGCGGGCCGCTGCCGAGCACCCCGCCGATCAGCCCGGGGGTGCCCGAGGAGCTGGGCTGCTTCGGGGCGGTGCTGCCCGGGGCGCCGGTGTGGCCGGAGCCGGCGGAGCCGCCCGAACTGCCCGAGGCGCTCGACCCGCCGCTCCCGGCCGTGCTGGCACCGGCCTTGGGGCTCTGGTGGGCCTTGGGGCTGTGCCCCGCGCTCGGGCTCGGCGAGGCCGCCGGGGACGGCGGCGCGCTGGGCGCGGTCGAGGGGGCGGTGCTGGGCGTGGCCGCCTGGGACGGGCCGTTGCTCGGCCAGACCGGGGAGCCGTAGTCGGTCGGCGGCCGGCCGGGGCCGGGCCCCGTCCGCCCCCCGGTGCGGACGGCCGCACCGAGCATCGAGCCGGTCAGCATGGTCAGCCCCACCACCACGGTGGTGACCACCAGGCCGCGCCGCAGCACCCGGCGCCGCAGCGCCGCGGGCGCGGCGGAGCCGTACCGCCGCCAGGCCTCCAGCGCGATCCGCCCGTCCAGCGAGCCGAACGGCGCGCCGGCGATCAGGAGCGGGCTCCAGGCCGCCAGGAAGATCAGGTCGGGGGTGTCGTAGACCGGCACCGTCCGCCAGCTGACGGTGAAGAGCAGCGCGGCCGAGAGCAGCATCGCCGCCCCGGCGGCCACCCGCTGCCAGAGGCCGAGGATCGACAGCACGCCGACCACGACCTCGGTGAAGGCCACCCCGAGCCCGGCCCCGACGGGGTGGGCCATCGCGAAGTCGAGCAGCGGCTGGGCCACCCGCCAGGGGTGCAGCGAGCCGAGCCAGCGCATCATCGAGCCGCGGTCGCCGCCGTCGAAGTACACCGGGTCGCAGAGCTTGCTGAAACCGGCGTAGACGGAGAGCGCGCCGAGCACGACGCGCAGCGGCAGCAGCACCAGGCCCAGGTCGACCTTGCGGCCGGGGTACCAGGCGTGCCGGGACTCGCCGGCCGGTACGTCCGGCAGCTCACCGGTGGGTGCCCACGGCCCGCGGGTGGGGGGCAGCTCCTGCTGCACCGTCCCGGCCGACTCCACCGGCTCCGGCGGCCCGGACTGCCGGGGCACGGCCTGGCCGAGCGGGGGCAGCTGCTGGGTGTCCTCCACCGCCGGGGAGGCCGGGGCGGGCACGGTGCCCCGCCGGACGGCCTCGAGCAGCTGGGTCGCCGCCAGGTCGCCCGGGGCCGCCTGACCGCTCCAGGTGACGGCGGTGACCCGGCCCTTGCGCCGCGGCGCACCGACAGAGGCGGAGACACCGGCGAGCGCCGGCAGCTGCGAGCTGTCCACCACCACCTGCGGGGTGACCAGCGGTCGGGCGGCGAAGCTCTGCATGCCGTACGGGTCGCCGAAGGCCGCACCGGCCGGAGCGTCGATCAGCGGGGCCACGGGGGCGGCGAGCCTGATCTTGAAGCTGGCCTGGGTGCTGCTCAGCTTGGCCGGGTCGGACGGCACCTTGACCGTGTTGAGGCCGGGGTCGGAGTCTATCCCCGCCGGGCCGCCCCGCCCGGGGCGCCGAGGTGTTCTGGTGTCCACACCCGTCTAACCGGGTGACGCCCGGTTAGGACACTCTCCCGGGTGGATTCACGGCGCAGATTGAAGTGATCATGCGCAAACCGAACGAGACCGACCGAGCCTGACCGGGCTCGATCGGTCTCGTCCGCCGGATCAGCCCCGGGCGCGCAGCCGCGCGGCTTCGTACAGCACGATGCCCGCCGCGACACCGGCGTTCAGCGACTCGGTCAGCCCGGACATCGGGATCCGCACCCGCATGTCGCAGGTCTCCGAGACCAGCCGGGACAGGCCCTTGCCCTCGGAGCCGGCCACGATCACGACCGGCCCGGCCAGCAGGTCCAGGTCGCCGATCTCGGCCTCGCCGTCGGCGGCCAGGCCGACCACCATCAGACCGGCCTTCTGGTACGCCTCCAGGGTGCGGGTCAGGTTGGTGGCCCGGGCCACGGGCAGGCGGGCGGCGGCGCCGGAGGAGGTCTTCCAGGCACCGGCCGTCATACCGGCGGCGCGCCGCTCGGGGATGACCACGCCGTGCGCGCCGAAGGCGGCGGCCGAACGGACCACGGCACCGAGGTTGCGCGAGTCGGTGACGCCGTCCAGCGCGATGATCAGCGCGTCCTCGCCGTTGTCGGCGGCGTCCGCGACCAGGTCGTCCGGGTGGGCGTACTCGTACGGCGGCACCTGCAGGACCAGGCCCTGGTGGTTCATGTTGCCGGTCATGTTGTCCAGCTGGACGCGCGGCGCCTCCATCAGCGGGACGCCGCGCTCGGTGGCCGCCTGGAGGGCCTCGCGGGTGCGGTCGTCCGTGTCGATGAACTGCTGGACGTACAGGGCGGTGGCGGGCACGTCGCCGCGCAGCGCCTCGACCACCGAGTTGCGGCCGAAGACCAGCTCGGCCGAGCCCGCGCCGCCGCGGCCGCCCCGGCCGCCGGCGCCGGCGCGGCGCATGCCGGCCCGCGACTTGGCGTCCATCTCGCGCTTGACCGCGGCGTTGGCCTGCCGCTGCTTGATGTGACCCTTGCGGGCGGAGGCCGGCGGCGTCGGGCCCTTGCCCTGGAGCGCCTTCCGGCTGTGGCCGCCCGTACCGACACTCGCGCCCTTCTTCGATCCGGGGTTGCGTCGGTTCCTACGCTGGCTGTTGCCGGCCATGCCTGTACTTCCTGTCTGTCCGTCACACCCGACGACCGGACGGCCTCAGGCATGCTCTGCGTCATGCGGATGGGCCGTACCACTGCGGTACGGCCCATCCTCACCCCTTCGCAGGGGTTACTGGTTGTTGATCGTCCAGCGCGAGCCGGACGGCGTGTCCTCGATCACCAGACCGGCTGCGGTGAGCTGGTCCCGGATGGCGTCCGAGGTGGCGAAGTCCTTGCGGGCCCGGGCCGCCTGCCGCTGCTCCAGCACCAGCTGGACCAGCGAGTCGACCACGCCGTGCAGGTCGTCGCCCTTGGCGGCACCGGCCCACTGCTCGTCCAGCGGGTCGAGGCCCAGTACACCGAGCATCGCACGGACCTCGGCCAGACGCGCCACCGCGTTCTCCTTGTCGCCCGCGGTCAGGGCGCTGTTGCCCTGGCGGACGGCGGTGTGCACCACGGCCAGCGCCTGCGGGACGCCGAAGTCGTCGTCCATCGCCTCGGCGAAGGCCAGCGGCACCTCGGGCGCCGCGTCGACCGCGCCGCACTGCTCGACCACGCGCTGGATGAAGCCCTCGATCCGGGCGAAGGCCGTCTCGGCCTCGCCCAGCGACTCCTCGCTGTACTCGATCATCGAGCGGTAGTGCGGGCCGGCCAGGTAGTAGCGCAGCACGATCGGGCGCCAGCGCTGCACCATCTCGGAGACGAGCACCGAGTTGCCGAGGGACTTGCTCATCTTCTCGCCGCTCAGGGTGACCCACGCGTTGTGGACCCAGAAGTTCGAGAAGTCGTCGCCGAAGGCCTTGGACTGCGCGATCTCGTTCTCGTGGTGCGGGAAGATCAGGTCGAGCCCGCCGCCGTGGATGTCGAAGGCGCTGCCGAGGTACTTGTGCGCCATGGCCGAGCACTCCAGGTGCCAGCCCGGGCGGCCCCGGCCCCACGGGGTCTCCCAGCTGGGCTCCCCCTCCTTGGTGGCCTTCCACATCGCGAAGTCACGCGGGTCCCGCTTGCCGGTCTCGCCGGCCATCGCGGGCTGGCGCAGGTTCTCCAGCTCCTGGTTGGAGAGCTCGAGGTAGTCCGGGTAGGTGGTGACCGCGAAGTAGACGTTGCCGTCCGCCTCGTAGGCGTGCCCCTTCTCGATGAGCGCGCGCATCATCTCGATCATCTCGGGCACGTGCCCGGTGGCCCGGGGCTCCACCGAGGGCCGCAGGCAGCCGAGCTGGTCGTAGCCCTCGTTGAAGGCGATCTCGTTGGCGTAGCCGATCTGCCACCACGGGATGCCGAACTCGTGGCTCTTGGCGATCACCTTGTCGTCGATGTCCGTCACGTTCCGGACGAAGGTGACCTGGTAACCCCGGTAGCTGAACCACCGGCGCATCACGTCGAAGTTGAGGTTGGACCGGATGTGTCCGATGTGCGGGGCCGCCTGGACGGTCGCTCCACACAGGTACATCGAGACACAACCCGGTACAAGCGGGACGAAGTCGCGTACCTGGCGGGTGTTGGTGTCGTACAGGCGAAGGCTCACAGCGTCAAGCGTAGTGGGCCCAGGGGGGTGCCCCGCCACCTTTTGCCGGGCGGGGCCCCTACTTCCTGGCCTCACGCGGGATCAGATGCCGCCGACGACCCTGCGCGGGGTGAGCCGGCAGACCACCCGGACATCGTCCGGGCCGTCGAAGCCGTAGACCGGTTCGCCCCGGTACTTCTGCGAGAACTCGTCGATCAGCTCCCGGCCGCCCTCGCGGGTCATCGCCACCTCGCCGCGCACCTCGAAGTACTCGTACGGCGAGTCCGGCGGGTTGACCAGCAGCGAGACACGCGCGTCCTTGGCCATGTTGAGGTGCTTGCGCCGACCCTCGACGGTGGAGAAGAGCACGTCGTCACCGTCGTGCTTCACCCAGACCACCGAGGACTGCGGGCTTCCGTCCGGCTGGAGTGTGGTGATCACTGCGAAGGTCTTGCCGTCCAGCAACGCCTTCGCCCGGTCGGAGAGTTGTGCGGCCATGCCCAGGCCCTCTTCTCAGTCGTCCCAATACCGCAGCCCAGGCTAGCCACTCCGTACCCGGACGGCCGGGAGCACACGCTCAGCGTTCGTAGACCAGCGCCGTGGCCAGCGCGGCCAGCCCCTCGGCCCGGCCGGTCAGGCCCAGGCCGTCGGTGGTGGTGCCGGAGACGGCGACCGGCGCGCCGACGGCGGCCGAGAGCACGGCCTGCGCCTCCGCACGGCGCTTGCCGACCTTCGGGCGCACCCCGATCACCTGGACGGAGACGTTTCCGATCTCGAAACCCGCCGCCCGGACGATCCTGGCGGCCTCGGCCAGCAGCGTCACCCCGGAGGCGCCCGCCCACTCCGGGCGGTCGGTGCCGAAGTGCGCGCCCAGGTCGCCGACGCCGGCCGCCGAGAACAGCGCGTCGCAGGCGGCGTGCGCCACCACGTCCGCGTCCGAGTGCCCGGCCAGGCCGTACTCGGCCTCCGGCCACTCCAGGCCGGCCACCCAGAGCGGGCGCCCGGCCTCGAAGGCGTGCACGTCGGTGCCGATCCCCACCCGGGGGACGACGGGCCGGTCAGAAGCCATCGGAAGCCCTCCTGCGGGCGAGCACGGCCTCGGCGAGCACGAGGTCGAGCGGTCGGGTCACCTTGAACGCCTCTTCGTGGCCGGGCACCACGACCACCTGGCCGCCGTAGTGCTCGACCAGCCCGGCGTCGTCCGTCACCGGCGGCAGCGTGCCGCCGGCCTCCTCGGCCAGCGCCTTCTCGTGCACCTCGCTCAGCGTCGCGTGCCGGAACCCCTGCGGGGTCTGCACCGCGCGCAGGCAGGCCCGGTCCGGCGTGTCGAGCACCGGCTCGGGCGCGCCAGGCTGCGGCACCACGCGCTTGACGGTGTCGGCCAGCGGCACCCCGGGCACCACCGCCACGGCCCCGCCGCGGACGGCCGCCGCGACGGCGTCCACCACGTCCACCGGCACCAGCGGGCGGGCCGCGTCGTGCACCAGCACCACGTCGAACTCGGCGGGGACGGCGGCCAGTCCGAGCCGCACCGACTCCTGGCGGGTCGCGCCGCCGGCCACCACCTTGATGTCCTTGCCGTCCAGGCCGTGGCTGTCGAGCAGCGCGGCGACCTCCGCCACGCCGTCGGCGGGGGCCGCGACCACCACCAGGCCGACCGCCCGGCTGCGCGCCAGCGCCCGGACGGCGTGCACCAGCAGGGGCACCCCGCCGAGTTCCCGCAGGGCCTTCGGGGCTCCCGGCCCCAGCCGCTCCCCCCGCCCGGCGGCGGGGACGACGGCTGCTGCAACTGCTGCTGAGGCGTTCAGGTTTCGCTCCTTCGGCGAAGTGGGTATGGCCATCTGTGCGCCACCCGGGCCCCTTCCGACCGCGAGCCCGACCGGCGCCTGCACTCCGTCGTCACGCCAGGCGTGTCTTCGGCCGACCCGGGCCCGGGTATGCCGAAGCGCCCGGCATGACGACCCGTCACCTGACCTTACGTGAGATCAGACGACGCACCGGCATCGGGCGCCTTGGCATGGTGCGGTGCGACCCCGTCAGGGGGCCGGACGCGGACTCAGGAGGCCAGGACCTCGTCGAGCAGCGTCTCCGCCTTGTCCTCATTGGTGTTCTCCGCGAGCGCCAGCTCGCTCACCAGGATCTGGCGGGCCTTGGCGAGCATGCGCTTCTCGCCGGCCGACAGGCCGCGCTCGCGCTCCCGGCGCCACAGGTCGCGGACGACCTCGGCCACCTTGATGACATCGCCGGAGGCCAGCTTCTCCAGGTTCGCCTTGTAACGGCGGGACCAGTTGGTGGGCTCCTCGGTGTACGGTGCGCGGAGCACCTCGAAGACCCGGTCCAGACCCTCCTGGCCGACTACGTCACGCACGCCGACGAACTCGGCGTTCTCAGCGGGCACGCGCAGCGTCAAGTCTCCCTGCTGCACCTTGAGCACCAGGTAGGTCTTGTCCACACCCTTGATCTGGCGAATTTCGATGGCCTCGATCAGCGCGGCCCCGTGATGGGGGTAGACCACCGTGTCGCCAACCTTGAACGTCATGTGACAGGACCCCTTCCGTGGCTTTCCAGAATAACACGCTTTTCGGCGCGCCCGAAGGGCGTTTTCGCAGGTCAGGGCCGGTCTCGGGGCTTGACAAGCACCCCCATGACGTGCTGCGACCAAGCCCTCGCGAAGGCTTCCCGCAGGTGGGAGGTGGTACGGGCACCTGACGAAACCTCTGGAAGAACTGTCGAAACCATGATTTGATCTTGAGTTTTTGCTGCAGGTACGGGCCCGATCTGCTCGCCGTCGAAATCCGGGCACGTGACGGTGCTCACGACCGGTCGGGCGGGGGCCTCGACCGTACGGTCGTTCGAGTACGGGCGAGCGCCGTCCGGGGGCTCGGCGCGCGACACGGGGCCACCCCGTGCGAAGCGGATAAGTACGGTCGGTAACCTGAGCCGTGACCACCCGACCCGTGATCCAAGGAGAAGCCGCCGCCGTGAGCCGCAGCCTTCGACGCGGCGCAATCGCCGCCCTCGTTCTCGCCGCGATCGTTCCGCTGTCCGCCTGCGCCGCCGGGAACACCCCCGACACGCTGCAGGTCAAGCCGGACAACGCCGCCACCTCGATCGGCAACACCCTCAGGCTCAACAACATCGTGGTGGTGACCAAGGCCGACGCCGTCGCCGAGCAGCCCGGCCCGGCCAATGTCACGGTGAACATCAGCAACGCCGGCGCCACGCCGGAGACGCTGCAGTCGATCACCCTCGGCGAGGGCGCCACCGCGACCTTCACCGACGCCAAGGGCGCGGCGATGAGCGAGATCGTCATCCCGGGCGGCTCCTCGGTGCTGCTCGGCGGCCCGGACCAGCCGAGCGCGCACCTCGCCACGGCGGCCGTGAAGGTCGGCGGCTTCGCCAACGCCACCTTCTCCTTCGCCAAGGCCGGCAAGGTCTCCTCCGCCGCCCAGGTCTTCCCGGCCCGCGGCCAGTGGTCCGACTTCGGCCCGGCCGAGACCAAGCCGGCCGCCGGTGCCTCGGCCTCGGCCGCCGCCTCGGCGGGTGCGACCCCGGCCACCGGTGCGAGCGCCACCGCGAGCGCCCCGGCCACCCCCGGCGCCACGGCGACCGGCGCGGCCACCCCGGGTGCCACCGCCAGCCCGACCGCGCACTGACGCAGACGCCGAAGGGCCCCCGCCGGTCGTCCCGGCGGGGGCCCTTGCGTACCGCTTCGGCTTACGGCTCGAACTTGTAGCCCAGGCCACGCACGGTGACCAGGTAGCGCGGGGCGCCCGGGTCCGGCTCGATCTTGGCCCGCAGGCGCTTCACGTGGACGTCCAGCGTCTTGGTGTCACCGACGTAGTCGGCGCCCCAGACCCGGTCGATCAGCTGCATGCGGGTGAGCACCCGGCCCGCGTTGCGCAGCAGCATCTCGAGCAGGTCGAACTCCTTGAGCGGCAGGTCGACCTTGGCGCCGTCCACCGTCACCACGTGCCGGTCGACGTCCATCCGGACGGGGCCCGCCTCCAGCGCGCCGGGGCCGCCGCCGTCGCCCGCACCGCCGCCGTCCTCACCGCGGCGCCGCAGCACCGCGCGGATCCGGGCGACCAGCTCACGGGTGGAGTAGGGCTTGGTGACGTAGTCGTCCGCCCCTATCTCCAGGCCGACGACCTTGTCGATCTCACTGTCCTTGGCGGTCACCATGATGACCGGGACGTTGGAGCGCACGCGCAGCTGCCGGCAGACCTCGGTGCCCGGCAGGCCCGGCAGCATCAGGTCGAGCAGCACCAGGTCGGCGCCGTTGCGCTCGAACTGCTCCAGTGCGTCGGGGCCGGTGGCGGCGATGGCCACCTCGAAGCCCTCCTTGCGGAGCATGTACGAGAGGGCGTCGCTGAACGACTCCTCGTCCTCGACCACCAGTACTCGGGTCACGGTCTAGCCTCCGGGGCAGGAAGGGGGGTTGATTCTCGCGGTGTGACGGTTGCTGCGCCGGGCTGCTCCGGCGCCGGGGCGTGCCCGGCGGGGAGCCGCACGGTGAAGGTCGAGCCCTGGCCCTCGACGCTCCAGACCGAGACGGTGCCGCCGTGGGAGGCGGCCACGTGCTTGACGATCGAGAGGCCGAGGCCGGTGCCACCGGTGGCGCGGGAGCGGGCCGGGTCGACGCGGTAGAAGCGCTCGAAGACGCGCTCCCGGTCCTTCTCCGAGATGCCGATGCCCTGATCGGTCACCGATATCTCGATCAGCTCGCCGTCGGCCTCGCCGAGTGCGGCGGCGCTGGAGATCCGGCGGGTGGCGATGGCCACCCGAGTCCGGGGCGGGCTGTAGTTGACGGCGTTCTCCACCAGGTTGCCCAGCGCGGCGGCCAGCTGGCCGCGGTTGCCGTGCAGGTAGAGACCGCCGATGCCGCCCGCCGCGATCAGGATCTGCTTGGCGGCGGCGGGCTGCCGGCAGCGGTCGATCGCCTCGGCGATCAGCTCGTCCACCGGGACGGGCTCAGGGTCCACCAGGAGCTGGTCGTCCTGGACCCGGGAGAGGTCGATGATCTCCTGCACCAGGCTGGCCAGGCGGGTCGCCTCGATCTGCATCCGGCCGGCGAAGCGCTGCACGGCCTCCGGGTCGTCGGAGGCGTCGGCCACCGCCTCGGAGAGCAGCGAGAGCGCCCCGACCGGGGTCTTCAGCTCGTGGCTCACGTTGGCCACGAAATCCCGGCGGACGGCCTCGATCCGGCGGCGCTCGGTGAGGTCCTCCACCAGGACGAGCACCAGCCGGGAGCCCAGCGGGGCGACCCGGACCGAGACCGCCAGCGGGTCGGCGGCGCGGGCCGCGCCGGGGCGCGGCACGTCCAGCTCGACCTGGCGGATCTCGCCGTCCCGGCGGGTGGCCCGGGCCAGCGCGAGCATCTGCTCGACCGCCATCGCCCCGCCCCGCACCAGGCCCATCGCGTAGGCGGCGGAGCTGGCCTTGACCACCTCGTCGGCCTCGCCGAGCACGATCGCGCAGGAGCGCAGCACCGAGAGCACGGTGTCCACCCCCGGCGGCAGCGGCGACTCCTGGGCCGGGGTCGCGCTGACCCCGCCCCGGGCACTGCCGCCCCCGTTGTTCTTGCCGCCTCTGGCCTGCTCGCGCTCGCTCCACCGGAAGGCGATGGCAGCAGTGAGGCCGACACCGAGCCCGGCTATGGCGCAGGCAGCGGCGGCGGCCACGTTCACGTCCATACGGCCAGCGTAAGCGCTCCGCGCCCGGGCACCCCCGGGGTGTGATCAAGGGATCCGCCGGGCGTTGCCGAAAGTTCACCTTCAGGTTTCCACCGGTTCACCAGGCGGGTCGTCCGTGGTCGCCCGAACGGATCAGTCTCTGAAAGAGCAGCCCGTGTGGGCACGGTCGCGCGTACGATTCGCGCCACCCGCAGCGAAGTGGTCGTACGAATTGACCTGTCGGCACCGCCACCGGCACAGCTTCTGAGGAGAGAACAGCATGCGCGACGTCTACCACGAGGAACTCGACTCGATCAGCGACGGCCTGGTCGAGATGGCCCGCCTGGTCGGCTCGGCGATGGGCCGCGCCACCACCGCGCTGCTCGACGCCGACCTCGCCCTGGCGGAGAGTGTGATCGCGGCGGACGCGAAGATCAATGCGCTCCACCACGACCTGGAGAACCGCGCGATCGACCTGCTGGCCCGCCAGCAGCCCGTCGCCACCGATCTGCGGATCGTCGTCACCTCCCTGCGGATGAGCGCCGACCTGGAGCGCTGCGGCGACCTCGCCCGTCACGTCGCCAAGGTCGCCCGGCTGCGCTTCCCCGAGACGGCCGTGCCGCACGACCTGCACCCGATCGTCCTGGAGATGGGCCAGCTCGCCCAGCGCCTGGTGGCCAAGGCCGGCCTGGTCATCACCACCAAGGACGTGGACGCCGCGCTCGAGCTGGAGCGGGACGACGACGCGATCGACGCGCTGCACCGCGAGCTCTTCTCGCACCTGCTGGACGACCGCTGGCAGCACGGCATCGAGACCGCCGTCGACGTCACCCTGGTCGGCCGCTACTACGAGCGCTTCGCCGATCACGCCGTCTCGGTCGCCAAGCGCGTCGTCTTCCTGGTGACCGGTGAGCACGCCGGTGACTTCGTCGCCGCCAGCGAGGCCGCGGCGGAGTGATCCGGGGCTGAAACCTCCACTCCGTGCGTCCCCGGCGGCCTGCCACCGGGGGCGCACGTAGCGTGGAACGGCCCGCACCCGCGCGCCCGTTGACGCCTCATCAGCGGCGGGATTCACTCGAAGCGTAGGCACCGCCGTGTGCCTGGATCGAGGAGGACCGCCATGCAGGAAACCCCGGACACCACGGCCGTCGCCGCCGTCGAACCCCCCGCACCCCGCCTGCTGCCGCTGCTCGCCGCCGGATGCGGGTGCGGACCGGGCTGCGGCTGCGGCTGCCAGGCGGGCGCCCCCTGCCAGTGCGGCGGCTGACACCCAGGTGTGACGAAGCCCCGCCCCCGGTCGCCCGGGGGCGGGGCTTCGTCGTGTCAGCGGCGGGCGGTTACTTCTTGCCCTGGTTCTTCACGGCCTCGATCGCGGCGGCGGCTGCCTCGGCGTCGAGGTAGCGGCCACCCTTGGCGACCGGCTTGAAGTCGGCGTCGAGCTCGTAGACGAGCGGGATGCCGGTGGGGATGTTCAGGCCCGCGATGTCCTCGTCCGAGATGCCGTCGAGGTGCTTGACCAGCGCGCGCAGGCTGTTGCCGTGCGCGGTGACCAGGACGGTCTTGCCGGCGGCCAGGTCCGGCACGATCGAGTCGTACCAGTACGGCAGCATCCGCTCGACGACGTCCTGGAGGCACTCGGTGCGCGGACGCAGCTCGCTCGGGATGTCGGCGTAGCGGGCGTCACCGGCCTGCGAGTACTCGTTGTCGTCGGCCAGCACCGGCGGCGGGGTGTCGTACGAGCGGCGCCACAGCTGGAACTGCTCCTCGCCGAACTCGGCCAGGGTCTGGGCCTTGTCCTTGCCCTGGAGAGCGCCGTAGTGGCGCTCGTTCAGCCGCCAGCTGCGGCTGACCGGGATCCAGTGGCGGTCGGCCTTGTCGAGGGCGATCTGCGAGGTGCGGATCGCGCGGCGCAGCAGGGAGGTGTGCACCACGTCGGGGAAGTAACCCTCGGCGGCGAGGAGCTCGCCGCCACGCGCGGCCTCCTTCTCGCCCTTCTCGTTGAGGTCGACGTCGACCCAACCGGTGAAGAGGTTCTTCTGGTTCCACTGGCTCTCGCCGTGGCGGAGCAGGATCAGTCGGTAGGTCGTGTCAGCCATGGCGCCCAGTTTAGAGGAGGCCGAAATCCGCTGGCCGGGGCCTTGGTCCATGAGTAAGCTGCGCCTGCAGCAGGCGCCCGTTACAGCCGGGCTTCACCTGCTGGTCCTGCCGTCCCGTACCCCCGGGGAGCCGCCGTATGCCCGCGTCCACACCGTCCACCACCGGCGCGAGCGGGCGGGTCAGGGCCGCCGTGGCCGAGACGGTCGGCGGGCTGCCGGCCGCCTTCTGGTGGATCTTCGTGTCCACCCTGGTGAACCGCCTGGGCGGCTTCGTGGTGACCTTCCTCGCGCTCTACCTGACCACCGTCCGGGGCTACTCGCCGTCGTACGCCGGTCTGGTCGCCGCGCTCTTCGGGCTCGGCTCGGCCGTCGCGGCCCTCGGCGCCGGGGTGCTCACCGACCGGATCGGCCGCCGGCCCACGCTGCTCGCCGCCCAGCTCTCCAACGCCGTCTGCACCGCGCTGCTCGGCTTCTCGAGCGGGCAGCTGACCATCGCCGTGGTGGCCTTCCTGTGCGGGCTGACCAACAACGCCTCCCGCCCGGCGACCTCGGCGATCATCGCCGACGTCGTCCCGCCCGAGCACCGGGTGCGGGCCTACTCGCTCAACTACTGGGCGATCAACTTCGGCTTCGGCGTCTCGGCCGCGATGGCCGGGCTGATCGCCGCGCACGGCTTCCTGGCGCTCTTCCTGATCGACGCGGCGACCACCCTGCTCTGCGCCCTGGTGATCTTCGCCCGGATCCCGGAGACCAGGCCGGACGCCCCGGTGACGGCCACCGGCGACGGTGCACCGCAGATCGGCCTCGGCGCGGTCTTCCGGGACACCCGCTTCATGGCCCTGGTCGGGCTCAACCTGGTGCTCGCGCTGGTGGCCCAGCAGGGCAGCACCACCCTGGCCGTCGACATGGGCCGGGCGGGGCTCACCACCGGCCAGTTCGGCCTGGTCGCCAGCCTCAACGGCCTGCTGATCGTGCTGCTGCAGCTGCCCGTCACCCGGCTGATCGAGCACCGCGGCCGCACCGCCATGCTGGTCACCGCCGCGCTGCTGACCGGCTGGGGCTACGGGCTGACCGCCTTCGCCGGCTCCTCGGTGGCCTTCTTCTCGTTCACCGTGGTGGTCTGGACGATCGGCGAGATCGTCTACACCCCGAAGGTGGTCTCGCTGGTCGCCGAGCTCTCGCCGACCCACGCCCGGGGCCGCTACCAGGGCATGTTCTCGCTCTCCTGGTCGCTGGCCGCCTTCGCCGGCCCGCTGGTCGGCGGGTACCTGCTGCAGCACCTGGGCTCCGCCGTCTGGTGGGCCTGCGCGGCGCTCGGCACGGTGGCCGCGGCCGGGTTCGTCCTGCTGGTCCGGGTCCGCCCGGCCCCCGGGGTCTCGGCGCCGGCCACCGCCACCCCGGCCGAGGTCAGCGCCTGATCACTCCTTGGGCCCCGCCAGGTGGGCGAAGGCGGCCAGGTTGCGGGTGGACTCCCCGCGCTTGGTCCGCCACTCCCACTCCCGGCGGATCGCCGAGGCGAAGCCCAGCTCGAGCAGCGTGTTGAACGGCTCGTCGGCGTTCTCCAGCACCGTGCCGAGCAGCCGGTCCACCGCCTCGGCGGTCAGCGCCTCCAGCGGCAGCCGCCCGGCCAGGTAGACGTCCCCGAGCGAGTCGATCGCGTACGCGACGCCGAACAGCCGGGTGTTGCGCTCCAGCAGCCAGCGGTACACGCCCTCGTGGTTCTCGTCCGGCCGCCGGATCACGAAGGCGTTGACGGAGAGGGTGTGGTCACCGACCCGCAGCGCACAGGTGGTGGAGAGCTTCCGCGTGCCGGGCAGCGTCGCGACCAGCGTGTACGGGTCGGTGACGGCCGGCTCCCAGGCCACGCCCGACTCGTTCAGCGCGGCACCGAGCAGCCCGAGGGCCTCGTCCTTCGTACGGGTAGCCATGGCGCAGACGTTACCGCCCGCGCCACGGCCGTTCGATACAGGCTCTACGCCGGACGGCGGGAGAGCAGGCCGGCCGGGCGGTGCATGGCCCCGGCGTAGACCTCGGCGGTGGCGGCCGCCGCCGCGTCCCAGCCGAAGGCCGCCGCGTGCCGGGCCGCCGCCGCGCCCTGCCGGGCCACCAGGGCCCGGTCGGTGGCGTACGGGAGCAGCGCACGGGCCCAGTCAGCCGGGTCGTGGCCGTTGACCAGGGTGCCGGTCACCCCGCCCTGCACCGCGACCGGCAGGCCGCCGACGGCCGCCGCGACCACGGGGGTGCCGCAGGCCTGGGCCTCCAGGGCGACCAGGCCGAAGGACTCGCTGTAGGAGGGCATCACCAGAGCCGTCGCCGCGCGGTACCACTCGGCGAGCTGCTGCTGGCCGACCGGCGGGTGGAAGCGGACCACGTCACCGATACCGAGCTGGGCGGAGAGCTTGTGCAGCGCCTCGGGCTTGGCCAGCCCGCTGCCGGAGGGGCCGCCGACCACGGGCACCACCAGGCGCTCGCGCAGGCCCGGCTCGCGCTCGAGCAGCACCGCGACGGCCTTGAGCAGCACGTCCGGCGCCTTGAGCGGCTGTATTCGGCCGGCGAACAGCAGCACCGCCGCGTCCTGCGGCAGGCCGAGCCGGGCTCGGGCCTCGGCCTGGGCGGCGGGCCCGCCGGGGCGGAACACCTCGAGGTTGACGCCGGGGTGCACGATCGCCAGCTGGTCCTCGCGGGCCGCGTAGTGGTGCGAGAGCTCGCCGGCCTCCTCCGCGGTGTTGGCGATCAGCCGGTCCGCCGCCTCGACCACCTGGGTCTCGCCGATCACCCGGGCCGGCGGCTCGGGGGTGTCCCCGGCGGCCAGCGCGGCGTTCTTCACCTTCGCCATGGTGTGCATGGTGTGCACCAGCGGCACTCCCCAGCGCTCGGCGGCCAGCCAGCCGACCTGCCCGGAGAGCCAGTAGTGCGAGTGCACCAGGTCGTAGTGCCCGGGCCGGTGGCCGGCCTCGGTGCGCAGCACGCCGTGGGTGAAGGCGCAGAGCTGGGCCGGCAGGTCCTCCTTGAGCAGGCCTTCGTACGGCCCGGCCGTGACGTGCCGCACCAGCACCCCGGGGGCCAGCTCGACCAGCGGGGCGTCGTCGGAGCTGACGGCGCGGGTGAAGACCTCGACCTCGATGTCCAGCGCGGCCAGGCGCTTGGCCAGCTCGACGATGTAGACGTTCATCCCACCGGCGTCGCCGGTGCCCGGCTGGTGCAGCGGGGAGGTGTGCACGCTCATCATCGCGATCCGGCGTGGGCGCCGGGCCCGGCTGCCGACCAGCGCCTGCAGGCGCCCCCGACCGCCTCCGAGCGGTGTCTGGGCACGGCGGATCGACCGTGCGGAGTGCTGCGTCACCTGGCTGAAGCCTCCTCTTGCTCCCCGGGCTGCGGGCTGCTCGCCTCGTGTTGCGGTGCGGTGCTCGTTGCTTGTGGTGCCTGGTACCTCTGGCGGTGCTTGGCGTCTCTGGTGGTTCTCGGTACTTCGGGTGGTGCTCGGCATTTCGGGTGGTGCTGGTGGGACTGGACAGTGCTGGTGGTGCCGCCTCGGCCGCCGTTGGCCGTGCGACGCGCATGCGGGAGCGCCCGCCGGGCGATCAGGTGCCCGGTGGCATTCGTCCAGTGTGCCAACCATCGGGGTTACGGCCGGTATTCCCGCCCGGCCGGAAGAGATCGGACGGGCTTGGGAGCGACGGGCCCGGGCCACGTAGGCTGCGGGCATGGCCGCCTCGTTCGATCCCGCTCCCAGCCGTGGGCGCTCCGCCCGCCCGGTCGGGACGGTCACCCGGGGCACCACCAACACCAACCGGCTGCGGCGGATGGACCGCTGGATCGCCCACACGACGGGGCCCGCACTGCGCTCGGCCGCCACGCCCCCCGTCGCCGTGGACCTCGGCTACGGCGCCGCCCCCTGGACGGCCGTCGAGCTCGCCGCCCGGCTGCGGGCCGTCCGCCCGGACGCCCGGGTGGTGGGCATCGAGATCGAGCCGGCCCGGGTCGAGGCCGCGCTGCCGTACGCCGACCCGCCGCTGCTGACCTTCCGCCGCGGCGGCTTCGAGGTGCCGCTGGACGGCGGCGCCGCGCCGCTGCTGATCCGGGCGGCGAACGTGCTGCGCCAGTACGAGGAGGCCGCCGTGGCGGCGGTCTGGGAGCGGCTGTGCGCCCGGCTGGCCCCGGGCGGGCTGCTGGTGGAGGGCACCTGCGACGAGATCGGGCGGCGGCACGTCTGGGTCGCGCTCGGCCCGGAGGGGCCCCGGACGGTCACCTTCGCCGCCCGCCTCGGCGGCCTCGGCCAGCCCTCCGACCTCGCCGATCGGCTGCCCAAGGCGCTGATCCACCACAACGTGCCGGGGCGCCCGGTGCACCGCTTCCTCGCCGACTTCGACCGGGCCTGGGCGGCCGCCGCGCCGTACGGGGCGTTCGGCGCCCGCCAGCGCTGGGCGGCCGCCTGCACGGCGCTGGCCGGGAGCTGGCCGCTGGTCGACGCCCGGGGGCGCTGGCGCCAGGGCGAGGTCACCGTGCCGTGGGACGCCCTGGCGCCCTGAGCGCCGGGTGGTTGAACGGCGCTGTCGAACACTTTCCCGGGGCCTTCGCACAGATTCACTCGAACGAGCTATCGAATACCACTGGCGCGTTGACGTTCCATCACGCCACCATGGTCTCGGGCCGCAAGAGCCGTCGAGCGCCTCCCGAGGGGCCGTCAGTTCCGCTGCGCCAGCTCGCGCTCCACCCGCAGATACGTCTCGTACGCCGCGTCACCGAACAGCACGAACCTGGCTTCTTCCACCGTCGGCGCCGCCGCCTCGGCCACCGCCGTGAGGGCGATCCGCGCCGCGTCCTCCAACGGCCAGCCGTACACCCCGGCCGAGATCGCCGGGAAGGCCACCGACCGCGCGCCCAGCTCCACCGACACCCGTAGCGACTCCCGATAGCAGGAGGCCAACAGACCGGCCCGCTCCTCGTACTCCTCCGCCAGGTAGACCGGCCCCACCGTGTGCACCACCCAGCGGGCCGGCAGGCGCCCGGCCGTCGTCGCCACGGCCCGGCCCACCGACAGGCCCTTGCCGTAGTGCCCGGCGCGCAGCTCACGGCAGGCCGCCAGGATGTCCGGCCCGCCCTTGCGGTGGATCGCGCCGTCCACCCCGCCGCCGCCCAGCAGCGATGTGTTGGCGGCGTTCACCACCACGTCCACCTGCTGTTCCGTGATGTCACCCTCGACCAACGTGATCTGTGTCACCGTACCGATCTCCTGTCAACTGCGGCCCTGGGGGCGTCCCGCAGGGGGTGTCAGCCGAACCGCCCGCCGCACCGGCAGCGTGGCACTAGCCACATCGACGGCGTCGGCCTGAGAATTCCTCGGAGATCACGTTATGGTCGCGAGAAGCTTCCGGACATACGGTGCCAGGCGGGCACTCCGGGTCGCGCCCGACCGTTGGCCAGTCTGGAACAGGGAGGAACAACCCATGCCCGCTACGGGTGACGGGCGGGCCCCTAGCGCCTCGTCCCGGCCGGGCACCCCAGCCGCCGTGCTGACGGGTGCGGCCGTCGGCTCCACCGCCGGCGCCACCGAGCGCACCGCCGAGCGTGCGGCCAAGCGCGGTGCCGCCGAGCGCACCGACCACACGGCCACCCACCCGGGCGCCCTGGTCGGCCCGCACCTACCCGGCACGCACCCGGGCCTGCACCCGACCGCCCTCTCCGGCGTGCACCCCGCCGGCCACGGCGGCACCCACCCGCACTCCGGTGGCCACCCCGACCTGTTCAGCACCAGCCAGCAAGCCGCCGAGCGCGCTCTGCCGGCCGACCCGCCGGGCCGCCGCCGCGCCGAGCTGCCCGGCCAGTCGGCCGCCCGCTCCGCCGCTCCCCCGGCGCCCGAGGCCGACACCCAGCCCGTCACCGCCTGCCCGGACGCGCTCGCGGTCCGCCCGCCCGAGCCGGCCGCCGCCGGCCGCGCGCCCGAGGGCGAGGCCCGGCCGATACCGCGCCCGAGAGCCACCGCGCACGCCGCCCTCGCGCCGGACGCGCCGTTCCGCCTGCTCGTGATCGAGGACGACGCCTCCGACGCCGCCCTGATCCAGCGGCTGGTCACCGACAGCGGCTCACCGATCGAGCTGCACTGGGCCCGTGGCATCGAGCAGGCCGCGCAGCTGCTCACCCCCACTCCCCCGGCCATCCGGCGCGGCCGCCCGCGCGGCGCCGACTTCAACTGCGTCCTGCTCGACCTGGCCGCCCCGGCCGACCTGCCGCACCCGTCCGACGGGTCCAACGGCCTGGAGGGCCTGCGCGAGCTGCTGCACCGCGCCCCGCACACGGCGGTCGTGGTGCTCACCGACGCCACCGACACCGGTGACGCCGCCGGGCCCGAGCTCGGCGCCGCCGCCGTCGCCGCCGGGGCGCAGGACTTCCTGGTCAAGCACGAGACGGACGGCCCGCTGCTGGCCCGCGCCCTGCGCTACGCCGTGGAGCGCAAGCGGGCCGACGAGTCCCAGCGCCGCCTGGTCGAGGCCGAGCTGCGCGGCCAGGAGAACGCCCGGCTCCAGCGCCACCTGCTGCCCACCCCGCTGCTCGACGGCGCCGGCCTGGCCTTCACCCGCCGCTACCGCCCGGGGCGGCGCCGCGCCCTGCTCGGCGGCGACTTCTACGACGCCGTCCGCACCGACGACGGCGTGGTCCACGTGGTCATCGGGGACGTCTGCGGCCACGGCCCGGACGAAGCCGCCCTCGGAGTCGCGCTGCGGATAGCGTGGCGCACCCTGGTCTTCGCCGGGCTGACCGGCCAGGCCCTGCTCTCCACCCTCCAGCACGTCCTCGAGCACGAGCGCCGCAGCGACGAGATCTTCGCGACGCTCTGCATGGTGGTGCTCCACCCCTCCGGCAGCGGGCCGCAGGAGGGCGAGCGCGCCGAGTTCTACCTCGCCGGGCACCCCGCCCCGCTGCTGCTCTCCCCCGGCGGCCGGCCCGCACTGCTGCCCTCCGAGCAGGCCGGGCCCGCCCTCGGGCTGCTCGCCTGCGACGACGGCCTGGCCGTGTGGCCCGCCCAGGAGACGGAGCTGCACCCCGGTTGGAGCCTGCTCCTCTACACCGACGGCCTGGTCGAGGGCCGGGTCGGCGCCGGCTCGCGCCGCCTCGGCCAGGACGGCCTGGTCGAGCTGATCGGCGACCACCAGTCGGCCGGTCTCACCCGGGGCCGCCTGGTCGACAGCGCCATCGCCGAGGTCGAGGAGCTCAACGGCGGCGCACTCACGGACGACGTCGCCGTCCTGCTGCTGGAGCGCAACCCCGTCCCGCTCATCATGGGCTGACGGTACGGCGAAGGGCCGGGAGCGAGTTCGCTCCCGGCCCTCGGCCTTGCTCACCACGGGCCGTACGGGCCCATGTTCCGCTTGTCCCCGCCCCGGCCGCCGGAGACCGCCCGCACGGCGGGGCGCACGTCCACCACGTAGACGATCGCGGCCACCAGGCCGATCAGTGTCAGCGGCCCGAAGACGCTCGCGCCCAGCAACAGGTCCAGGCCGAGCGCCAAACCGAGGATGACCAGCCAGAAGGTCTTGGTCTTCTTGTCGGCGGCGGGGAAGGCGTCGTCCCTGCGGGTCAGCGCGTCCACGAAGGCGAACAGCTTGAACCCGACCACCGCCATCGCCAGCCACCAGAGCGGGTTCAGGTACCCGACACTCACGATCTGCTGCACTGCGGCCTCCTCACCTGGGCTCCGGCCACACCCCGGCCGTCCTGGCACGGCGGTCCGTCACCTCTGGTGACAACGTACCGACCGCCCCGGGTGTGCCCGCCCGATTCCGGCACACCCGCCGAAGGCCTTACTTCTCCGCGGCCGGCTTACGGGTCCGCGGCGCCCGCTTGGCCGGCTGCTCCGCGGCCGGCTCCTCGACGATCTCGACGTCCACGACCTCGATCTCGACGACCTCCTCGGCCACCGCCTCCGCCGGCTCGGCCTTGGCCGGCTTCTCGCCGTCCACCACGGCCTTGCCGCGCACGGCCAGCTCCTCGTAGACCTCCATCGCCTTCACCGCGAGCTCGGCCGCCCGGCCGACCTGCTGAAGCGCGAAGGTCTGCGCCTTCTCCTGCAGCTCCTTGAGGTCGGTCGGCAGCGTGGTGACGGTCTCCGTCACCTTCGCCTGCGCGCCGACCAGCTTCGCCTGGGCCTCCTGCAGGCGGGCCGTGGCCATCTCCTGCGCACCCTTGCGGTCGGCAGCCAGCGCCTCGACCTTGCCCGGCACCTCGCGCAGCTTCTCGTACGCGAGGTCGCCCGCGCCCGCCAGGGCGTACAGCGGGGTCGGGTCGCTGAGGGTCTTCTTGATCTCGTCCGTGATCGCCATGACCGGTCCTCCCTGTCCGCCGACAGCGCCGCTCTGGCCTGCCGGATCTCGTCTTCGCTCCAGCTCGCTGCTGCTCAGCTCGCCTGGCCCTTGTTCTCCTTGAGGAAGGCCTCGTACACCGCCAGCAGCGCCTGCTTCTGCTGCTCGTCGATGAACGGATCCGCCAGGATCGCGGCCCGCAGCTCGAGCCCCTCCCCCTGCCGCTCCTCCAGGATCCCGGCCTGCACGTACAGCGTCTCCGCCGAGATCCGCAGCGCCTTGGCGATCTGCTGCAGGATCTCCGCACTCGGCTTCCGCAGCCCCCGCTCGATCTGACTGAGGTACGGATTCGACACCCCGGCGGCCTCCGCTAGCTGCCGCAACGAGTACTGCGCGTTCCGCCGCTGCTCCCGGATGTACTCACCCAAGGACCCGACGTTCAGTGAAGCCATGCCCCCAGCCTGCCCCACCCTGCTTGCAATTGCAAGCACGCTGCTAGCAGCCAGCTCGCACCGGGTCGCGACACGCCGCGTCGATGGTGCCGGTGCCCAAGGAGGCGGATCAGGTCAGCTGGAGCTCGCCGACGGTCTGGGTGCCGCTGAGTTCGCCGGTGGGGCGGAAGCCGAGGGAGAGGTAGAAGGGTTCGGGGCCGTCGGGGCCGGGGTGCCAGGTGGTGGTGAGGCGGGTGGTGCCGCGGCGGCGGAGTTCGGTGGCGACGGATTCGACGGCGAAGCGGCCGTAGCCGCGGCCTTGGGCGTCGGCGGCGATGTTGAGGCGCCAGAGGCCGGAGCGGAGGTCGGGGGCGGCGCCGTCGGCGGCGAAGTCGATGTCGAGGAAGGCCATCAGGAAGCCGACCACGCGGTCGCCGTCGAGGATCAGCCGGGGCCAGGCGGCCTCGGGGTGGACGTACGCCTCGGCGAGGGACTTCACCACCGGGGCCACCAGGTGCTCCTGGTCGGGGCGCACCCGCAGGGCGAGGGCGGCGTCGATGTTGTCCGGGGTGACCGGCTCAAGGCGCGGTGCGGTGCTCATGCGGCCCACCATAGGGCTGCCGTCCAGCGGGTTTTCGCTGGTCAGGAGGGAAGATCGCGCTGCGTGAAGCGGTCGTAGGCGGGGGCGAGGAGCGCGGCGAGGTCGCGCCCGCCGCCGCGCAGGCCGGCCGGGCCGAGCTCGGCGAGGGCGCAGGCCCGGGGCGGCTCCGGTTCGTCCTCGGCCGGGCCGAGGGTGAAGTCTCCGGACCAGAAGCCGGCCAGCGGATTGAGGCGTTCGGTGGTCATCGGAGCTCCGGTTCGAGGTCGTCGGCGGAGAGGGAGACGAGTTCGCGCAGGGCGGCCGTGGAGAGTTCGGTGATCCACCGCTCCCCGTCGCCGACCGCCGCCTCGGCCAGCGCCCGCTTGGATTCGATCAGTTCGCCGATCCGCTCCTCGACCGTGCCGACGCAGACCAGCCGCCGCACCTGGACGTTCCGCCGCTGCCCGATCCGGAACGCCCGGTCGGTGGCCTGGTCCTCGACCGCCGGGTTCCACCAGCGGTCGAGGTGGATGACCTGGTTGGCCGCGGTGAGGTTGAGACCGGCGCCGCCCGCCTTGAGCGAGATCAGGAACACCCTTGGCCCGTCGGGCTGTTGGAACCGCTCGACCAGCTCGTCCCGACGGCGGCGCGGCGTGCCGCCGTGCAGATAGAGCACCTCCTCGCCGAGCCGTTCGGCCAGGTGCGGCTGCAGCCGGCGGCCGAACTCCGCGTACTGGGTGAACACCAGCGCCCGGTCCCCCTCGGCGAGCGCCTCGGCCAGGATCTCCTCCAGCCTGGCGACCTTGCCCGAGCGGTCGGCCAACTTGGAGCGGTCGTGCAGTAGTTGGGCTGGGTGGTTGCACACCTGCTTGAGCTTGCCGATGGCCGCGAGCACCGTGCCGCGCCGCTCGACGCCCCGGATGCCCTGGACGCGGTGCAGCAGGTCGGCCACCACCGCCTGGTACAGCCCGGCCTGCTCGGCGGTGAGGTGGCACCGGACGGTGAACTCCTGCTTGGCGGGCAGCTCGGCCGCCACCACCGGATCCGACTTGAGCCGCCGGAGCAGGAACGGGCCGGTGAGACGCTGGAGTTGGGCCCCAGCGGTCGCACTGCCACCCTGCTCCATCGGGACGGCGAACCGCTCCTTGAAGGACTCCGCCGTGCCGAACAGCCCCGGGTTGGCGAAGTCCAGGACGGCGTGCAGCTCGGCGAGGCGGTTCTCCACCGGCGTGCCGGTCAGTGCCAGGCGGTGGTCGGCGCGGATCGCCCGGACGGCGCGGGCCTGGCCGGTGGCGGCATTCTTGATGTACTGGGCCTCGTCGCAGACCACCCGGCGCCAGCGCCGCCCGCCGAGCACGGGCAGATCCCGCTGGAGCAGCCCGTAGGTGGTGATCAACAGGTCTGTCTCCTCCGGCAGTTCGGACCGGTCGGCACCGTGGTGGACGTGGACGCGCAGCGAGGGCGCGAAGCGGGCCGCCTCCCGGCGCCAGTTGCCGACCACCGAGGTCGGGCAGACCAGCAGGGTCGGGCCGCCGATGCCGAGCCGCTGCTCGGCGGCGAGCAGGGCCAGGGTCTGGACGGTCTTGCCGAGGCCCATGTCGTCCGCGAGGACGGCGCCGAGGCCGAGGCGGGTGAGGGTGTGCAGCCAGGCCAACCCCCGCTCCTGGTAAGGGCGGAGCGTGGCACCGAAGTCCGCGGGCAGGGGTGGGGCCGCTTGCTGTCCGGCCGCCCGGCCGGACAGCAGGTCGCCGAGCGGGCCGGTGGCGTGGACGGCGGTCACCGGGAAACCGGCGACCTGGGGCGCGGCGGCCAGGGCGAGCCGCAGCGCCTCGGGGGCCGACATGACTCCGGTGCCTTGGTGGCGGAGGAAGGCCAGCGCCGCCGCGATCTGCTCGGGGTCGACCTCGACCCAGCGGCCCCGGAGCCGGACCAGCCCCTGCTGGGCCGCCCCGAGATCCGCCAACTCCTGCTCCGTCAGGTCGACTTCGCCGAGCGCCGACTGCCAGCTGAATGCGACCACCGCGTCGCGGTCGACCTGGTTGATCCGCTCGACCGCCCCCGGCGCGGCGACCGGCGCGGCGGTGAGGGCCAGTCCCAGCCGTGGCCGCCGCTGCCACCACGCCGGCACCAGCACTCCGAACCCGGCCTCCGCCAGGGCCGGCGCCGCCTCCCGCAGGAACTCCAGCGCCCCGGCCCGGTCGAGGTCCACCCCGGTCGGCCGGGCGGCCCCCAGCGCCCTGGCGTACTCCGGCCGCCGCAGCGCCGCCCGGGCGAACTCGGCGGCGAGCGCCTCCACCGGATCGACGGCGACACCCCGCCCCGGGCGGACCGCAGCAGAGGCGGAAGCCGGGGCGGGAGCAGGAGCAGAAGCGGAAGCCGGGGCGGGAGCAGGAGCAGAAGCGGAAGCCGGGGCGGGAGCAGGAGCAGAAGCCCGGGCGGGAGCGGAGTCAGACGTGTCGAGCCAGGCGGAGCCGTCGACGTCCGCCACCGAGGCTCCCCCGACCGGCGGGCCGCCGGAGCCGGCGCCCGCCTGGGCAGCAGCAACGGGGCCCGCCGTCGGCGGGCCGGCGACGGCCCGGGCCAGGGCGGCTGCGGCGGGGCCGTCGGCCCAGAGGTCCGCGGTGGGGAGCAGGAGCGACGGCTGGTCGACTGCCTGGACGAGGAAGTCGAGCCGCCAACCGCCGTCGGAGTGCGGCTCGTCCGGATCGTCCGGGTCGTCGGAGCCGAGCGGTTCGGAGAGCCGGAAGCAGAGCCGGACCGGACTGTCCGGATCGGCCGCCCCCGCCTGCCACGCGGCGAGCTGCTCGCGCAGCTCGGCGAAGCCTCCGAGCCTGCCGACCGCCGCCGAGGATTGCCCGAGCGCAGCCGATCCAGCGCCGCCCAACGGCCCGCCCGGGACGTGCGGGACGTGCGAGACGTCCGAGACGTCCGAGACGTGCGAGACGTCCGAGACGCGCGAGACGTCCGAGACAGCGTCGGCCGACGCCGGCACGCCGTCCCCTGCCGCGCCCAGCTCCGCACCGGCGACCGCCGCCCCGGCACCGACCCGCCCGCCCGAGACCGCCGGCGCAGAAACGGGCAGTGGCCGCAGCAGTCCGTCCGGGGCGTGGAGGGCGGCGAGCCAGGGGCCGAGCGGGGCATCGGCGTGGGGTGCGGGGAGGCCCTCCAGGGCGGTGCGGGCCTCGCGGTCGGTGAGGGTGTCGAGGATGTCGGCGAGGAGGTCGGTGGGGGTGGGGGCCGGGGAGGTGCGCTGTTCGGCGCGGCAGACCGGTGGGCAGCCGTCGGCCAGGGCGGCGGCCTCGCGGCGGGCCGCCGGATCGAGGGCGGGCTGCCAGTGCGCATACGGGGCGCCGTTCAGGCTCCGGAGGACGGGCAGGACGCGGCCGCGGCCGACCAGGCGCCAGGCCAGGTCGTGGACGGCGGTCAGCCAGCGCAGCGACGCGCCGTACGCGACCTCGACCGGGCCGAGGCCCTCGACGGTGGCGGTGGCCACCGAGCCGTGCGGGTCGAAGAGCTCGCCCAGCAGCTGGGCGGCCTCGGTAGGCGGGAAGAGCAGGACGGGCACCCGCCACGCGTACGGCCCGAAGCCGGGGCTGACGGCGCCGACCGGGAGCTGCGGGGAAGGGGTGGGGGCGCCACCGAGGGTGGGGAGCAGCAGGGTGCACCAGCGCTCGGGCGCCTGCTCGGCGAGCCAGCCGAGCCCGGGGCCGATAGCGGCGAGCAGCCCGGCCACGCCGCGGGCCGGGCAGGCGAAGGGGTGCGCCTGCGGCGGGCCGCCCGCCAGTCGCGCGGCCTGGTCGCGGCGCCGGGGGGCGGCGAAGGCCTCCGCGTCCTCCGCCCAGAGTGCGAGCCGGCCGTCGGCTCGCCAGAGGGCATGCAGGGCGTACATGAGGGGAGCCTCCCGGGCCGAGGAGTCGACTCGCTTCACCCTAGCCCGGCCCGCCGACACCGCTCGTTCGGGTGGTTCTGACGAAATAGTGCCCGTACTGGTTGAAATTTGAACCAGGGCGTCCTATGCTGGAGTCAACAAGTTGAAGCCTAAACAAAAGGCTTCGGACCCGAGGAGGAGCCATGGGCATTTTCAACCGCACCAAGACCGCTGAGACCGCCACCGCCACCACCACCGTCGAGGGCCCGGGCCTCGGCCACCTCACCGGTGACTACGCGATCGACACGACCCACAGCCAGATCGGCTTCGCCGTCCGCCACGCGATGGTCACCAACGTGCGCGGCAACTTCGCCGAGTACGAGGGCAAGCTGCACCTGGACGGCGACACCCCCTCGAACTCCACCGCCGAGCTGGTGATCAAGGTGGCGAGCATCGACACCAACCAGGCCCAGCGCGACGAGCACCTGCGCAACAGCGACTTCTTCGCCGCCGAGACCTTCCCCGAGATCCGCTTCACCAGCACCTCGGCCGAGCGCCTGGACGGCGACTCCTACCGGATGACCGGTGACCTCACCATCAAGGACACCACCCGCCAGGTGGTCCTCGACCTGGACTTCACCGGCCAGGCCACCGACGCGTACGGCGTGGACCGGGTCGGCTTCGAGGGTGCCGCGACCATCGACCGCACCGCCTGGGGCCTCAGCTACAACGCCGCGCTGGAGACCGGCGGCGTGCTGATCGGCGAGAAGGTCAAGCTCAGCTTCGACATCTCCGCCGTCAAGGCTTCCTAATGTCGCTTGTCAAGCCGTCTCGGCCGCCGGGAGTGTGACTTGGTAGCACCTCCGGTCGCGTATGAGGGCCCACAGGACGTTCACG
>NZ_JBEOWY010000029.1:0-99566 GCF_040296285.1 Kitasatospora sp. NPDC002227
AAGGAATCTCCAACCCGGATCAAGCGATCCAGGCCGGGGATGTCAACATATCTGGCGTTGACTTTTGGCACGCTGTTGAGTTCTCAAGGAACGGATGCTTCCTTCGAGCCGCCTTCCGGCGAGGCCCTCCGGGCTTCGTTCGTGATTCGAGCTTATCAGATCCGTTTGCTTCGTCTTAACCGAAGCTTTGCGAGCCTGTCACTCAAAATTCATCGCTGCGTTGCGGCGACTCGACAAACCATAGCGGGTCCCGGCGCGAGTGCCTAATCGAGCGCCGCCGGGTGTCACCCGGTCGGACTACGCGAGGCCGGCCGACCTGCGCGGTCGGTTCGATCGTGCCTCCTCACCTCGATGCCGTAGAGTGCGGCGCATCGACCAAGAGGACTAGACCACTTGCCGAGGTCGGCCGCACCGACCGTTGGTACGACAGGGCTGTCGGGCCGTGCGGGCGCGCCAGTGCTGCTCAAGTGGCAGCTTGGGCGGCCTGCGGGCCAGTTGCCATATGTCCGTAGTTGTCATGATTTAGGCTTCAGTCGATGGTTCTGACTGCTGCTCTGCTGCTGGCCGGCGGGGCCGTGGCCGCAGCACGCCGTACTTCTCTGCTCTTCTCCGCTCTTCTCCGCACGCGCTGTACTCCGCACCTGGGAGGCTCACCCATGACCACTGTCACGTCGCCGCTGGCCGGTCGCGCCGTCGGGCTCGCCAATGTGCCCGACCCCGTCTTCGCCGGTGCGATGGTCGGGCCCGGCACCGCCATCGATCCCGTCCGTGAGGTGACCGAGGCGCTGGCTCCGATCGACGGGCAGGTCGTCTCGATGCACCCGCACGCGTTCGTGGTCGTCGACCAGGACGGGCACGGGGTGCTGACCCACCTCGGGATCGACACCGTGCAGCTCAACGGCGAGGGCTTCGAGCTGCTGGTCAACAAGGGCGACACCGTCAAGCGCGGCGAGCCCGTCATCCGCTGGAACCCGGCGGCCGTCGAGGCGGCCGGCAAGTCGCCGATCTCGCCGATCGTCGCGCTGGAGGCCGCCCCCGACGCGCTCAGCGGCGTTGCCGAGTCCGGCGAGATGACCGCCGGTGGCGAGCTCTTCGTCTGGAGCTGACGGCCGATACCAGGCGCTCGCGCCGAACCTGCACCGTCCCACCGCTCGCGTGGGACGGTTGCGTACTGAACGGACAAGTCCAGCCCGGCGACCGGCCGGAGGCGACCGGGTGAAAGGAACAGCAGAGATGGAACAGGTGCTGCGCGGCGTAGGTGTCAGCCACGGCGTCGCGATCGGGCAGGTGCGGCACATGGGGACTGCGGTCCTCGAGCCGCCCGCGACGCAGATCCCGACCGAGGATGCTCCGCGTGAGCAGGCCCGGGCGCAGGCTGCCGTGGACGCCGTCGCGGCGGACCTGATCGCCCGCGGCAACCTGGCCGGTGGCGAGGCGCAGGCCGTGCTCGAGGCCCAGGCGCTGATGGCGCAGGACCCGGAGCTGCTGGCCGACGTCAACCGCCGGATCACCGTCGGCAGCAGTGCCGAGCGCGGTGTGTACGACGCCTTCGCCGCCTACCGCGCGCTGCTGGCGTCGGCCGGGGACTACCTGGCCGGCCGGGTCGCGGACCTGGACGACGTGCGGAACCGGATCGTGGCGCGGCTGCTGGGCGTGCCGATGCCGGGTGTGCCGGACAGCGACGAGCCGTACGTGCTCTTCGCGCGGGACCTCGCGCCGGCCGACACCGCGCTTCTCGACCCGACCCTGGTGCTCGGCTTCGTGACCGAGGAGGGCGGGCCGACCAGTCACAGCGCCATCCTGGCGCGGGCGATGGGCGTGCCCGCGGTCGTGGCACTGCCGGGCGCCGGTGCGGTCGGCGAGGGTGTCGTGGTCGCGGTGGACGGCAGCACGGGTGACGTGATCCTGGAGCCGTCGGCGGACAAGCAGGAGGAGCTGCGCAAGCAGGCGGCCGAGCGCAAGGCGGCGCTGGCGTCCTCCTCGGGGCCGGGGCAGACCTCGGACGGGCACAAGGTGCCGCTGCTGGCCAACGTCGGTGGTCCGGGGGACCTGCCGGCGGCGCTGGACGCGGGGGCCGAGGGCGTCGGGCTGTTCCGCACTGAGTTCCTCTTCCTCGACGACTCGGCCAAGGCGCCGGGCGAGGAGAAGCAGATCGAGGCCTACCGCAAGGTGCTCGAGGCATTCCCGGAGGGCCGGGTGGTGGTCCGGGTGCTGGATGCCGGGGCCGACAAGCCGCTGGACTTCCTCACCCCGGCGGACGAGCCGAACCCCGCTCTCGGCGTGCGCGGGCTGCGCACCCTTCTGGAGAACCCGGACGTGCTGCGGACCCAGCTGACCGCGCTGGCCAAGGCCGCCGCGGGTCTGCCGGTCCACCTGGAGGTCATGGCGCCGATGGTCGCCGACCGGGTGGACGCCAAGGCCTTCGCGGCGGCCTGCCGGGAGGCGGGGCTGCAGGCGAAGTTCGGCGCGATGGTCGAGATCCCCTCGGCCGCGCTGCGGGCCCGCTCGATCCTGCAGGAGGTCGAGTTCCTGTCGCTGGGCACCAACGACCTCGCCCAGTACACCTTCGCCGCCGACCGTCAGGTCGGTGCACTGGCCCGTCTGCAGGACCCGTGGCAGCCGGCCCTGCTCGACCTGGTCGCGGCCTCGGCGGACGCCGCGCAGTCGCTCGGCAAGAGCTGCGGCGTCTGCGGCGAGGCCGCCTCGGACCCGCTGCTGGCCTGTGTGCTGACCGGGCTCGGGGTGACCAGCCTGTCGATGGGCGCGGCGTCGATCCCGTACGTGCGGAGCGCTCTCGCCAAGGTGACGCTGGCGCAGTGTCAGCGCGCGGCGGAGGCGGCCCGGGCCGCTGACACGGCGGACGAGGCACGGGCGGCGGCGCAGCAGGTGCTGTCGGGCGAGTAGTCACCGTCGGAACGAGAAGGGGCGTGCGGGTGAGCCGTGCGCCCCTTCGGCGTTGCCGGGTTCAGGACGATCCGGTGAGCCGGGCCGCCGCGAGGTAGTCCGGGTGCTGCGGGCCGAGTGCGGCGGCCAGGGTGGTGAGGATGCGCTTGGCCTCCGGGGCATCGGCGGTGGCGAGGGCGTGGAGGTGTCGGAGGGTCAGGCCGTCGGGGTGGTCCGGGCCGATGGTGTCCGGGATCGCTCCGAGAGCTGGTGCCGCGTGGGCGGCCGCCTGGTCCCGGTGGCCTGCGGCGAGCGCGATCCGGACCAGGACGGTGCACGCCTGGAGGGCCGTCGGGTGGCCCGGCTCGCCGTCGGCCAGGGCGGTGTCCCAGATCGGTCCGGCGAGGGGCGCGGCCTCCTCGGGGCGGCCGTCGGCGTTCAGCGCGTCGGCGAGGCCCACGGCGGTCTGGCGGGTGGTGGGGTGCTCGGCACCGAGGGCGGTGACGGCGTCCTGGTGGGCCTGCCGGGCGTGCCCGACCGCGTCCGCCGTGCGGCCGGCGCGGCGGCAGGTGGCGGCGAGGTTGGCGCGGGCCCAGACGGTGTCCCGGTGCTGCGGGCCGAGCACCCGTTCGCGCCGGGCCAGCACGTCCTCCTCCACGGGGATCGCGGCCTCGGCCTGGCCGGCCCGGGAGCGCATGGCAGCGAGGTTGCCGGTGAGCATCAGGACGCGGGGGTCGTCCGGCCCGAGCGCTGCCACCCGCGCGGCCTGGACCGGCGTCAGCATGGCAGCGGCTGCGGCGTAGCGGCCGGCCCGGAAGGTGGCCGCCGCGAGGTCCGCCCGAGCGGACTGGCTGTCGGGGTGGTCGGGCCCCTGCAGCCGCTCACGGATGTCGAGCAGTTCCTGCTGGAGCGCCAGCGACTCGGTGGTCCGGCCGAGGCGGCCGAGCAGGATCGCGACATTGGCCCTTGCGGTGAGGGTTTCCCGGTCCTCCGGACCGACCCGTTCGGCGAGCTCCGCCGTGACCTGGCGCATGAGCTCCAGCCCTTCGGCGGTGCGGCCGGCCTCGTCCAGGGCGAGGGCGAGCTGCAGCCTCAGGCCCGAGCGGACCACCGTGTCCGTGCTGGTGGCTTCGGCGGTCGCCACCACGTCCTCGAGCTCGGCCAGCATGTCGCCGGGCTGCCCGGCCGAGCCCAGCGCACGGGCTCGGGCGCAGCGGCTCGCCAGCACCGCCTGATGGCCCGCGCCGAGCAGTTCTGTGGCGAACTCCGCGTTCCGGCCGTGGAGTTCGGCTGCGGTCCGGCTGTCGCCGAGCGCCGACAGGCTGTGGGCCAGATTGTTGCGGGTCAGCATGGTGTCGGGGTGGCCAGGGCCGAGCGAGTCCTCGCGGAGGTGTAGTACCTCCCGTTCCAGGGCCACTGCCTCGGCCACCCGGTCGGCGTCCCACAGGGAGGCGGCAAGGTTGACCTTGGCGGTGAGGGTGTCCGGGTGCTGCTCGCCGAGCAGGCGGCGGCGTGCGTCGAGCACCTCCGTGCCCAGGGCGAGGGCCTCCTCGAACCGGCCGGTGCGCTCCAGTGCCGCGGCGAGGTTGGCCTTGGCGCCGAGCGTGCTCGGATGAGCGGGGCCGTGGAGGTCGGTGAGCGCCTGGCTGACCTCCCGGGCGAGGGTGAGCGCCTCGGTGGGGCGGCCGGTCCCGACGAGGGAGGTGACCAGGTTGCCGCGAGCGGTGAGTGCTTCGGGCGACTTCGGCCCGTGCACTTTGGCGGTGGCCTCCGCGATCGCCGCGGTCACCTCCGTCGCCTGTTCCATCAGCCCTGCCGCGTACAGGGCGGCGCCGAAGTTGACGGCGGCCGAGAGGCTCTGCGGGTGCTCCTCGCCGTAGCGCGCCAGGACGGCTGTCAGCGTGCTCCTGGCGACCTCCACCCCCTGCGCGAAGTCGCCTGCCTGGATCAGCGCGAGGCCGAGGTCGCTGCGGGCCACCAGGGTGGTCGGGTGATCCGGGCCGAAGGCAGCCTCGGCGTCGGCCAACAGGTCCGCCTGGACGGCCACCGCCTCGGCGTCCCTGCCCGCCCGCCGCAGGGCCCGGGTCAGGCCGGTCCGCAGGGTCAGTTCCTGCTGCCTCCCGGGCGACCTGGTCGCCGCGGCCCGGTCGGCCAGCTCCCGCGCCAGGTCGACCGCCTCGGTGTGCCGGCCGAGGTCGGACAGGGCGGCGGCGAGGTTCGACCGCGCCGTCCGGGTGAGCGGGTGGTCCCCGCCGAGGGTTTCGGTCGCGTCCGCGGCGATCGCCTCGTACTCCTCGGCGGCCTCCGCGACGCACCCGCTGTTCGCCAGGGCGAGCGCCGCGTTGTTGCGGCTGTTCAGGGTGCTGGGGTGGGCGAGCCCGAGGGTCTGCGCCTGGAGCTCCCGGACGGCGCGGTTCTCGGCGAGGCTGTCCAGTGTCCGGCCGGTGTTCGCCCACACAGCGGCGAGGGAGGTCCGGGCGGTGAGGGTGGCCGGGTGGCCGGCGCCCAGCAGGGCGGTGCGCAGCCGGACCACCTCGGTCAGGGCCTCCTCCGCCTCCCGGTCGCGCCCGAGCGCGGACCGGACCAGGGCGAGGTTGTGCCGGGCGGTCAGGGTCTCGGGGTGCGTCTCGCCCCGGCGCGCCGCCTCGTCGGCGTGGCATTCGGCGAGCATCACCTCGGCCTCCGCCAGCCGGCCTTCGAACCGGCGCAGTGCGGCGAGTTGGGCCCGGGAGACGACAGTGTCCGGGTGGGTGGCTCCCAGCACTCTGGTCCGTGCGGCGAGGGTCCGTTCCAGCACGGGCCCGGCTTCGTCGACGCGTCCTGCCGTGGTGAGGGCGGCGGCCAGGGTGGCGGAGCAGTGCAGCGTGGCCGGGTGTTCCTCGCCGAGCGCCGCGCGGGCGGTCGTGACCAGCGCGGCAGCCATCGTGGCGGCGTCGGCCGGGCGCCCGGCGGCGATCAGGGCCGCCGCGGCGGCGACCTGGGCGGAGAGCGTCGTCGGGTGGGCCTCGCCGAGCCCGGCGGTGAGGGTGTCGGCGGCCTCGGTCGCCTGCGCCAGTGCCTCGTCGGCGCGTCCGCCGCGCAGCGCGGTCAGGGCCACGCCGAGACGTGCCCCGGCGATCGCCGGGTGTCCGGGACCGTGCAGGCGCTCACGGCGTTCGAGCAGGCCGACGGCCGCACGGTGGGCGGCGTGCGCGTCCCCCGTCCGGGCGAATCGGGTGGCCGCCACCGCGCCCTCCAGGGCCAGCTCGCCGTTGCCGCTGAGCGTGCCGGGGACTCCTGCCTGGTCGAGCACCGCCTGTTCGTGCGCCGCCGCCGCCTCCGACCGGCCGCAGGCCCGCTCGGCGTCCGCGGCCTCCAGCCGGGCGGCCAGGGTGACCCGGTGGGCCGGGCCGAGGGCGGGTTCCGCGTCGTGGGCCAGCGCGCCCGCGAGCTGGGCGGCGGTCTCGTACCGGCCGGCCGCGCCATGGCCCTGGGCGACGACCAGCCGCGCGTGCAGGTGGGCTTCGGAGGCGGTGCCCGCCGTGGCTGACGCGCGGTCGGCGGCTTCCTGGGCGAGGGCCAGCCCGTCCGCGTGGTCGCCGATGGCGATCATGGTGCGGGCCCGGCCGGTCAGGGCGGCGACGGTCTGCGGCGCGTCCGGGCCGAACAGGTCGGTGAGCCTTTCGGTGTGGGCGCTCCACAGCTCTGCCGCTTCACGGAGCAGGCCGGTCGCAGCGGTGCTGCGGAGGTGGCGGGTGAGCAGCGCGGGGCCGTCCGGGGCGGTGTGGAGCTGGTCGCCGAAGGTTCGCTGCAGGGCTCGTGCGTTGGCCCGCAGGGTCTCCTCCAGCTCCCGGTCGGTGTACTCGAACTCGGGCCACTGGCCGAGCAGGGCGGTGGCGGAGCAGGCGGCCCAGGCGGTGCGCCGGTCGGGGGTGAGCTCCTCGCGGGCGGCTCGGGCGGTCAGGGCGTGCAGGCGGACGACCCGGCGTTCGGCCTGCCCGTCGTAGCTGATCAGCCCGTACTCGTTCAGCAGCCGCAGCACGGCGTCGCCGATCCCGCGGCCCCCGATCCCGGCGTAGTCCTCGGCTCCGTGGCCGGTCAGCAGCTCCCGGACGGCGGGTGCCTGCCAGAGCCGGGCGGGGTGGCCGGCCGGGTCGAAGCAGGCGGCGAGTCTCAGCGCCAAGGTGGCGGCTCCTTTCGGGCTGCGGCGGTCGGCGGCCTCCAGCGAGAGCAGGAGCGCGGCGGTGAGGCTCCGCCCGCCGCTGGTCGGGTCGGCGGGGAGCACTCTGTCCAGGCGGGCGGCGTGGTCACGCAGTGCCGTGAGGTACTCGGCGGCGGTGAGCTCCTCGACGGCCATGGCCACCGCGGCGTGGCCGAGGGCCAGCGGGAGGTGTCCGAGCTCCTCGGCCAGTTCGGTCAGCGCCGGGCCGTGCCCGTCCCCGGCCAGGTGCGGGTAAGGGGAGACGAGCAGGCGCCGGTGCAGGAAGGCGAGCGACTCCTCCGGTGCGAACGCGTCGACCGTGACCACGGCGCCGAACGCCGAGCCGGTGTAGCCCCCGCGCAGGCGGGAGGTCGCGAGGACGTGCCGGTCGTCGGCGGTGCTGTGCGGCAGCCGGCCGGCCAGCACCTCCGGGTCGGTGAGGTTGTCGAGGACGACCAGCGCGGACGGACCAGGTGCCCGGAACCACTCAAGGAAGGCGTCGGCCTCCCGCTGCTGGTCCCGGCCGGCCGGGTCGCACAGCTGCAGCCGGTGCGCGGCCGTGGCGTACGAGGTGACGAGCGAGCCGCCGTCGGTCGCGTCGGCCCAGAGCACGAGCCGGCCCGCGCCGCTGTCCAGGACCTGGCGGGCGTGAGCCGCTGCCAGCTGGGACTTGCCCGCTCCGCCGGGCCCGCTGAGCAGCACGGCGCGGTGCGCGGCCAGTGCGGCCGCCAGCCGCCTCCTGGCCTCGGTACGTGGTTGGGCCGCCGGGTCGGGGTCCGGGAACCGCCCGACCGTGACCGGCCAGGAGACGGGCGGGGGCGGCGCAGCGTGTTCGTGGTGGTGGTACTCGACGCTGTTGATCGCGGCAGCGGCGACGCTGCCGACGATGGTGGTGGCGGCCGGGTCGCGCAGGCCTGCGCCGGGTACGGTCAGCCCTGGGCCGTACCCGGCCGGGGAGGGCCCGTCCGAGCTCCCATGGTCAGGTTCTCGATCTGCGTGGCGACGACCGAATCCGCGCCGGAGGCCGTCATCGTCACCGGGCCGTTGAAGACCTGGTTGTGGTGGCCGGCGCCTGCCCCGGACGGACCGGCGGCCCGCAGCTGCTCGACCAGGGCCGCGAGGGCCTGGTCGAAGGCGGGGTCGTGCTCGGCGGCGTCCTCCAGCGAGAACACCAGTCGTTGCCTGGTCCGTGCCGAGAGCTTCCCCGGCTCGGCGGAGGCCTCCTCCTTGGCGCGCTCCAGTGCCGGGTCCTTGCCGAGCTTGCGGGTCACCAGGTCGTGCAGGCGGTCCATGGCGGCCTGCACGGCGCGGTCGACCTCCGCGTCCGCCTGCTGCGCCACGGGCCGTGCCTTGCGCACCAACCACGCGAAGACATAGCCGACCGCGACCTCGATGCCCGTCATCCGCCCCCCTCTGAGCACTGCGACTGCGTGTCAGACAGTAGCCCGTGACGCGCGCCCCCGGGCCGGAACGAGCCGAATCGGCTACCGGGGGCGTGCGTCCGACGGTTCACCCCCGGCGCTGGGCGCCGAGCTGCTCGAAGAAGCGCAGGTGGTCGAGGTTGTCGACCGAGCCGGGGTTGACGGCCTGCTCGAGGGGGGTGCCGGAGAGGAGGCGCTTGACCGGGACCTCGATGCGCTTGCCGGTGAGGGTGTGCGGGAGGCCAGTGACGGCGATGACCTCGTCCGGGACGTGGCGGGGGGAGAGTTCGGTGCGCAGCGAGGTGCGGATGCGGCTGGTCAGGGTGTCGTCGAGGGTGGCGCCGGGGGCGAGGACGACGAACAGCGGCATCCAGTAGCCGCCGTTCGGCTCCTCGAGCCCGATCACCAGGGACTCGGAGATCTCGGGGAGGCGCTCGACCACCTCGTAGATGTCGGAGGAGCCCATCCGGACGCCCTGGCGGTTGAGGGTGGAGTCGGAGCGGCCGTGGATGACGACGGTGCCGCGGGAGGTGGCGGTGATCCAGTCGCCGTGGCGCCAGATGCCGGGGTAGGTGTCGAAGTAGCTGTCGTGGTAGCGGGTGCCCTCGGGGTCGTTCCAGAAGCCGGTGGGCATGGAGGGCAGCGGCTTGGTGACGACGAGCTCGCCGACCTGGTCGGTGTGCGGCTTGCCCTGGACGTCCCAGGACTCGACGGCGGCGCCCAGGCAGGGGGCCTGGATCTCGCCGAGGTGGACCGGGAGGGTGGGGACGCCGCCGACGAAGCAGGAGCAGACGTCGGTGCCGCCGGAGACGGAGGCGAGCCAGACGTCGTGCTTGATCTCGTCGTAGATCCACTGGAAGCCGTCGGGGGGCAGCGGGGAGCCGGTGGTGCCCAGGCAGCGGACGGCGGAGAGGTCGAGGTCGCGGCCGGGGTGCAGCTCGGCCTTGCGGCTCGCGATCACGTACGCGGCGGAGGTGCCGACGACGGTGGCGCGGGTGCGGGCGGCGACGGACCAGAAGGCGCCGGTGTCGGGGTGGCCGGGGCTGCCGTCGTAGGTGACGATCGTGGACCCGACGAGCAGGCCGGCGACGAGGAAGTTCCACATCATCCAGCCGGTGGAGGTGTACCAGAGGAAGCGGTCCTCGGGGGTCAGGTCGATGTGCAGGCCGACCTGCTTGAGGTGCTCGACCAGGATGCCGCCCTGGCTCTGCACGATGGCCTTGGGCAGGCCGGTGGTGCCGGAGGAGTAGAGCACCCAGAGCGGGTGGTCGAAGGGGACGGGCTCGAAGACGGGCTCGACGTCGTCGGCGACCAGGTCCTCCCAGTGCTGGGCGCCCTCGGGGGCGGGGCCGCCGAGCAGCGGGATGTGGACGACGGTGCGGACGGTGGGGAGTTCGCGGCGCAGCTCGGCGACGATCTCGGTGCGGTCGTGGTCCTTGCCGCCGTAGTGGTAGCCGTCGATGGCGAACAGGACCGCGGGCTCGATCTGCTGGAGGCGGTCGAGGACGCTGCGGGCGCCGAAGTCGGGGGCGCAGCTGGTCCAGATCGCGCCGACGGCGGCGGTGGCGAGCAGGGCGACGACGGCCTGCGGGATGTTGGGCAGGTAGGCGCCGACGCGGTCGCCGGGGCCGACGCCCTGGGCGCGCAGGGCGGCGGCGAGGGAGCCGACCTGGCGGCGCAGCTCGGCCCAGCTGAGGGGCTGGGGCTGTTCGGTGGTCTCGTCCAGGTGCAGGATGGCCGGCCGGTCGGCGTTCTCCGGGGCGGCGCCGAAGCGCAGGGCGTGCTCGGCGTAGTTGAGCCTCGCGCCGGGGAACCAGCGGGCGCCGGGCATGGCGGCCTCGGCGAGAACGGCCTCGGGGGCGGTGTCGAAGCGGACGTCGAACCACTGGGTGATCGCCGTCCAGAACCGGTCGAGGTCCTCGGTGGACCAGGCGTGCAGCGCGGCGTACCGGGCGGCGGCCTCCTCGTCGCTCCCGGTGGGGGCGAGCGGGGCGGCGGGGGCGCCGTGGTGCTCGGCCGCCCAGGCCTGGAAGGCGACCAGCTGGGTGGCCGCGGCCTTGGCGGGGTCGGGGCGCCAGAGGGGCTGGTCCTGGATGGGGGTGCTCACGGTGGTGGTCTCCCGGCCGAAGGGATGGGGACGGGATCCGCTGGTGGCAGGGCCCGTCCGGGGTGGCTCTGACGGCCTTGACCATGCCATGTGATCGTCCGGTGCGCCAGAGCCCCCCGGCGCGGTCAGGCGTAGGAGCCGTCGAAGAAGGCCGCCGCGGTGCGGGTGTGAAAGGGGAAGGCCAGGGGCGTGTCGGCGGTGGCCAGCTGCCAGCCGTCGGTCTCGTCGGTGGGGGCGGAGGGCGGCAGCTCGGCGAGGTCGCGGGCGGGCAGCAGTCCGAAGAGGCAGAGGAAGCCGCCGGCGGCGTCGGAGTCGGTGGAGACCAGGGTGACCTCGGCCGGGTCCGCGAGGATGCCGGTCTCCTCGCGCAGCTCGCGGACGGCGCCCTGCTGCCAGGTCTCGCCGTAGTCGAGGTAGCCGCCGGGGAGGGCGAGCTCGCCGAGGCCGGGCTCGATGGTGCGGCCGATGACGACCAGGGACTGCTTGCCGTCGGGCGTGTTGACGGGGAGCAGGACGACCACGACGGGCAGCGGGTTGCGGTAGCTGATCTCGGCGCAGCCGGGGCAGGTGCGGGGCCATTCGACGGTGCCGGACGGGTACGGGGTGCCGCACCAGTGGCAGTGGCTGTGGGGCGCGGCGGGCGGCCGGAGGGCCTCGGAGGTGGTCATGCGGTGGATGCTAGCGGCGGCGCGGGGCGTCCGGTGGGCGGACCGGGAAGACGGCGTTGAGCTGGGCAGACCTAGGGTGGCTGGTATGCGGAGCTTCATGGCGGCGGTGGCGGCGGGGCCGCTGGTGCTGGACGGTGGGTTGTCGAACGAGCTGGCGGCGGCCGGGCACGACCTGGCGGACGCGCTCTGGTCGGCGCGGTTGCTGATGGACGAGCCGGGGGCGCTGGTCGCGGCGCACGCCGCGTACTTCCGGGCCGGGGCCCGGGTGGCGATCACCGGGAGCTACCAGGCGAGTTTCGAGGGTTTCGCGCGGCGTGGGGTGTCGCGGGCGGAGGCGGTGCGGCTGTTCGGGCTGAGCGTGGAGCTGGCTCGGGAGGCGGCGGGCGGGGTCGAGGGGCGGTACGTGGCGGCCTCGGTGGGGCCGTACGGGGCGGTGCTGGCGGACGGCTCGGAGTACCGGGGGCGGTACGGGCTGAGCGTGGCGGAGCTGGAGCGGTTCCACGGGCCCAGGGTGGCGGCGCTGGTGGCGGCGGGGCCGGACGTGCTGGCACTGGAGACGGTGCCGGACGTGGACGAGGCGCGGGCGCTGCTGCGGGTGGTGCGGGGGCTGGGGGTGCCGGTGTGGCTGTCGTACAGCGTGGCCGGTGACCGGACCCGGGCGGGGCAGGGGGTGGCGGAGGCGTTCGCGGTGGCTGCGGAGGCCGAGGAGGTGGTGGCGGTCGGGGTGAACTGCTGTGCGCCGGAGGATGCGGGGCACGCCGTGCGGGTCGCGTCGCGGGTGAGCGGGAAGCCGGTGGTGGTGTACCCGAACAGTGGGGAGAAGTGGGATGCCGAGGTCCGGGACTGGGCGGGCGGCTGGTCGTTCCGGCCGGAGGACGTGGCGGGGTGGGTGGCGGACGGCGCCCGGCTGGTGGGGGGCTGCTGCCGGGTCGGGCCCCGGCAGATCGCCGCGCTGGCTCGGCTGATCCAGTCGGGCGGGGCTCGGCGGAGTGCGGGGCCGGTCGCGCCGTTCCCCGCGCCCCTGACAGTGCAACGACCTCGTAGACTCTGAGCAACACCCCTGCGGTCGACATTGTCGAACGCCTTTCTGCGGAGGTCCTCATGCCCGGCCCGATCCAGTCGCTGTCCCGGGCTGCCGCGATCATGCGTCTGCTGGCGGGCGGTGAGCGGCGGCTGGGGCTGAGCGAGGTGGCGACTTCGCTGGACCTCGCGAAGGGGACGGCGCACGGGATCCTGCGGACGCTGCAGCAGGAGGGCTTCGTCGAGCAGGACCCGGAGAGCGGCAAGTACCAGCTGGGCGCCGAGCTGCTGCGGCTGGGGCAGAGCTACCTGGACGTGCACGAGCTGCGGGCCCGGGCACTGGTCTGGGCGGACGACCTGGCCCGGGCCAGCGGGGAGACGGTGTACCTGGGCGTGCTGCACCAGCAGGGCGTGCTGATCGTGCACCACGTCTTCCGCCCGGACGACACCCGGCAGGTGCTCGAGGTGGGCTCGATGCAGCCGCTGCACAGCACAGCGCTGGGCAAGGTGCTGCTGGCGTACGACCCGGTGGCGCGCGGCGAGCTGGGCGACGGGCCCTGGGAGTCGTACACGCCGCGGACGCTGTCCACCGCCGAGGAGATCGACGCCGAGGGCGCGCTGATCCGCGAGCGGGGCTGGGCGGACTCGGTGGAGGAGACCTGGGAGGGCGTGGCCTCGATCGGCGCGCTGATCCAGGACCGGCGCCGCAACCCGGTGGGGGCGGTCTGCATCAGCGGCGCGGTGGAGCGGGTCTGCGAGGACGGCTTCGTGAAGCCGGGCCTGGTCGCCTCGGTGCGCAGCGCCGCCCGCGCGATCTCGCGCGACCTGGGGGCCGGCCGGTTCTGAGCCGGTCCGGGGTCTCCTGACACAGCGTCGACACCACCTGTGGGCGGACGGGCCAAGGCCTGTCCGCCCACAGGTGTTTTGTCACGTTTACGCCTGGTCCGGCTGCTGGTTTCGCGGCAGCGAGCTCGTCACAGCGAGTGATGGATCACAGCTCGGCAACCCGGCCTTGACGTAGCCAGGACGAGATAGCAAGCTTCCGCATGACGGTCGACATTGTCGAACGGTGTCCGGGAAACGCCGACCACCGCCGTCAGGGTGTGACCCCGGGACGGGAAACACCCACCGCGCGGCCTCCCCCGCCGCACCCCACATCCCCCACCTGCTCCGGGCCATACGGACAAAGGAGTCTCTGTGTCCGCGTTCTCCAACGGCGACATCTTCGTCGGCGAAACCCTCGGCACCGCCGCCCTGATACTCCTGGGCGGTGGCGTCTGTGCCGCCGTCACGCTGAAGAAGTCCAAGGCCGTCAACGCCGGCTGGCTCGCCATCACCTTCGGGTGGGGCTTCGCGGTGCTGATCGCCGCCTACCTGAGCGCACCGAAGTCCGGTGCCCACCTCAACCCGGCCGTCACCCTCGCCCTCGCCGTCGACAGCGGTGACTGGAGCAAGGTGCCGGTCTACCTCGGCTCCCAGCTGCTCGGCGCGATGATCGGCGCCGTCCTGGTCTGGGTCACCTACCTCGGCCAGTTCCAGGCCAACGAGGAGCCGACGCTCGGCATCTTCTCCACCGGGCCCGAGATCCGGAACCCGCTGCAGAACCTGCTCACCGAGATCATCGCCACCATGGTGCTCTGCCTGGCCATCCTCACCCAGGGCCTCAACAAGCAGCTCGGCCTCTCCGGCCTGGGCATCCTGATCACGGCCTTCACCGTGGTCGGCATCGGCCTCTCGCTCGGCGGCCCGACCGGCTACGCCATCAACCCGGTCCGTGACCTGGGCCCGCGCATCGTCCACTCGCTGCTGCCGATCCCGAACAAGGGCGGCTCGGACTGGTCGTACGCCTGGATCCCCGTGCTCGGCCCCGTCATCGGCGGTCTGCTCGCGGGCGCGCTCTACAACGTCGCGTTCTGACGCGGTGCTCTAGCTCTCTCTAGCCCGGGTTTGCCCCGGCACGCTATACGGGACTGGACACTGAGTCCCGCCCTCACTGTTGAACCCTCATTCGAGCCGAGGATCCTCATGACCACTGGCACCGCCAACTACATCGCCGCGATCGACCAGGGCACCACGTCGAGCCGCTGCATCATCTTCGGCGCGGACGGCCGGATCGTGTCCGTCGACCAGCAGGAGCACAGCCAGATCTTCCCCCAGCCGGGCTGGGTCGAGCACGACGCCGCGGAGATCTGGACCCGCGTGCAGTCCGTGGTGCGCGGCGCGCTGGAGAAGGCCGGTCTGACCAAGGACGACATCCGCGCGATCGGCATCACCAACCAGCGCGAGACCACCGTGCTGTGGGACAGGAACACCGGCGAGCCGGTGCACAACGCGCTGGTCTGGCAGGACACCCGCACCGAGGGCCTCTGCCGCGAGCTCGGCCGCAACGTGGGGCAGGACCGCTTCCGCCGCGAGACCGGCCTGCCGCTGGCCAGCTACTTCTCCGGCCCGAAGATCCGCTGGCTGCTCGACAACGTCGAGGGTCTGCGCGAGCGCGCCGAGGCCGGGGACATCCTGTTCGGCACCATGGACACCTGGGTGATCTGGAACCTCACCGGCGGTGTGAACGGCGGCAAGCACGTCACCGACGTGACCAACGCCAGCCGCACCATGCTGATGAACCTCAAGACCCTGGCCTGGGACGAGAGCATCGCCGAGTCGATGGGCGTGCCGCTGGCCGTCCTCCCGGAGATCCGCTCCTCCGCCGAGGTCTACGGCGAGGCCGTCGGCGAGCTGGCCGGCGTGCCGGTCGCCTCCGCGCTCGGTGACCAGCAGGCCGCGCTGTTCGGGCAGACCTGCTTCAACGAGGGCGAGGCCAAGTCCACCTACGGGACCGGCACCTTCCTGCTGCTCAACACCGGCGAGAAGATCGTCAACTCGTACCACGGCCTGCTCACCACGGTCGGCTACCGGATCGGCGACCAGGCCCCGGTGTACGCCCTCGAGGGCTCGATCGCCGTCACCGGCTCGCTGGTGCAGTGGCTGCGCGACCAGCTCGGCATCATCTCCACCGCCGCCGAGATCGAGACCCTGGCCTCGACCGTGGAGGACAACGGCGGCGCCTACTTCGTCCCGGCCTTCTCCGGCCTGTTCGCCCCGTACTGGCGCTCCGACGCCCGCGGTGTGATCGCCGGTCTGACCCGGTACGTGACCAAGGGCCACCTGGCCCGCGCCGTCCTGGAGGCCACCGCCTGGCAGACCCGCGAGGTCGTCGACGCCATGCAGAAGGACTCCGGCGTCGAGCTGACCGCGCTCAAGGTCGACGGCGGCATGACCAGCAACAACCTGCTGATGCAGAACATCGCCGACGTGCTCGCCGCCCCGGTCGAGCGCCCCTTCGTGGCCGAGACCACCGCGCTGGGCGCCGCCTACGCGGCCGGCCTCGCGGTCGGCTTCTGGAACGACCTCGACACCCTGCGGGCCAACTGGCACCGCGCCGCCGAGTGGACTCCCCGGATGGACGAGGCCACCCGCGAGCGCGAGTACAAGAAGTGGCTCAAGGCCGTGGAGCGCACCATGGGCTGGGTGGAGGAGGACGAGCAGCAGTAACCCGCACCGCCGGTCGGGGCCCCGTGGCCCCGGCCGGCGGGCAGCCGTATCCCGGCCCCCGACCAGGGCCGGGGCCGGTCTCCCCCGGAGGCCGGACCCGCACACCCCGAGAGGAGACTCGGCGCCCGCCCACACCGGGAGCCGGACACACAGATGGCTACCTTCCCGACCCTGGGCGCCGGACGCAGCACCGGCCGCACCGCCTCCCGTGCCGAGACCCGCGAGCTCCTCGGCAAGGCGACCTACGACCTGCTGGTGATCGGCGGCGGCATCCTCGGCACCGCCACCGCCTGGACGGCGGCCCAGGCCGGCCTGAAGGTCGCCATGGTGGACGCGGGCGACTTCGCCGGTGCCACCTCCAGCGCCTCCTCCAAGCTGGTGCACGGCGGCCTGCGCTACCTGCAGACCGGTGCCGTGAAGCTGGTCGCGGAGAACCACAAGGAGCGCCGCGCGCTGGCCACCGACGTGGCCCCGCACCTGGTCAACCCGCTGACCTTCTTCGTCCCCGTCTACAAGGGCGGCCCGCACGGCGCGACCAAGCTCGGCGCCGGCGTCTTCCTCTACTCCGCGCTCTCCGCCTTCCGCGACGGCATGGGCCGGGTCTCCACCGCCGCGCACGCCGCCCAGCAGGTGCCGGCGCTGCGCACCGAGGGCCTGCGCTCGGTGGCGGTCTACGGCGA
This sequence comes from Kitasatospora sp. NPDC002227, assembly GCF_040296285.1. Classification (NCBI taxonomy): domain Bacteria; kingdom Bacillati; phylum Actinomycetota; class Actinomycetes; order Kitasatosporales; family Streptomycetaceae; genus Kitasatospora; species Kitasatospora sp. NPDC002227. Next base: position 16,509 of record NZ_JBEOWY010000029.1, read on the forward strand.
CCACCAGATGAACGACTCGCGCGTCGCCGTGATGACGGTCCGCGCGGCCGTGGACGCGGGCGCGGTCGTGCTCAACCACGCCGAGGTCACCGGCCTGCGCTTCTCCGGCTCCCGGGTGACCGGCGCCGAGCTGAAGGACCGCCTGGACGGCACCGAGTTCGGTGTCAACGCCCGCCTGGTGCTCAACGCGACCGGCCCGTGGGTCGACCACCTGCGCAAGATGGAGGACGCGGGCGCGGCCCCCTCGATCCGCCTCTCCAAGGGCGCGCACGTGGTCGTCAAGCGCCGCTCGCCGTGGCGCGCCGCGCTGACCATCCCGATCGACAAGTACCGCGTCTCCTTCGCCATCCCGTGGGAGGACCACGTCCTGCTCGGCACCACGGACGAGGAGTACACCGGCGACCCGCAGGACGTGCGCGCCACCGACGCCGACATCGACCAGATCCTCGGCGAGGCCGGGCACGCCATCCGGGACGAGCACCTGGACCGCGACCTGATCACCTACTCCTTCGCGGGCCTGCGCGTGCTGCCCGGCGGCCCGGGCGACACCGCCGCCGCCAAGCGCGAGACGGTGGTCACCGAGGGCCGGGGCGGAATGCTCTCGGTCGCCGGCGGCAAGTGGACCACCTACCGCCACATCGGCCGCACCGTGCTCGAGAAGCTGGCGCACGTGCCGGGCACCGGGCTGGCCGAGGACATGTCGGCGATCCCGGCCACCGTGCCGCTGCCGGGTGTCGGCGCGCCGAACGCCGTGGCGCACCGCCTGCTGATCGACCGCGAGCCGGGCTCGCGGATGGAGCCGCTGGTGGCCAAGCACCTGGCCAGCCACTACGGCACCCTCTCCTTCGACATCGCCCACCTGATCGCCGAGCACCCCGAGCTGGGCGAGCCGATCCACCCGGACGGCCCGGACGTCTGGGCCCAGGTCGCCTACGCGGCCGACAACGAGTGGGCGTACACGCCGGACGACGTCCTGCGCCGCCGCACCACCATGACGGTGCGCGGGCTCGACACTCCGGAGATCCGCGAGCAGGTGGCGGACTTCCTGAAGAAGCGCTCCGCGAGCTAGTCGCAAGCCACCGAAGGGGCGCGGGACTCCGCGCCCCTTCGGTGTGCCCGATCCTCAAGGGAGGCTCAAAATCCTCCGGACCGTGATCACGTACCGGTGAGACTTCCCTAGGCTCCCGACCATGCATTCCATGACGGGGGACCTTCCAGTGAGCTGGCTCGGCGTGCCCGGCCTCTCCGCGACCACTCTGCTCCTGCTCTGCCTGGCCGCGGCGGGGGCCGGCTGGGTCGACGCCGTGGTGGGCGGCGGCGGGCTGATCCAGCTGCCCGCCCTGCTGGTCGGCCTGCCACAGCTGCCGGCGGCGTACGTGCTCGGCACCAACAAGGCCGTCTCCATCGTCGGCACCAGCGCGGCGGCCGTCACCTACGCCCGCCGGACCAAGGTCGACCTGCGCACGGCCCTGCGGGTCGGCCTGGCGGCCGCGCTCGGCTCGCTCCTCGGCGCGAGCTTCGCGGCCGGGATCGACAGCGCGGTGCTCCGGCCCGTGATCATGGTGGTGCTGCTCCTGGTGCTGGCCTTCGTCCTGTTCCGCCCCTCCTTCGGCACCGCCCCGGCGGGCGGGCCGGTCACCCGGCAGCGCGTGCTGGCCGCGATCCTGCTGGTCGGCACCGGCATCGGCTTCTACGACGGCCTGATCGGCCCGGGCACCGGCACCTTCCTGGTGATCGCTCTGGCCGCCGTCCTCCAGCTCGACCTGGTCCACGCCTCCGCCACCACCAAGATCGTCAACGTCTGCACCAACCTGGGCGCGCTCGTCATGTTCGGCTACCAGGGCACCGTCCAGTGGCGCCTGGCCGCCCTGCTGGCCGCGTTCAACCTGACCGGCGGCATGCTCGGCGCCCGGATGGCACTGAAGCAGGGGGCGGGCTTCGTGCGCGGGGTGCTGGTCGTGGTGGTGGTGAGCCTGGTCTTCAAGCTCGCCGCCGACCAGTGGTTCTGACGGATCGACCGAACGGGCGAAGCCGGGAGGATATGACGATCAGTCACATTACCCGGCGCACCGGTCACACTACCTTGAGTGACAGGCTGTCCGTCCTCCAGAGAGAAGCGCACCGTGCCCGCAGTCCGTCACCGCACACTTGTCATCGCCGCCTTCGCCGCCGCGGCCACTCTCGCCACCACCACCCCGGCGCTCGCCCAGCACACCGCCCCGGCGGTTCTCCATGCGCCGATGCTGCGCCCGCAGGGCGCCCCGCACGGCCGGGTCAACGGAGACAGCGCCAACTGGGCGGGCTACGCGGCCACCGGCGCCAAGTTCACCAGTGTCAGCGCGAGCTGGATCCAGCCGGAGGCGCACTGCACCGACCAGGACACCTACTCCGCCTTCTGGGTCGGCCTGGACGGTGACGGCAGCGAATCAGTCGAACAGACCGGCAGCTCGGCGGACTGCTCCGGCGGACTGCCGCAGTACTACGCCTGGTACGAGATGTACCCGGCCTACCCGGTGGGCTACACGGACACCGTCGAGGCCGGGGACCACTTCACGGCCGGCGTCACCGCGACCACCGGCGGCGGGTTCACCCTGACGATCAGTGACGAGACGCAGGGCTGGAGCCACACCGAGCACAAGACCCTGCGCGGCGCCGCCCTGGCCTCGGCCGAGGTGATCGCCGAGGCTCCGTCCACCGCGTTCGGGCCACTGCCGCTGACCGACTTCGGCACCGCCGCCTTCACCGACGCCACCGCCAACGGCAGGCCGATCGGCGACTTCGCCCCGGAGAACATCACCATGGCGGAGCACGACGGCACCGTGCTGGCGACCACCTCCCCCCTCACCGGCGGCAGCGCTTTCGGGGTGGCCTGGCAGCACAGCTGACCAGGGGCCGCACCCGCCGCTCAGGCTCCCGCGCTCGCGGCCGCACTCCGCACGAAGGCGCAGAGGCGGTCGAGTGCGTCCTGGTAGCCGGACAGGTTGTACGACCTGTCCGGCGGGCCGCCCAGCCACCGCTGCCACAGACCGCCCGGCCGCAGGAACCGCGTCGCGTCGCTCCGGCCCGACCAGGCGTCCAGGCGCAGCAGCGTCGCGAACGCGAACGCCTGGTCGTAGGCGAGGTCGGGCCGGCGCAGGTACCGCTCCAGGTAGGCGACCAGCAGGGCGGCGTCGGCCTCGGCGCCGAAACTGGCGAGTGCCACGCAGTAGGCGGCGCCCGCATAGGGCCCCTCACTGGCGAGCAGCAGTTCGCCGAGCCGCCCGCGGTACTCCGTCCGCCGGGAGACGGCGATCAGCCAGGCTGCCGTCTTGCGCTCGCGCCAGCCGCCCGCCAGCAGGACGTCCAGCTCCTGCGGAGTGATCTCCCCGGCCGCCCGGCCGGTCTCCTGTGCGTACCGGGCCCGTTCGGCCTCCTCCAGCCGGAGCAGCGCGCCGCCGAGCTTCAGGTACCGTCGGCCGGGGGTGACGTAACGCTGGATCACCGCCCGCAGTTCGGGGTCGTCGTGGGCGCGGCCCGCTCGGGGGCCGCCCAGCCTGCGGAGCCAGTCCGTCGGCACGGCTTCCTCGCCCTCGCCGTGCGGCGGTTCGAAGCGGGCGAGGAAGTCGTCCAGGTCCTGCGGGGTGACGGTCAGCGCGTTGGCGTCCGCGCGGTGGTTGCGCTCGGCGAGCCGGTGCAGCAGTTCGTCCCGCTCGACCGGGAAGTACAGCAGCTGCCGGCGCGCACCGGCCGACTCCACCAGGGCCTTGAGCGCGTCGCGGTCCCGCCGGGGCCACAGGCCGTGGTCCCAGATCACGTCCAGGCCGTCGGCGAGCAGGGCGGCCAGGCGCCCGTGCAGCTCGGCGACGACCGGGGCCTCCTTCTCGAAGTAGCTGCTCGCCGGGTAGTCGACGCCGTACCGGCCGTACCGCTCGTGGACGGTCTCGTCCACCGACAGCCGGACCGCCCCGGTCGGCTCCAGCACCCGCCGGGCGTACGTGGTCTTGCCCGAGCCGGGGAGGCCCACCAGCAGGTGGGCCACCGGAGTGCGGGCGCTCACCGTGGGCCGCCCAGGGTGGTGGTCGTCGTCCGCTCGCCTGCGACCGCCAGGACGGCCAGGTCGCCGCACTCCGGGCTCTTGAACCCGGCCCACCCGGACCTGCTGCCGGTGATCTCCGGCCGCGGCCCGGTCCGGCCCACGGCACCGTCGGTCCGCCCGCGCAGCGGCGCGGCGGTCCACAGCCCTTCGCCGAGCGCCCCGAGGGCAGGATGACCGTCCGGCTCGACGGAGATCATGACATTCGCGACGTGGCTCATCCCGTGATCCAACCCTCCGCACCGCCCGTCCCGCCACCGGATTCCCGTCGGCCCCGGCCGGCTGCCCGGCAGTAGTGTGGACGGCATGGACCTGCCGAGCCGGTGGTTGGTGGCCCCGGACCGGGGCCTGGTCGTGCCGGCGACCTGTGCGCACCTGGACGGCCTGCCGGAGCCGGCGCCGGGCACCGCCGACGGGTGCGAGGAATGCCTGGGCAGTGGTGGCACCTGGGTCGGCCTGCGCAAGTGCCTGAGCTGCGGGCACGTGGGGTGCTGTGACAGCTCGCCGGGGCAGCACGCCTACCGGCACGCCCACGCCCACGGCCATCACATCGCCAGATCGACGGGCCCGGGCGAGGACTGGGCCTGGTGCTACACGGACGAGGTCTTTCTGCGTCCTGCCTGACCCGGTCCGCTCAGGCCCTCCAGGAGATCGACGGCGGCGGAGAGGGTACGGGGCACCGCGGTGCCCGCCGGCAGCCTGGTGCGCCCCCAGCCGGGGCCCGCGGCGACGATCACCGCCCCGTTGCGGGAGCCTCGCGGGCCCCACAGGCTGGCGCCGACCCGCCCCAGCAGCTCGCGGTCGGCACTGCCCCGGTCCTGGGACCAGATCATCACCGCCGGCGGGCCGATCCGGCGGACAGCGTCGAGCAGGGCCCGGGGCGGCACGGCCGCACCGAGCATCCGGAACGGCAGCACGCGCTCGGTCATCGCCGCCGCCGTGGCCTCCAGCGGCAGGGTGTGCAGTTCGCCGGGCGCCGCAGCCAGCAGCACCGGCGGGACCGCCCGCAGGTCGGCCGTTCCGACCGCAACACCCCGCAGCGCGCTGGACACGTGCCAGGACAGCAGGTGCTCGACCTCGACGTAGTGCTCGCCGTCCGCCGCCCACTTGCGGCCCGCGGCGCGCAGCGCGGGCATCATGACCTCCGTCCACGCCTCGATCACCCCGTACGCCTCCAGCGCCTCGCGGAGGATCCGGGCGACCTCCGGTGCGTCCAGCCGGACCGCCGCGCGGGCGAGCCCACGGCACTCGGGGCGTACCGTTCCGACCCGGAGCACGCGGCTGCCGCCCGGGCCCGGCCCGGTGGCGGGCCGCGGGTCCGGTTCGGGCGGCCCGGACGCGGAATGCGTCCCGGTGCCGTGGTCGACGCAACCACGCTCGGCCAGGGCCGCGCGGGCGGCTTCGCCCGGGCGCACTCCCCGGGCGGTCAGGCGGCACATGGCCTCCAGGACGGCGATGTCCTGCCTGCTCCAGCGGCGGTGGTGACCGGCCTCCCGGTGCGCGGGGCCGATCCCGTACCGGCGCTCCCAGGACCGCACCGTGGTCGGTGAGACGCCCAGCCGCTGCGCCACTCCACCGGTCGGCAGACCCACGTCCGGCAGCGGGTCGGCGGCGAGCACTCCGGTGTCCTGGTCGGCAGACGACCTCACCATCCCGCGATCCTCCCCACAGCGAAACCGACGCAGCACACCACCATGATCCCGATCACCACCAGGGGGATCCAGCCCGGCCACGCCGTGTGCAGTTCTACCGACTCCGGGGTCGAGATGCCCGAACAGGTCGAGGACTCGCACTCGGGCGTCTCGCTCGGCGGGCTACCCACCACCGGGCGCTGGTTATCCGGCAGCTTCGGGTCCGTGGTCATGGTGTCCTCCTGCGGTCGTGGACGTTGCGGGCCGGACGGCTCACCAGCCCGAGGTTCCGGGCCCCCCTTCCTCCGACGGCAGCGCCGCCCGGAGCCGGGCGAGCCCGTCGCGCATCCTGGTCTTCACGGTGCCCAGCGGCACGCCCACTCGGAGCGCGATCTCCCGCTGGGTGTACCCGCCGTAGTAGGCCAGCACCAGAGCCTCGCGCTGTGCCGCGCTCAGGAGCGCCAGCGCCCGGCACACGCGCCGGCGGTCCAGCGAACCGATCGCCTGCTCGTCCGGCGGATCGCCGCCCGTCAGGCCGAGGAAGCCGGCGCGATGGTCTCGGTCGGCGGAGGCCCGGGCGGCCCGCACGCGGTCCACCGCCCGGTGGTGGGCGATGGTCAGCACCCACGCCCGGACGGTCCCGCGCTCGGGCCGGTAGGCCGCGGCGCTCCGCCACACCTCCAGCAGTACCTCCTGGGCGACCTCCTCGGCGTGTGCCGGGCTGCGCAGGACGCGCAGCGCGACGCCGTACACCGGCCCCGCGACCGCGCGGTACAGGCCCTCGAAGGCCGCCTGGTCACCGCGGGCCGAGCGGTCCAGGAGCGACCGCAGCTCCTCGGCAACCGGCGCGGAGGCGTCGGCTGCCGGGCTCGGGGCGCCGTGGGTCTGCGTCGAGGTGGTCACCACTCCACGCTGCAGCGAATCGATGCAAGCGACCCAGTCGAACTGTTTGTGCAGCGTTTTGCCCGAGGCACCCGCCGGCCCGTGTCGAACGCTGCGGCACCGCTGCGACCGTCGCCGCCCGCCACTGCGGCGGACGCTCCGCAAGGGGATGCCCCCGGGCCAGGACGAACGGAACGGGCCATGAAACTGCACGACGAACTCCCGGTCGACCACCGGCTGTCGCAGGTCCACCGGACCGGCGCCGGGCTCTGCGGCGCCGCCCCGCTGGTGTTCGGCTGTCTCGGCCTCGCGGACGGGCCGGCCTAATTCAGCAGCTGCGGCCCCTGCCGCTACCGGCTCACCGAGCGCCTCGGCGACCGGGCCTGCCCGTACACCACCGGGTACTGGGCCTTCGTCCACCGCCACCACGCGCTGCTGGCCGCCGACCACCGCACGGCGCAGGCCGCCGCCGGGCCGCGGCGCCTGACCGGCCTCCCCGAACTGCTGGCAGCCGAACGCGACCGGGGCAGTCACCGCCCTGAGCCGGCTCCCAGGTCCGCCGCCACCTCGCGGGCCGCCCGCGCCCCCGAGGCCAGGGCCCCCTGCACCGAGGCGGTGGCGCGGTGGTCGCCGCAGACGTAGCGGCCCGGCGCGAAGCGGGTGCCCCGGCTGAGTGCCAGCGGAGGCGGTCCGGCCGGGAGCGCCTCGGCGATCCGGTAGGCGGCCAGCGGCTCCCAGCCCGTGGGGTCAGCTCCGTACAGGGCGGCGGCCCGCGCCCGGACCAGCTCCTCGCCCGCCTGGGTGCCCAGCACCGAGGTCGACACCAGGGCGCGCCCGTCCGGTGAGCAGCCCGGCACCACCTCCGAGAGCACCACCGTGTTGAGGATCTCCCGGCCCGTGTCCGCGACCAGGGTCGGCTCCGGCAGCGGGCTGACCGGCGCCGCGTGGTAGAAGGTCGTCACCGCGCGGGCCGCCGGGAGCGCCAGACCCGGCAGCAGCCGGGCGGCCCGGGACATCCCGGTGGCCACCACCACCGCGCGAGCGCGCAGCTCGGCGCCGTCCGCCAGGACCACTCCGGCCGCCGTCAGCCGCTCCATGCGGGTACCGAGCAGGAGACTGCCCGCGGGCAGTCCGGCGGCCAGTTGCGCCGGGACGGCACCGATCCCGTCCTGCGGCAGGCACAGGGTGCCGCGCACCAGGCTGCGCCACACCAGGTGGAACAGCCGGCTCGACGTCTCCAGCCCGTCGTCCAGGAACACCCCGGCCAGGAACGGCCGCAGGGCCTCGTCCACCGTGCGCCGGGTCAACCCGGCCAGCCGCAGTGCCCGCGAGGTGGTCGTCTCCGGCAGCCGCTTGACCAGGGCGGCCGGGAGCGCGGCGTCGCACAGCGTCAGGAGCCCCAGGGCCGCGAGGTCGCGCGGAGGCAGCGGGCCGCCGGGCAGCAGTGCGAGCGCCTGGGCCGGGCGGCGGACGGGATCCACGACACGGCGCAAGGTCCGGCCGTCGGCCAGCAGGAAGCCGGGGGTGAACGGGTGCAGGCGCAGCGCCCGCAGGTCCAGGCGCCGCCTGACCTGCGGGTAGGACGTGTTGAACACCTGGAAGCCGTGGTCGAGCCGGAAGCCCCGCACCACGTCGGTGCGCATCCGCCCGGCCCGTGAGGCCACTGCCGGGGCAGCGCCGGCCCTCGCCGGGGACGGGCTCGGCACGGGCCGAGCAACGCCCTGCAAGGGCCGGCGGGACTCAGATCAGCAGGCTGAGCGGGAGGATCAGGGCGATGGCGACCACCGAGATGACGGTCTCCATCACCGACCAGGACTTCAGGGTCTGGCCGACGCTCATCCCGAAGTACTCCTTCACCAGCCAGAAGCCGGCGTCGTTGACGTGGGAGAGGAAGAGCGAGCCGGCGCCGATCGCCAGGACCAGCAGGGCCGCGTGGGTCGAGCTCATGCCGCTCGCCAGTGGGGCGACGATGCCGGCGGCGGTGATGGTGGCGACGGTGGCGGAGCCGGTGGCCAGGCGGATCAGGACGGCGATCAGCCAGCCGAGCAGGAGGGCGGAGATGTGCCACTCGGCGGACCAGGTGCTCACCGCGTTGCCGACGCCGACGTCGATCAGGGTCTGCTTGAAGCCGCCGCCCGCGCCGACGATGAAGACGATCCCGGCGATCGGGCCGAGCGAGCCGCCGACGGTGTCGGAGATCCGCGCGGTGGAGAACCCGGCCGCCTTGCCGAGCGTCACCATGCCGAGCAGTACGGCTGCGAGCAGCGCGATCAGCGGCGAGCCGACGAAGTCCGCCACCCGCTGGACGAGCGCCTTCGGGTCGTCCACCACCACGTCCGCGAGCGCCTTGCCGAGCATCAGCAGCACCGGCAGCAGGATGGTGGCGAGCACCGCGCCGAAGGAGGGGGTGCGGTCGGGGCGCTCGGACGGCTCAGGGGCCTCGGGCAGCTCCAGCGGGCCGACCCAGCGCTCGGCGAGGCGGGCGAAGAGCGGGCCGGCCACGATCAGGGTGGGGACGGCGATCAGCAGGCCGAGCGCGAGCGTCACGCCGAGGTCGGCCTTCAGTGCGTCCACCGCGACCAGCGGGCCCGGGTGCGGTGGCACCAGGCCGTGCAGCACGGAGAGCCCGGCCAGTGCCGGGATGCCGACCCGGATCAGCGGCAGGCCGCCGCGGCGGGCCACCAGCAGCACGATCGGGATCAGCAGCACCACGCCGACCTCGAAGAACAGCGGCAGGCCGAGCACCGCGGCGATCAGCGCCATCGCCCAGGGCAGCATCCGGCGGCTCGAGCGGGCGAGCACGGTGTCCGCGATGATGTTCGCCCCACCGGAGTCGGCGAGCAGCTTGCCGAGCATCGCGCCGAGGCCGATCAGCAGGCCGACGCCGCTCACCGTGGCGCCGAAGCCGGTGACGAAGCTGCTGGTGAGCTTGTCGAAGGGGGCGCCGGCCACGGCCGCGAGCAGCCCGGAGCCGAGGGTGAGGGCGAGGAAGGGGTGCAGCTTCAGCTTGCTGATCATCAGCACGATCGCGCCGATGCTCAGCAGGGTGGCGAGCAGCAGCCGGGTGTCGCTGCCGGTGTGCGGCAGGGCCGGTGGGGCGGCCGCGAGCAGGGCGGGGAGTGTCACGCGAGGTCTCCGTTGACGGGCCGGAGCAGGGCTGCGGCCATCTCGACGAGCTGTGGGGGTGTGTGGTCGACCTCCAGCACGGCTCCGCGTTCGCCGGGCCCGAGCGGTTGCAGGGCGGCGTACTGGGAGTCGAGCAGGGAGGCGGGCATGAAGTGGCCGGCCCGGTGGGCGAGCCGGTCCTCGACCAGGTGGTGGCCGCCGGTGAGGTGCAGGAAGAAGGCCTCGGGGCAGCCGGTGCGCAGGGTGTCGCGGTAGGTGTGCTTGAGCGCCGAGCAGGTGACCACCCCGCCCTCACCCGCCGTGCAGCGGGCGTGGAGCCAGCCGGCCAGCGCGGCCAGCCAGGGGGCCCGGTCGGTGTCGTCCAGCGGGGTGCCGGCCGCCATCTTGGCGATGTTGGCGGGCGGGTGGAAGTCGTCGGCCTCCGCGTACGGGAGCCCCAGCCGCTCGGCGAGCAGCCGGGCGACCGTGGTCTTCCCGACCCCCGAGACGCCCATCACGACGACGAGCGGCGGGTGGGGGACGTGGTTCTCGACGTTGAGACCCATGCGGTGGTGCTCCTGTTCTGCCTGGTCGGTGCCACCTTGCACCCAAAGGTATGACTTATTCAACCCATCGAAACTTAATCGTCATACTTTTGCGCCGCGCCCCCGGCCCCGCGGATCACCGGCCTCTACCCTGGTCGGATGGACATCCAGGGCCTGCCGGGCCGCCTCCTCGCCGACCTCGGACCAGCCATCGCCTCGGGTGAGATCCCGGTCGGCGCGGTGCTGCGCAGCGAGGAGCTGGAGGAGCAGTACGGGGTGTCCCGCACGGTCGTGCGCGAGGCGGTGCGCATCCTGGAGTCCATGCGGCTGGTGGAGTCCCGGCGGCGGGTGGGCAGCACGGTGCTGCCCAAGGAGCAGTGGGACGTCTTCGACCCGCTGGTGATCCGCTGGCGCCTGGCGGGCGCGGACCGGGCGGCGCAGCTGCGCTCGCTGGGCTCGCTGCGGGTGGCGGTCGAGCCGGCCGCCGCCGCGCTGGCGGCCCGTCAGGCCACCGACGACCAGCGGCGGGAGCTCAGCGCGCTGGCGGTGGAACTGACCGTGACGGCCAAGGCGGCCGACCTGGAGTCCTTCCTGCGGCACGACATCGCGTTCCACGCGACGGTGCTCCGGGCCTCCGGCAACGAGATGTTCGCCCATCTGGGCGACACGGTGGGCGCGGTGCTGACCGGCCGGACGGAGCATCAGCTGATGCCCCACCAGCCCCGCCCGTACGCCGTGCGTCTGCACCGCGAGGTCGCGGAGGCGATCTGCGCGGGCGAGCCGGAGCAGGCCGAGCGCGCGATGCGGACCATCGTGGTCGGCGCGCTGGAGGAGCTCGACGCCACGCTCGGGTGATCTCGCCCGAACGGGCGAATGAGCGGGCCCCGGTACGGGAAGCTGGAGTGCCGGGGGCGCGTGGCGCGCCGCCCTGGGAGGGGGAGGCGATGAAGGAGGAACGGCGCCGCCGGAGGCTGCCGGACGAAGTACGGAACGCGGCCGTGCGGGCCTGGCTGTTCTTCTCGTTCACGGTGGTGGCCCTGATCGTGGCCTCGCTGGCCTCGATCGCGCGCAGCTCGCTGCTGACGCCGGCTCTGCTGGTCACCGCACTGGGGGTGTTCGGCACGGCCTGGGGGCTGATAGACATCGTGATCAGCCGTCAGATCGCGGCGCAGCGCCTGCGCGGCCCGAACTCGGCCTCGCCGCTCGCGGGCAGCCGCCCGCCCAGGCAGCGGCGGGCCGCGCGGTCGGCCCTCACCCCCGTGGAAGGCCGACCGCGCAGATAGGGGCAGTTACACGGCCCAGCCGTACTGGTCCGGCCAGGAGGGCGCGGCACCGAGGGTGCGGGCCGCGCGGTGCGGCCAGTGCGGGTCGCGCAGCAGCTCGCGGCCGAGCAGGACGACGTCGGCCCGGCCCTCGGTGAGGACGGCCTCGGCCTGGGCCGGGTCGGTGATCAGGCCGACGGCGCCGGTGGGCAGGCCGGCCTCGCCGCGGATCCTGGCCGCGAACGGCACCTGGAATCCGGGCCCGGCGGGGATCTTGGCGTTCGGCACCAAGCCGCCGGTGGAGGTGTCGACCAGGTCCACTCCGGCGGCCGCCAGCTCCTTGGCAAGGCGGACGGTCTCCTCCGGCGTCCAGCTCGGCTTGTCGTCCACCCAGTCGGTGGCGGAGGTGCGGAAGAACAGGGGCAGCTCGGCGGGCCAGACGGCGCGGACGGCGGCGACCACCTCGAGGGCGAAGCGGGCCCGGTTCTCGAACGAGCCGCCGTACTCGTCGGTGCGGCGGTTGGCCAGCGGGGAGAGGAAGGAGTGGATCAGGTACCCGTGGGCGCCGTGGATCTCGACGGCCTGGAACCCGGCGGCCAGTGCCCGCCCGGCAGCGGCCGCGAAGGCGTCGACCAGCTCCTTGATCTCCGCCACCGTCAGCTCGTGCGGCACCTGGTGCTTCGCGCTGAACGGGACGGCCGAGGGCCCGACCGGCTGCCAGCCGCCCGCCTCGGGCGCCACCGGCCCGCCGCCCAGCCAGGGCCGGTCGGTGGCGGCCTTGCGCCCGGCGTGCGCGAGCTGGATCGCGGGGACCGCGCCGTGACCGCGCACCAGCGCGGCGACCCGGGCCAGCTGCTCCTGCTGCCGCTCGTTCCACAGCCCCAGGTCGTACGGGGAGATCCGGCCCTCGGGCCGCACGGCGGTGGCCTCGACCAGCAGCAGGCCCACGCCGCCGGCGGCCCGCGCGCCCAGGTGGGCCAGGTGGAAGTCGGTGGCCACTCCCGTCCCGGCGCCCTCGGGGAGGGCCGAGTACATGCACATCGGCGCCATCCAGATCCGGTTCCGGACGGTCAGCGACCGCAGGGTGATGGGCTCGAACAGGGCACTCACGGCGGGCTCCTCCGGCACACGGCTGATTGGTACGAGAGAAACCGTACTACGAGAAGCATCAAACTACGACCCTCATCGAACTAACAGGCCGGAGCCGTCTCGTACCATGGCTGACGTGACCGAGACCCTGACCGACGCGCACGACGGCTGCCTCCCCGAACCCAGCCCGGAGGAGTTCCGCCTGGCGGCCGTGCTGCACGCCCTCGCCGACCCGGTCCGGCTCCGGATCGTCACCGAACTCTCCTCCGGGCAGCACGAGATGGCCTGCCAGGCCTTCGCCCTCCCGGTCACCAAGTCGACCAGCACCCACCACTTCCGCGTCCTGCGCGAGGCCGGGGTGATCCGCCAGCACCGGCGCGGCACGGCCCGGATGAGCGTCCTGCGCGAGGAGGAGCTGGAGCGGCGCTTCCCCGGCCTGCTCACCAGCATCCTGCGCGCGGCCCGCCTGCAGCCCTGACGGGCTACAGTCCTGGGCTGTGACCGAAGCCAGCCACCTGACCCTCACCCGGACGGCCTACGACACCGTCGCCGCCGACTACGCCCGGCTCGTGCCGCCGTCTTTCGAGGACGACCTGCACGGGCGCGCGATGATCGGCACCTTCGCCGAACTGGTCCGCGCGGGCGGGCCCGTCGCCGATCTCGCCTGCGGGCCCGGGCATGTGACGGCACATCTGCACGCACTCGGCCTGGCCGCGTTCGGCGTGGACCTGTCGCCGCAGATGGTGGCGGTGGCCCGGCGCAGCTACCCGGACCTGCGGTTCGAGGAGGGGTCGGTGACCGGCCTGGCGCTGGCCGACGGCTCCCTCGGTGGCGCGCTCGCCTGGTACTCGACCGTGCACACCCCGCCGGAGCTGCTGCCGGAGGTGTTCACGGAGGTCCACCGGGTGCTGGCCCCGGGCGGCCGGCTGCTGATCGCCTTCAAGGCGGGCGAGCAGCACCGGCACCTGGCACACGCCTACGGGCACGACCTGTCGCTCGAGGTGTACTGGGTCGCCGCCGACCGCTTCGCCGCGCTGCTGGGCCGGGCCGGCTTCGAGGTCGAAGCCCGGCTGGTCTGCGAGCCCGGCCCGGGGCAGCTGTCCCAGCAGGGGTACTTCCTGGCGAGGAGGCCAGACGGCCCCTCGGGGCTCAGCGGCCCCGCAGCTGGGTGAGCAGCTCGCCCTGGTCGGCGATCATGTCGGTGAGGATGCGCCGGGCCGCTCGCAGCAGCTCGGCGACGTCGGGGGTGCTGAGGGCGTAGATCACCGTGTTGCCCTCACGGGTCGCGGTGACCAGCTGGGTGCGGCGCAGCACGGCGAGCTGCTGGGAGAGGCTGGAGGCCTCGATGTCGATCTCGGCGAGCAGTTCACGGACCGGTCGCGGGCCGTCCTGGAGGAGTTCGAGGACGCGGATGCGGGCCGGGTGGCCGAGGGTGCGGAAGAACTCCGCCTTGGCCTGGTAGAGCGGCACCGCCATCTTTCAGTCCTCTTCTTCTTCCTCGGGGGTGTGCGGCAGCCGGATCCCGTACCGCGCCGCGATGTGCAGCAGGCCGGTGATCCGGCCCCGGTAGGCGTCGACCCCGTCGAGGTCGCCCGCCGCCCGGGCGTCGGCCTGGGCCCGACGGGCTTCGGCCAGCTGCTCCAGCAGCTCCTGTTCGAAGACGTCCGTCACGGCTGCCTCCGCTCCGATCGCCGTCCCGAACGCACGGCTCCGGATACAGGATCTATGAATGTGAAGAGTTCTTCAACTCCCCCCGTTCGCCGCCTCAGTCCGTGGCGGCCTCGGCGGGCCGCTTGAACATCCTGGTCGCGGTGATCTCACCGTGGATCACCGGGCCGTCCGGGTCCTGCGGAGCGGGCAGGCCAGGCCGCAGGTGCTCCTCGACCGAGATGTACTTCAGGCCGGCCCGCAGGTCGGCGTCGTTGCGCAGCCGGATGACCAGCGGGAACTCGGCCAGCGCCGTGGTGTCGAACAGGCCGGTGGTGTAGATCAGCTGGACGCCGAGGGCGTCGGCGACGGCCCGCTGGAGCTCGAGCAGGTAGGTCGCGTTGGCCCGGCCGATCGGGTTGTCCAGGAAGAGCGTGCCGGCGTGCCGCAGCTGCGACTGGCCCCGGTCGTTCGCCCGCAGCGCGGCCATCGTGCAGTAGAGCGCGATGGCCGCAGTGAGCAGCTGGCCGCCGGAGAACACGTCCGACATCTGGCCGACGCTGACCCGCTCGGCGCGCAGCACCGCGTCCGGCTTGAGGATCTCGACGCTGACGCCCTTGGGGCCGATCGCCGCCGCGACGCCGCGCAGCAGCAGCGACATGCCGTCCCGGCGCAGGTCGCTGTTCTTGCGCACGGCCGCGCTGGTGGCTTCGTCGATCACCTCGCCGAGGCGCTCGACCAGCAGGGCGTGGTCCGGGTCCTCGAAGCGGATCCGCAGGAACTCCTGGCCGGACCACTCCCCCAGGCCCTCGGGCAGCCGGGAGAGCCGCTGGGCGGCGCGCAGGGTGGCCAGCGAACTCTCCACCAGGCCGCGCAGGCGGTCCACGATCGAGCCGCGGTTGCGCTCGAGCTGGGCCAGCTCGTCGGTGAGCACCCGCAGCCGGGGCGCGAAGGCGGCGGCCCAGGCGGCGGCGTGGTCGGGCAGGGCGGCGGCCGGCAGCTCGCGGATCTGCTGGCGGGCGGGGGTGCGCACGGCCTCGTACCGGGCCGCGTTGGCGTGCCGGATCAGCCCGTCCGAGGCGTCCCGGACGGCCAGCTCGGCGGCGGTCAGCTCGGCGGCCGCGCCGCGCAGCGTCCGGCGGCTCTCGGCGGCGGCCGAGCGGGCCTCGGGCAGGCTGCCGAGGTAGGGCTCGGTGTTCGGATCGGCGTCCTCGTGGTCGCGCAGACCGTCCCGCAGCTGGGCGGCCGACTCGTCGAAGTCGGCGGCGGCGCTCTGCGCGGCGTCCAGGGTGCGCTGCAGGTCGGCCAGCTCGGTGCGGGCCGTCTCCAGCCGCTCGCGGCGCTCGGCGAGCAGGGTGGTGGCGGTGCGCAGCAGGGCCTGGGCGTGCTCGGGGTCGGTGGGGACGAG
This sequence comes from Kitasatospora sp. NPDC002227, assembly GCF_040296285.1. NCBI lineage: Bacteria > Bacillati > Actinomycetota > Actinomycetes > Kitasatosporales > Streptomycetaceae > Kitasatospora > Kitasatospora sp. NPDC002227. Next base: position 32,150 of record NZ_JBEOWY010000029.1, read on the forward strand.
CTCCTCGGGCAGCTCGGTGTGCGCCTCGCCGCTCGCGGGGGCCGAGCGCTCGGCCTCGCCGCGCAGGCGGCCGAGCTGCTCGCTGGCGGCGGCGGAGCGGGCCTCGATGGTGGCGACCAGATCCTCCGCGCGCCCGGCGGCGGCCTGGCGGGCCGGGCCGTCGGCGCCGTCGGGGCTGGCCAGCAGCTCCTCGGCGCGGGTGCGCACCTTGTTGGTGAGCCGGTCCAGCTCGGCGGCGGCCGCCGTCTCGTCGCCCTCGGCGCGGGCCTGCTCGGCGCGCAGGTCGGCGCCGACGCCGACCTTCTCGTACAGCTGGGAGGCGGCCCGGTAGGCCTCGCGCAGCGCGGGCAGCGAGGCCGAGGCCGGGTCGTCCGACTCGGGGAGCTCGGTGACGGAGAGCTCGGCGCGCTCGGCCCGCAGGGTGCGGGCGGTGCGGCGGGCGTCGTCGGCGGCGCGCTGGGCGGCGCGGCGGTCCTCGTCGCAGGTGCGGGCGCGCTCGGCGCGGACGGCCTGGCGGCGGTCGCACTCGGTGGCGTCCTCGGCCAGCTCGCGCTGCCGGCGGGTCCAGTTGGCCCGCTCGCGCAGGCGGAAGGCCAGGCCGGCCAGCGCGTCGGCCCGGCGGCGGGTGCGCTGGGCCGCCTCGCGGCGCTCCTCGTGGGCGTACGCGGCCGCCGCGTGGTCGGTCTCGGCCTCGGTGTGCTCGGCGCGCAGCGTGCTCAGCTCGGCGGCGGCGGTCTCGGCCTGGGCGGCGGCGGTGCGGGCGGCCTCGGTCAGCTCGGCCAGGGTGCCGGGCGGGCACTGCTCCTGCCAGGAGGCCAGCCGCGCGGTGAGCGCCCGGTCGGCGCCCAGGCGGGCGGCCAGCTCGCGGATGTGCTCCTCGCGGGCGGTGGCCCGGGCGCGAAGCTCGCGGCGCTCGTCGTCGGCGGCGTGCTCGTCGTGCATGGCCGGGTTCGGCGGCACCAGGAAGAACGGGGGCTCGTCGGCGATCGGGGCGATCAGCGCGGCGGCGGTGCCGACGGCCACGGTGGAACGCGGCAGCAGGGCGGCGGCGCTCAGCGTCTCCCGGGCGCGCTCCAGCGATGCGGGGTCGGTGACCACCACACCGTCCACCAGCTCGGGGCGGGCCGCCAGGATCGCCTCGTGGTCGGCCGGGTCGACGGACTGGGCGAGGTAGCGCCAGCCGGGCAGCGCGGGGATGCCGTGCTCGCCGAGGTACTCGACGGTGGCCAGCACGTCCGGGCCGGGCGGCAGCAGGCCGCCGTCGCCGAGCGCGGCCAGGATCCGGGAGTCGTCGGCGGCGGCGGTGCGCAGGTCGAACAGCGTGCGCTCGGCGGTGGCCACCGAGTTCTCCAGCTGCTCGCGCAGGTCGGCGGCGGTCGTGTCGAGGATCGCGGGGGTGAGCTCGCCGTCCTCGGTGCCCTCGCGGTACGGGGTGAGGCCGAGCAGCTCGGCCAGGCGCGGCTCGGCGGCCAGCTGGGCGGCGGTGCGCTGCTCGGCGGCGAGCGCGCGGTGGGCGTCCTTGTACGCGTCGCTGGCGCGGGCGGCGGCCAGCTCGGCGCGGGCCTCGGCGGCGCCGGTCTCGCGCAGCCGGGCGGCGGCTGCCTCGGCGGCGGCCCGGGCCTGCTCGAGGGCGGCGGTGGCGGCCTGCTCGGCGTCGGAGGCGTGCAGGGCGGCCCGGGCGGGGTCGGGCTCGTCGGTCGATCCGTCGATCCAGCCGGCCTCGACGGCGGCCTGGGTCTCCTGCTCGACCTCGGCCAGGCGCTGGCGCAGGTGGTCGGCCTCGCTGCGGGCCTTCTGGGCGGCGGTCGCGGCGGCGGTGGCCTCGGTGTGGGCGCTGGTGCCGTCCTGCTGCAGCTCCTCGGCGCGCAGCTCCTCCTGGTCGGCCCTGGTCTCGGCGGCCTGGGCGGCCGTCTCCAGGGCGCGGGCCAGGGCCCCGGCGGCGCGCGAGCGGGCGGCGAGCGCCGGGGCGGCGTCCAGCTCGGCCTCCCGGATCGCCTCGGCGACCCGGGTGACGCGGTCGGCGGCGGCGCGGTGGCGCAGGACGGCCTCGGCGGCCTGCCAGGCGGAGTGCAGGGTGCGGGCCTCGGTGAGCTCACGGCGCAGCCCGGCGGCCTCGGCGGTGGCGGCGGCCAGGCCCAGGGTGGCGTGCCGGTGGGTCAGCTCGGCGGTGATCAGCGAGTGCCGGGTGCGGTCGGCCTCGGCGGCGGTGACCGCGCTCGCGGCGGCGGCCACCTCGATGGCCAGGTCATGGGCCCGCTCACGCTCGGCGCCCGCGCGGACGGCCAGGCCCTGGGCCAGGCGGCGGGTGCGGCGCTCGGCGGTGCGGTGGGTCTCGCGGACGGACTCGCGGGCGGCGGTGGCCTCGACGATCCGCTGCAGCAGGTCGAGCGAGCCGGCGGTGAAGTCGCGCTCGGCGGTGAGCTCGGCGCGGCGGCCGAGCTTGGCGGCGAAGCCGTGCACCAGGTCGGCCAGGCCGTCGGTGTCGCGGGTGTCGGTGACGGCGCGCAGCAGCAGGTCGGTGAAGTCGGCGTCGTGCTTGACGGCGAACAGGCCGGCCGCCTCGCCCTCGTCGGCGTTCATCTCGCGCTGGTAGCGGAACAGCTCCGGGTCCAGGCCGAGCTCGCCGAGGTGCTCCGTCCAGCGGTCGTGGCCGTCCTCGAAGACCAGGTCCAGGTACGGGTAGGCCTTGCCGGCCTCGGTGAGGGCGTCGCGGAAGCCCTTCATGGTGCGGCGCCGGCCGCGGGCCTTCTGGTCCGCGAGGCTGACCCGCTCGGCGACCGGCAGCGCGTCCAGCGTCAGGCCGGGGCCCGGCCTGAAGGAGTACCAGGTCTCGGCGAACTTGCGCGGGTCGGAGGAGACCTGGCGGCCGCGCCACTCGCTGACCTTGCCGACCACGATCAGCTCGCCGGTGACGGTGTGCTGCCACTCCAGCGCGACGTGGCCGCAGTCGTCGGCCAGCAGGAACTTGCGCAGCACGCCGGAGCTGGCGCCGCCGAGCGTGTTGCGGTGGCCCGGCAGCATCACCGAGAAGATCAGCTTGAGCAGGACGGACTTGCCGCCGCCGTTCTCCAGGAAGAGCACCCCGGCCGGGGCGGGCCGGCGGGCCGGGCCCTCCGGCTCCTCGCCGAACAGCCCCGGCTGCTGCGGCGCCGGGTCGGCCACCGGCTCGCCGACCCCGCGAAGGTCGAGCACCGTGTCGGCGTAGCGGGCACCGGCAGGTCCGATGGAGTACAGGCGGACCCGGTTGAGCTCGTACACCTTGCGCACTCTTCCTGTTCTCGGTCGACAGGCGGGGGCGCCTGGTCTCACCAGAGGATATCGACTGATTGCCGTGCGTTTTTGACGCTCACGCCCTCCCCCTGGCGAGGGAGGCGGATCGCCGCCAGGTGGGATGACCCCGCGCGGCCCCGCCGACAGGCTGAGGGCATGGACACCAGCCACCACGGACCGCTGCGCCGACGGCTCGGCCTCGCCGCCATCGTCGCCTGCCTGCCGGTGCTCGGGGCCGGTCTGTGGGGGCTGCCGGCTGTGGGCGCCGGACGTCCTTCGCGGCTCCGCGCCGCTGTCCCGCAGACCGTCTGAGAGAGGGTGGGACCATGGCACGACTGACCGAGGCCGCTTACACCGGGCAACCGTGGCGCATCCACGAATTCGCCGCCGACTTCCTGGTCGAGGACGTGTGGTCGTTCCGCACGCCCGGCGCCGGGCCCGGGGACTTCCCCGTGATGCTCGCGGCCCTGCGCACCGCGGGCGGGCTCGCGGAGCAGTCCGCACCCGCGAGGTTCCTGTTCGCCGTCCGCTGGAGGCTCGGCGCACTGCTCGGCTGGGACGAGCGCTCACAGGGCGTCGGTACCCGCGTGGGGTCGCTGCGCGAGCGCCTGCCCGCCGACCTGCGGGACGCTCCGCGCGGGCACGACGACGAGGCGATGCCCCTCGAACCGGTCTACGAGCTGCCCCGGGAGGCGGTTCGCGAGCTGGCGAACAAGACCGTGCACACCCTGATGCACCTCGGCTGGGTCGAGTCCGCCGACGGCGGCTACGAGCTGCGGATGACCGTTCTCGTCAGACCCAACGGCGGCTTCGGGCGGCTGTACATGGCCGCCATCGCGCCCTTCCGCCACCTCGTCGTCTACCCGGCCCTGACCCGGCAGTGGGAACGGGCCTGGCTCGAACGGGAGACGGGCGGGCCGGTCTAGAGCGAGTGGAACGGCAGGCCGGCGTCGGCGACCAGGTCCTCGGTGTGGTCGGCCGGGAGGAGGGTGGCCGAGCCGTCGCTGACCGGGACGACGCCGAGGTCGAGCAGCTCGCCCATCGCGGCGCTGCCCGCGAGGTCGCGGACCTGCAGCTGGTAGCGGGCCGTGGTGCGGTAGGTGCCGCCGGCGTCGTCGGAGGTCTTCTGCAGGAAGCCGGAGTCGACCAGGAAGAGCACCGCCTTGGAGACGATCCCGATGGTCGAGCCGGAGAGGCGGCGGGCGTCCTTGGTGGCACCGGTCGCGCTGCGGCGGGCCCAGACCCGCCAGGCCGCCTCCAGCCCGGGGGCGTCGCTGGCCGGGTCGGTGTTGGCGCCCTCGGCGTCGGCCCGCTCCTCCAGGCGGCGGCAGGCCTGGCGGACGAAGGCGTCGACGCCGTTGACGGTGATCCGGCCCAGGTAGCCGTCGTCGGCCAGGTCCTCCGGGCGGGGGAAGGCCATCGCGGCCACCGCGAGGTGGGCCAGCCCGTGCAGGAACCGGTCGGTCGACTCGCTCGCGGCCCGGCGCGAGTAGTCACCCATCCGGACGGCGAACACCGAGTCCTCGGCGGCGGCCACGGCCATCCCGGCCCGCGGCGACACCTCCAGGACGACCAGGCCCATCCCGGTGGCCACCGCATCCGCGAGGCGGGCGAAGCCCTGGTCCTCGCGGTGGCGGCGGACCAGCTCCGCGTACTCCGCGTCCCGCGCGGGCAGCAGCTTGGCCTGCAGCCCGAAGGAGACCAGCCGCGCGGCATCCGCCACATCGGCGGGCGTCAGCGCAGCCGCCGGCGCGGCGGACTCGGCCTCGGGCTCTGGGTGGATCATCACTACAGGGCTTCCTTAAGTTGCACTATTCAGGGGCGCGGGGAACTGCGCGAGGTCGGAAGAGGCGCCAGTCGCAGGCTAACGCCAGGGATCAGTTGCAACTCCCCCAGGGGCGCGGGGAACTGCGCGAAATCGGGAAGCAGCAGGTCCGCGCCTTCCGCGCTCGCGCACGCGGTTGATCGAGCAGAGCCTCGCGCCCCTGGGGGAGTTGCAACCGGCTCACCTGCCCTCAGCGCGGCGGGGCAAGTGGGTTGGCCGCGCCGTTCCCCGCGCCCCTGGGCTTACCCTCGGTGCGTTCTGCAGCCATCCCGACCGCGTCGAGAAGGGCGCTGCCCACGATCAGGTCGGCGCCGCCGAACTCGGGGTCGTCGAGGCGGGTGCCGTCGTCGACGGCGAAGAGCAGGCGCTCCTCGCCCTGGCGGTAGGCGGTGCCGACCGGCGGGCTGGCGGCGTGGACGGCGAGCAGGGCGACCAGGTAGGGCAGCTCCGGGTCGCTGCGGCGGGCCTCGGCGAGCAGGCCGGACAGGCGGCGGGGGGCGTCGGCCGGGAGGTCGAGCAGCTCCAGGGCGGCCTCCAGCTGGGCTTCCGAGAAGCGGCTGTCGTCCGGGGTGGCGACCAGGTCGGGGTCGGGCAGCTCGGCACCGAGGTGCTCGCGCTCGACCGGCGGGGTGAGCAGCAGGTCGACCAGGTCGGCGACCCGGACGGAGACCGGGGTCCGCAGGCCGATGCCCTGGGCGAAGAAGGCGTCGGTCGGCCTGGTGGCCTGCGCTATCGGCAGACCGAGCACGGGGGCGAGCAGCTGGCCGTAGAGGTCGAGCCCGCTGCGGGCGGTGGGTGCGGCGAAGGCCTGCCGGTCCTGCTCGGCGCGGAACAGCGGGCCGGCCTCCAGGAGCCGGGTCTGCAGCTGGGTGTGCCGCCGGATGCAGTCCTTGACGATGTCGACCAGCTCGGCGGCGCGACGCTTGTGCTCCGTGTCCTCGGCTTCGTCGCGGGCCTTGCGGATGTTGGTGAGGATCGCGTTCTCGTGCCGGTACCGGTCGGCGATGTGGTCGAGCGCCTCGTCGATCATGTCGGGGATGGCCTGCATCCAGTCGACCGCGCGGACGTTGCGCCTGGTCGCCTCCAGGGCGCGGCGCAGCGTCTCGGCGTACTGGACCGTCCGGTAGCGGGCCTGCTCGGCGGCGAGCTGGGCGTCGGCCAGGCGGCCGCGCCGGATCAGCACCTCCAGCTTGACCTCGGCGGCGATCTGCGCAGAGGTGACGTCGGTGTCCAGCGCGCCGACCAGCACGTTGACGGCTTCGTCGGTGGAGCGCAGGTAGACCCCGCCGTCCGGGCCGGGGACTTCCTCGAGCAGCTTGAAGTCGTAGTCGCGGCGCACGTACGTGCCGTCGGCCCCGAAGGTGCCGTACACGGCGCGGAAGCCGCGGTCGACGCTGCCGACGTTGATCAGCGACTCGAGCACCCAGCGGGCGACCCGCTCGTGCTCGGCGCTCGGCCGGCCGGGGTTCTGCGCCGCGACGCGCGGCAGCAGGCGGCCGAGCACTATCTCGCGGTCGGCCCCGGTGTCGAAGTCCATGTTGAGCGTGACCAGGTCGATCACGGCCAGGCCGACCTCGGCCATCGCGTAGGAGGAGTACTCGCCGGCCAGGTTGACCTTGCGGTTCTCCAGATCGTGCAGCGGCGCCGTGCAGGCCAGCGCCTTGAGCCGCCGGGCCAGGCCCTCGTCGGCGGCGGGGCCGGGCGCGGGCCGGGGCACACCGGCGGCTGGGGGATGGTCAGCGATGGCGGTCACGGTGGACAAGATTAGAGGTTCGCGCCGTCAAGGTCCGAAACGAGCCTGCTCGTCCCGGTTGCCACCCAGCGGTGGGCCAATATTGAACACGTTCAGTTCTACGTCTAGAGTCACCCTCGAAGCGGTCGAGGGCCCACCTCCACCGCCAGATCGACATATCGACATGGGGGCGGCGCCATGAGCGCACAGCGAGCAGCCGGCGACGAGGTGGACCTTCGGACGGTCCGCCGCTGGCTCTGGATCTTCATCGTCTGCCTGGTGCTCAGCGGCCTGACGGCCTTCCCGCTCCAGCACGAGACCGAGTGGCTGGCCGACACCCTGGACGGCTCCTTCCTCGCCGACCGCTTCCCCGCCGCCGTCGCCTGGGCGGATCGCGTGCGCGACGGCATCGCCGGCACCGACGAGCGCTACCCCTTCCTCGCGTACGGGACCGACTGGCTGGCCTTCGCCCACCTGGTGATCGCCACCGCCTTCTGGGGGCCGCTGCGCGAACCGGTCCGCAACGTCTGGGTGATCCGCTGGGCCCTGCTCGCCTGCGGCGGGATCATCCCGCTCGCGCTGATCTGCGGACCGCTGCGCGGCATCCCGCTGTACTGGCGGTTTGTCGACATGTCGTTCGGCGTGGTCGGCGCGGTGCCGCTGCTGATCGTGCTCCGGGCCATCCGGCGGCTGGAGGCCGCGAGCAGGTTCGCGGCCGGCCCGGCCTGACGGCTCCTCACCACCCGGGCCGAGAAACGTTCCGCCGGTCGGGGGAGCGCGCGAGGGCCCGCAGGCGCTCCGCACAGGGTCAGTGGCGTGGGCACCTGCGGGCAGGCCCTACCATCACCCCCAGGAGCGTGGCGCGGGAGGCGGGTCTGGCGTGGCCGGTGCGGTGATCGATCTCAATGCGGACCTCGGCGAGGGGTTCGGGCGCTGGACGCTGACCGACGACGAAGCGCTGCTCTCCGTGGTGACCAGCGCCAATGTCGCCTGCGGCTTCCACGCCGGGGACCCGTCCACCATGCGCCGGGTCTGCGCCCTGGCCGCCGAGCGCGGCGTACGGATCGGCGCCCAGGTCTCCTACCGCGACCTGGCCGGCTTCGGCCGCCGCGCGATGGACGTGCCGCCCGAGGAGCTGGCCGACGAGATCGCCTACCAGATCGGCGCCCTGCAGGTCTTCGCCCGCGCGGCCGGCTCCCGGGTCAGCTACGTCAAGCCGCACGGCGCCCTCTACAACCGGGTGGTCGGCGACTCCGAGCAGGCCGAGGCCGTCGTCGCGGGCGTGCTGCGCGCCGGGGCGGTCTGCGACGGCCCGCTGCCGGTGCTCGGCCTGCCCGGTTCGCGGCTGCTGATGGTCGCCGAGGGCGTCGGCCTGCCGGTGGTCACCGAGGCCTTCGCCGACCGCGCCTACACCTGGGCCGGCACGCTCGTCCCGCGCCGTGACCCCGAGGCCGTCGTGCACGACCCCGAGGCGGTGATCGCCCGCGCGGTCGGCCTGGCCCGGGACAGCCAGGTGACGGCCGTCGGCGGCGAACTCGTCTCCGTCCAGGCCCGTTCGCTCTGTGTCCACGGCGACACCCCGGGCGCGGCCCAGCTGGCCTGGCGGGTCCGGGGCGCGCTGGCCTCCGCCGGGGTCCGGGTCGAGGCCTTCGTATGACCGATGCGGACGGGCCTGAGCTCCGGGCGGTCGGGGAGGACGCGCTGCTGGTCGAGCTGGGCTCGGCCGAGCAGGTCGCCGCGCTCTACGCGCAGCTGCTCGACCGGCGGGCGGAGCTGCCCGAGATCGCCGAGGTCGTACCCGCCGCGCGGACCGTCCTGCTCGACGGCGTCGCCGACCGCGCCGCGCTGGCCCGGGCGCTGGCCGGCTGGGAACTGCCCGAGCACCCGCCCGCCGACGGGCCGCTGGTCACCCTGCCGACCGTCTACGACGGGCCGGACCTCGCGGAGGTCGCGGCGCTGTGGGGCGTGTCGCCGGAGGCGGCCGTCCGGATCCACACCGGGGCCGAGTACCGGGTCGCGTTCTGCGGCTTCGCCCCCGGCTTCGGGTACCTCACCGGGCTGGCGCCGCGCTACGAAGTACCCCGGCGGGACAGCCCGCGCAGCTCCGTCCCGGCCGGTTCGGTCGCGCTGGCCGGCCCCTACACCGGCGTCTACCCCCGCTCCTCCCCCGGCGGCTGGCAGCTCCTCGGCCGCACCGTGGTGCCGCTCTGGGACGAACGGCGGGAGCCGGCGGCGCTGCTGACGCCGGGGGTGCGGGTCAGGTTCACGGCGGAGCGGGGCTGAGGGGGCGGGCGTGGAGCTGGTGGTGGAGCGGCCGGGGCCGCTGACGACGGTGCAGGACCAGGGGCGGCGCGGGGTCGCCCACCTCGGCGTGCCCAGGGCCGGGGCGCTGGACGGGCCCGCCCTGGCCGCCGCCAACCGGCTCGTCGGCAACCCGCCCGGGGCCGCCGCGCTGGAGACCACGCTCGGCGGCGTCGCCCTACGGGCCTCGGCGCCGCTGCTGGTCGCGGTGACGGGCGCACCGGCCCCCGTCCGGGTCGGCGGCCGGCCCGCCGCCTGGGGCGCGGCGGTGGCGGTCGGCGCGGGCGAGCTGGTGGAGATCGGGGCGGCGACCCACGGCGTGCGCTCGTACCTGGCGGTGGCCGGCGGGATCGCCGTGCCGGAGGTGTTCGGCAGCAGGTCGGCCGACCTGCTCTCGGGCCTGGGACCCTCCCCGCTGCGCACCGGCGACCGGCTCCCGGTCGGCCCGCCGCCGCCCGCACCCGGCGGCGAGCTCGTCCCGCTCCCCGGCCCGCCGGCCGAACTGTTCCTGCCGCTGCGGCCCGGCCCGCGAGCCGACTGGTTCACCCCGGCGGCGTTCACCGCGCTCGCCCGCGGCCGCTACCGCATCTCCCCCGCGAGCAACCGGATCGCGCTGCGCACCGAGGGCCCGGCCCTCCCCCGGGCCCGCACCGGCGAGCTGCCCAGCGAGGGCATGGTGCTCGGCGCCGTCCAAGTCCCGCCCGACGGCCACCCGGTGATCTTCCTCGCCGACCACCCCACCACCGGCGGCTACCCCGTCATCGGCGTCGTCCCCGCCGCCGCGCTGCCGCTCGCCGCCCAGGCCCGGCCGGGCACGCCACTGCGCTTCACCCTGCTGGGCCGGACGGACGTTCAGCGCCGCGCGAGGTAGTACACGTTGATGATGTCGCCCTCCACCCGCTGGACCTCGACGTTGCCGAAACCCGCCTCCGCCAGCATCCGCAGGGCCGTCTGCTCGCCCCATGCGGTGCCCAGCCCCGCGCCGCCCTCGCTGAGCGAGACGCTCATGCAGTAGAAGGTCGAGAAGACGTAGAGCGCCGGGCAGAGCGGGTGGCCGATGTTCTCCTCCAGCCGGCTCGAGGCCGAGATGTCGGCCATCAGGAAGACGCCGTCCTCCCGCAGCGCACCGGCCACGGCGGCGAGCGTCTCGGCCGGGCGGGCCAGGTCGTGGATGACGTCGAAGGCCGTGATCAGGTCGTAGGCACCGGTGAGCTCCGCGCTGTCCCCGACCTGGAAGTCCGCGTTCGTCAGCCCCCACCCGGCCGCCTCCGCCCGCGCGGCGGCGACCCCCTCCTCGGACCGGTCGAGGCCCAGCAGCCGGGAGGCCGGGAAGGCCCTGGCCAGCACGTTGATCGCGTGGCCCTGGCCGCAGCCGATGTCCACCACGTCGATCCCCGCCCGCAGCCGGTCCGCCAGACCGGGCACCAGCGGCACGATCCCGTCCACCAGCGCGAGGTCGTACACCTCGCCCGACTCCTCGGCCTGGATGGCCTGGAAGCGCGGGTACGCCGAGTACGGCACCCCGGCCCCGGTCCTGAACGCCTCGAGGACCTGCTGCTCGACCTCCGCCAGCATGCTGAGGTCCTGCATGATCCGCGCCAGGTTGTTCGGCCCGGCGGAGCGGCTGAGCGCGGCCGCGTGCTCGGGCGGCAGCGCGTACGTCCCGCGCACCGGCTCGTAGTCGACCACCTCGCCCGTCACCATCGCGCCCAGCCACTCCCGGACGTACCGCTCGTTCAGCCCGGCGGCCCGCGCGATCTCCGCGCTGGTGGCCGGCTCCAGGCCCGCCATCACGTCGAACAGCCCGGTCTCGTGGCCCAATCCCGCCATCAGCCCCAGGCAGGCGTCGTTGATCGTCTGGACCATCCGGCCCGCGAACGCCTCCTGCTTCGCTTCGTCCAGTTCCGCCACAGACATCTCTCACTCCTCCCGCCACCGGACCACCGGCGGAAGGGCGAGGTCGCGTCACGGCCGCGCCCGCCCGGCGAGCAGCCCGATGTGCTGCGCCGCCCCCTCCCTCCAACGTAACCGCCGGGCTCGCGGCAGGCAGCTCAGTCGACGGTCAGCCGGCCGGCCCACCCGCCACTCCACCCGGCCCGCCAGACGGCCCGGCCGGCGTAGGTGAAGCAGCAGGTGACCCCGACGCCCCACTCCTCGGCGTCCTCCCCCTCGTACCGGACGTCCGGGTCGGCGAGGGCGGTGCGGAGTCCTTCGAGCGGGATGACCGTGAAGGCGTCGCTGTCGGCGTCCGGCCGGTGCTGGACCTCGATCCAGCCCTCCCGGACGAACGGAAGCAGCGGCGCGAGCTGCTCGTCCGCCACGGCGAGCCGCTCGGCCTCGCCCACGCCGGGCGGCAGATCCGCCCAGATGCCGTAGGGCCCGGTCAGCATGCCGCTCGCCTCGGTGGCGCAGACCAGCACCTCACGCTGCGGAACGCTCAGTTCGTCCCAGGAGGGCAGCCCGGCGAGCTCCGCGACGGGGTAGACCGCGTCCAGCCACCGCTCGCGAGCGGCCTCGCCGGCCGCGAGGTGGTACCGGTGGCCGTCCTTCGGTCCCCGGAGCCAGACGGCCGGATCGGCGAGCAGCTCGCGCAGCCGCGCCCCGGGCAGCACCGGGTCGGTCTCCGCCGCGGACCAGCCCTGCCGCTCCCGGACGGTTACCAGGCCCTGGTCGGCCAGCGCGAGCGCCGTGGCGGCGGCCTGCGGGGCCAGCTCCAGCTGCTCCTCGGTGGTCCAGCTGCGCAGCGGGGCCTCGGGGCCGCCGGACCAGCGCAGGGCCGTGGCGTAGTGCTGGACGGCACCGGCCAGGGACAGCTGCTCAAGGGCACGGCGCAGCAGCGTCTGTTCGAGGACGGTCAGGGCGGCCCAGGGGCGTCCGTCATGCATGCGCCCGTCCTGCCTGGTCAGCTCCCTGCGGAGCGCGCCGTGGCGATGTTGATCCGCATGCCTGCGGCGATCCTGCCGTCCGCGTCCTGGCGGCCGGCCGCGCTCGCCAGGAACTCGGCCTTCAGCTCCGCGGTCTGACGCTCGTCCAGCACCGTCATGTCGTAGAAGCACACGGTCAGCGCCGGCCACAGCTCCGCGGGCGTGCCGCCCAGGTCGATGGTGACGGTCCGCCAACCGACCGGGCCGAACCCGGCCGGGGCCAGGAGCTCGTCGAGGCCCTCGCGGGTACGGCTCCGGCGGTCGCCCAGGCGCGGCATGTGCCGGTCGGCGGGCGCCGCCTTGAGGTACGGCCGGAGGAGGGTGAGGAACAGCTCGACGGCCTCACCCTCGACCGCTCCACCGCCCACCGCGACGGCGAGGGTGCCACCCGGCACGAGCACCCGGGCCGCCTCGGCGGCGACCTGGTCGACGTCCGACATCAGCATCAGCGCCATGTGCGACACGACTGCGTCGAAGCTGCCGTCCCCGAACGGGAGTTGCTGCGCCCGCCCCACCCGCAGCTCCGCCCCGGCCAGCTCCGGCCGGGCCCGCGCCAGCTCCAACTCCCCGGCGGACAGGTCGACCCCGGCCAGCGTCTCGGCACCACGCCCGGCGAGCAACGCCAGCAACGCACCGTCCGCACACCCGAGGTCGAGCACCCGCCGAGCCCCCGCCACCTCGTCGGCCAGCGCCGCGTAGCTGGTCGTCCCGTCCGCCCTGGGAGCCCTCTCGACCCCGACGGACTGCCGCCCGGGTATCCGGTTGTGGATGCTGCGCAGGAAGTCCTCGGCAGCTGCTGCGGTGGCCGGCGGTCGCGGCGAATTCATGGTCACCGCCCGGACCTTACCGCCCCACCCCGAGACAGGACTCCTGATTTGCGCCCCGCCCGCTCCCTCCAAGACCTCGACGGCGGCCCCTGGCCCGCCCCGCCCGCCGACTCGACCCGCCTGGTCCTCACCGCCCACGCCCTGCGCCGCAAGCCGCTCCGCGACCTCACCCCCGAAGACCTCCGCCTCCTGATCAACCAGGGCATCGGCCTCCCCCACCTCCTCCCCCTCGCCCTGGCCCTCCTCCGCACCGACCCCCTCACCGAGGGCGACCTCTACCCCGGCGACCTCCTCGCCGCCGTCCTCCGCTGCTCCCCCGCCCTCCGGCAGACCCACCCTGACCTCGCCGCAGAACTCCGCACGATCGTCACCGCCCTGACAGGCCTCCCGCCCGACCTGGCCCGTGCTGCTGCCGCCTTCACCGCCGGCTAACGCCTCGGCGCCTCGATCGCGCCGGCCGACCGGGGCGAGCGTCTCAGCTCGAAGTGCTGATCACCTGATTGATCGCGACGGTCACGTCCTCGGCGACCTGAGTGGGCCGGTAGGAGGCCTGAGCCCATGGCCGCCCGTTCGACACCCACACGCTTCGAAGACCGAGTGCGTTCGCACCGGCGATTTCGGCATGCGGTGAATCGCCGATCACCCATGCCCCGGTGAGCGGAAGGCCGGCGAGGTCCGCTGCGGCGTGGAAGATCTCCGGTTCGGGCTTCTTGCAGCCGATCGCCTCCGAGACCACCCAGCCCTGGACGAGTCGGTCGAGTCCGGTCTGGCGGATCTTGGCTTCCTGTTGAACGCTGGTGCCATTGGTGACGATCACGCAGGTCCAACCGCCGGCCCGGGCCCTGCCGAGTGCCTCGCGGCAGGAGGCCGTCAACCTGACGCGATCGGCGGCGCCACGGTCGAGCAGGTCACCGACGGCAGCGGCAGGCACCTGGCCCCCGAATCGGTCGACCATGGCCTCGGCGACCGCGCGGCGAGCGGTGTACCCGCCGGCGTCCACGGTCATCACCCACGCGAGATCGGTGTCGGGCAGGCCGTGTTCGGCGAGGAACGCCGTGACGGCGTCGCGGAAGGCCGCGTCGCGGTCGACCAGCGTGTTGTCGAGGTCCAGCATCAGCAGCGGCATGACCGGCAGTAGACCACGAGCGGTGATCTCCGGGCAGGTGGGTTTCCGGGGCCTCGCGCCAACCCCGAAGGTGCTCCCCGTGCAGCTGCGCCGGCTCAGGAGATCGGCTGGTCCAGCACCTCGCGGAGGGTGCGTTCGCCGATGCCGTGCATCAGGGGGTTGTCGGCGGAGTGGGTCAGGAAGACCAGGGCGAGGGCGAGGGCCCAGCCGTGGGCGCGGGTCCAGGTGGCGTCGTCGGCCTGGGCGTAGGAGTGGCGGAGGGTGGCGCGGTGGTCGGCGGAAAAGAGCATCCAGGCGACGGCGAGGTCGGTCGCGGGGTCGCCGGCGGTGAGGTCGCCGAAGTCGATCACGGCGCTCAGGCGGCCGTGGTGGGTGAGGAGGTTGGCCGGGTGGAGGTCGCCGTGCAGCCAGCGGGGCGGGGCCGCCCACGCGGGGGCGGCGAGGGCGGCGTCCCAGCAGCGGACCGCAACGGCCCGGTCGGCGGGGGCGAGGTGGGGCAGGGCGGCGAGGACGCCCTCGGCGCGGCCGGCCAGCGGGATGCCGCGGAAGGGGTTGGCGGGCGCATCCGGCGGGGCCGGGACGTGCAGGGCGGCCAGGAAGGCGCCGAGTTCGGCGGCCGCGGCGTGGGGGTCGGTGAAGTCGGGCTCCGCCGCGACCCGGCCCGGGAAGTACGGGACGACGCTCCACGGCCACGGGTACTCCGCCGTCGGGTGCCCGGTCCGTACCGGTGCGGGCACCGGCAGCGGCAGCCGCCCGGCCAGCTCGGGCAGCCAGCGCTGCTCCCGGATGAGGAACTCGGCGGCCACCGCGCGCCGGGGCAGCCGGACCAGGAGGTCGTCGCCGAGGCGGCACACCAGGTTGTCCCAGCCGTTGGCCGGCTCCGAGACCGGCAGACCGGCCAAGTCCGGGTGCTGCTCGGCGAGCAGGCGCCGCACCAGCCCGACCGTGATCGGCACTTCTGCAGCGGGCATCGGGCGGACGGTCACGACCGAGTCACCTGACCAGCCACTTGCCGACCGGCCCGCTGCGCGGCTGCCGGACGATGACGCGGCCGAAGCTCTTCCGCCCCGCCAACTCCACCCGCAGCAGGGCCGGCGCGTCGAGCCCCGGCACGTACGGGTTCTTGATCTTGCTGAACTCCAGGTGCAGACCGTCCGCGTCGACCACGACGCCCGGCGGGACGACCAGGACGAGGTTCTTGCCGCGCATGGTCAGGTCGATCCGCAGGGTGTCCCGCGTGAGCACGGCCTGGCTGAGGTCGAGCAGCACGTCGCACCACTCCACCCGCAGGTCCATCCGCTGCGGTACCACCCAGCGCCCCACCCGCTCGACCGTGCCGAACCGCTGGTCGATCCGCAGGACGTCGGCGGCCACCGGCGCGCCGGGCCCGGACGGCAGATCGGCGGTCAGTCCGGCCAGCTCGCCGAGGGTCCGGGCCGCGAGGGCGGCCTCCACCCGCTCGTCCAGCTCGTCAGCGGTCAGCCGGCCGTCCCCCGCGGCCACCCGCAGCACGTCGACCACCCTGTCCCGGTCCGCGTGCGAGGCCCGCAGGGCGGGCTGCGATCCGGGGCCGGAGCCCGTCCCGGCGGACACGATCTCTCCCGACATGGTTCCCCTCCTGAGGTCGACGTAGATCTTCCCGCGACCGAGCCGATGCCGCAGCAACCAACACGCTATATCGCGATATGTGTTCCCGCCAGACCCGCCTGACGCCCGCTCAGGACAGCAGCTCCCGCATCGCGCTCACCGGCAGGGCCGGGTTGGCCGCGGCGATCGGACGGTTTGGGGTGGGCGAGGGAGACTGCCGCGGCAGTGGAACGGGCCGCCAGTGCCGACAGCTGAGCAGCGTCCAGGTCGGCTCGCCGGGCCGGTACGCCAAGGACCTCCTCGTCCGCGGTGTCGAGCAGGCGGGCAAGGAGGTCGGCAGGAAGGGCGGGGTTCGCGGCGTGGCCGAGCAGGGTGGCTTTCACGCCAGGCCGTCCTGCCGCGCGCTCCCGGGCGTCCCCTCAACCAAGGTGCCTGCCCGGCCGGTCGCATGGACGGTGGCGCCAACGGCTGGCGTCGCAGGGCCGGAAGGCGCGCACCTCGATGGGCGGCCGCCCGGCGTCATCCGCCGGGCGGGCCGTGGCCACCGGGCCGGACGTCAGCTCGCGCTGCGGCGGCGCCAGAGGAGGATCCCGCCGACGGCCACCACGGCGGCCGCCACGATGCCGATCACCAGCGGGGTGGAGTTCGAGGAGGACTTGCTCGAGGTGGCGGCGGCCGGCGCCGAGGAGGGTGCGGCCGACGGGGTCGCGGAGGCGGCCGCGGCGGCGGAGGCAGCTGCGGAGGCGGCGGCCGAGGCCGAGGCGGCGGAGCCCGAGGCGGCGGCTGCGGCGGAGGCGGCCGCAGCGGCTGCGTCGGCGGCCGAGGCGGGGGCGAGCTTGAGGACGGGGGCCGGGTGGGCCGGCTCCGCGCCGCCCTGGGAGAGGTCGATCCAGCGGTCCACGTGGCCGTCGGTGTAGTTGACCAGGGTCTTGAAGACCAGTTCCTTGGCGTTCGGGAGCCGGTTGATCTTGATCTTGTACTCGGCGGCCTTGCCCGGCGCGAGGGCGGTGCCCGCGAGGGTGTAGCCGTCGGTGCCCGGGGTCAGCTGCCAGCCCTGCGGGCCCTCGGCGAGGGTGATGTCCGCCGGGGTGAGCCCCGTGGGCAGGACGACCTGGATCTTGTTGATACCCGCCGTGTCCGACTCGCCCTCGGCGTTGAAGCCGACCACCACGTTCGCCGCCAGTGCCTGGGCCTGCGCGGGCTCGACCTCGACGTGGGCGAACGCCGGGCCCGCCAGCGCGAGCGCGCCGAGCAGGGCGGCGGCCGGGGTGGCGAGACGTGCGGCGGTACGGAAGCGGTTCATGCGGCAGGCGCTCCAGGGCGAGAGATCGGCAGTGTCCGGCCCATCATGCCCCACCCCTCGGCCCGCCATGCACCGGCGGACGCCGCCCTCTGTCAGGTGCGCGAGCCCAGGCGCATCAGCTCAGCTGCACCAGCCCAGGCGCACCAGCTCTGCTGCGCGAGCTCACGCCGACCGGTCGCGGGCCGTCAGGCGGCCCCGTACGGCGGCGTGCACCTCGGCCTCCTCGGCCGGATCGGCCGCCAGGCGGCGCAGCCGCTCCAGCACGCGGACGTCCCCCGTGGTGGTGACGTGGCGGGCGGCCAGCTCGCGGGTGGTCTCCTCGCAGTCCCAGAGGCACTCGACGGCTATGCCCCGGGCGAAGTAGGAGTCCACCGCGGCGAGGGCCTGGGCGGCCCGGCCGCGCAGCTCGGAGGAGGCGGCCTCGCCGTAGATGTGGCGCAGGGCGGGGACGGCTCCGGCGGCGGCCAGCCGCCCCACACCGTCGACCAGGCTGCCGAGACCGGCGCCGGTGACGCCGTGCACCGAGATCCACCGGCGCAGCGCGGCGACCACCAGCGGCCCGTCGGCGGGCTCGCCGGTGTCGGCCAGCAGGCGTACGGCGGCCTCGCCGAGGGCGCTGTCGGCGCCGCCGGTGGCCGGGTCGGCCCAGCGGCGGGCGTGTGCCAGCGCCTCCGGGCCGCGCATCCGGCCGACCAGCTCGAGTGCGACGGTGACGATCCTGTGGTCCACGTCAGCTGCCGCGGCCTCCAGGAGGCAGGCCACGGCCTCGTCCTGCTGGTCGAGCAGGTGGCGCAGGGCGGCCAGCCGTGCGCCGGGCACGCCGGCCCGGGCGGTGTCGAGGAGGGCGGGCCGGTCCTCCGGGCGGACCACGGCGGCCAGGCAGCGGGCGGCGGCCGCGGCGCGGCGCGCCACCCCCTCGGTGTCGAACGGATTGTGTGCGGGGGTGTCGGCCCAGGCGAGCACGTCGGCCGTGCTCCAGCCCGGGGTGACGCCCTGGCGGTTCAGCTGGCGCTGCCACAGGTCGAAGGGGGACTGCTCGCTCGCGGCGGCGATCCGGGGGTGCTCGGCGGCCCACAGCCGCCAGGGCCGGGGCTCGTACGCGGAGCGGATGGCGGCACGCAGCTCGGCCTCGCCCGCTTCGTCGGCGGGGAAGTGCGCCAGCACGGCGGGGGCCAGCGCGAGCAGCGACTTGTCGTCGTCACGCAGGGCGAGCTCGTCCAGGGCCCAGGCCCAGTTGCTGCCGGTGGCCACGTACCCGCGCAGCAGGTCGAGCGCGTCGCGGCGGCCGTAGGCGGCGAGGTGGCCCAGGACGGAGAGGGTGAGACCCGTACGGCTGTCGTCGGTGTCCAGCACATCGTCCACGCCGTGCAGGTGCTGCTCCAGACCACTGAGCGGCGCCTCCAGCTCCATGTAGAGGCGCGCGTAGTAGAGGGAGCGGTTCTCCAACTGCCAGTCGACCCTGGGGTCGCTGGTGACGCACTGCTCCAGCGCGGCGATCGCCTCGGTGCGGTCGGCGGCCAGCGCGTGCAACTGCCCGTCACCTCGGCCTCGCTGAAGGAGGCCGAGGAGGCTGGCACTGGGCGCTATCACTGGCTCGAACATGAGGTCAGCATCCGTTGCGGCGGTCGTAGTGGCAACGGGATTTCCGTCGCCGGGGGTCTGGTCGGTCCTGCGTGGGCGCCCGGGCGCCGGAATCACCGAAGGTTACCGCCTGGCCGGTCGATACGCACACAAGGCCGACAAGCTGCCGAAATGCATATGCCCCGGGGACTTTTCAAGCGAATTTGTCGTAAGACCCCACGCGGCGGCCCCGGACCTGGCAGAGTCATGGGCAGGCCGAGGCGCACCCCTGTCGCCTCGGCCTTCAACTCGAGCCCCCGCAAAGGCCGATCGGCCCCACGGCGGTCAGAACTCCCGGCGGTCAGAACTCCCGGCGGGGCATCGGCATCGACCGCTCGATCTCCGCCCGCAGCTCCGCGACCGGCGCCAGGCTCCGGTACCGCCCGGAGAGCCGGTACATCTCCCGCAGTCTGTCCCAGGTGCGGGTGGAGGAGGTCTGGCCGATCATGGCCATCGCCAGCCTGGCCTGGACCTGGGCCTCCTCCGGCTCCCCGGAGAGCCAGTGCACCGAGGCCAGCGTGATCCGGTCGAAGAGGGTGGACCGCTCCAGCCCCTTGCGCTCGCGCAGCTCCAGCGCCAGCCGGGCGTGCCGCTCGGCGAGCAGGGCCGCGCCCGGGTCGTGCTCGGCCAGGGTGCGGTAGACCAGGGCCTCCATGCCGTGCAGCTCGGCCTCGTTGAACAGCTGCATCCAGTCGGGAGCCGGCTCGTCCTGGCCCAGCGCGAACAGCTCCTCGGCCTGGTGCAGCGACCGCCGGACGGCCTCCGAGCGGCCCACGGCGGCCTGTGCCCAGGCCTCCACCGTGCACAGCATCGCCCGCGTGCAGGGCTGGGCCTGCTCGCCGCTGCTGGACCTGGCCAGACCGATGAGGTCCAGCGCGTCGTCGGCCCGGCCGAGGTGGATCATCTGACGGGCGGCCCGGGAGATCGCCTCGCCGGCCCGGGGGCGGTCCCCCGCCTCCTTGGCGGCCTGGGCGGCGATCACGAAGTACCGCTGGGCGGTGGGCTCCAGGCCCACGTCGTGGGACATCCAGCCGGCCAGCACCGCCAGGTTGGCCGCCACCGCCCACAGCCGCTGCTTCACGGCCGGCTGCAGGTCGTGCGTGAGCAGCCCGCCCACCTCGTTCAACTGGCCGACCACGGCCTTGCGCTGGAGCCCGCCGCCCCGGGAGGCGTCCCAGGCGCGGAAGACCTCCACGGCGTGTTCGAGCGCCGCCACCTCGTCGAGGCCGACCGGGCCGGGCTCGTACACGTCCGCCAGCGGGCGGACACCGCCCTGGGTGATCACTTTCCGGGGGCCCGGCCGGGCCGCGGCGTACGCCACGTCGTGCCCGGTGAGCCAGTCGTACAGGTTGTCGGCGATGACGGCCCCGGCCGTGAGCCCGGCTCCGGCCCCGACCAATCCGCGTCGGTTGAGCATGAGGTCCATTCCCGTGAACTCGGTGAGGACTTCAGCCGTCCGATCCGGCTCCCAGGCGCCGCCGCCGCTCGCGGGGGAACTGCCGGGCCTGGTGGGCCGGTGTCGTGTCAGACCGAGATCCTCAGTGGTGACGACACGACCGAGCCGCTCGGTGAACACGGCGGCCAGCACCCTCGGCACCGGATCGCGGGGGATCTCCCCCTGCTCGATCCAGCGCCGCACCCGCGAGGTGTCGGTGGACAGCTGCTGCTGACCCATCGCGGCACCGCGCCGGTTGACCAGCCTGGCCAACTCGCCCTTGGACCAGCCGGTCAGGGCGAAGAGATCGGCGAGTCTGGTGTTCGGCCCCTTGCTCACGTGAAGCCCCCAGGAATCCTCGGCTGACTCGACCCTAGTGCGATCGGCATGTGCCACGCGACCATTCGCCATGCTTCGCCAGGGTCCGCCACATGGTGTACCAGTGGCTTCCGGGTGTCATGTAGAGCTGCGCCACCCCACCTTCGGATCGGGAGGGCCGGAAACCCCGTCAGGGCTTGGCACAAGAGCACCCTGACGGAGTGTCAACGGCACTCCCGTGGCCTCATCCGAGGGGGTGGCGCGGCCGGGTGGCGCGGAGGCGCCGGGCACGGCCACGGCAGGCACGGGCACCCGCTCTCCCCAGGGCGCGGGCAGCCGGGCGGCCGTGCTCCGCGCCCGGCGCCTGCGCTCCAACCGGTCCCCCACCCGCCTCCGCCCCGCCCGTCCGTACGAGCGGGGGTCAGCTGCCGCCCCCCGGCATCGCACTGCTCCTCGGCAGCGCGTCCCCCGCGGCAGCTCTCACAGGCTGAGGCCACCGTCGGCCAGGAAGGGATTCTCAACCCCCCATGTACTCCTCCACGACCACCGGCACCTCCGCCCAGCCCCGCGCCGCGCTGCGCCCCCCCACCGCGGTGGGCGGCCGGGCCGGCCAGGGGCCCTCCCCGACCCTGCGCCCGGGCGTGTCCCCGGCCCGCAGCACCGACCTGCGCGACCCCCGCGCGCTGGTCGGCCGGTCCCCCGACCCCCGTGCGCTGGCGGGCCGTACCCCCGCCCCCCGTCCGGCCGAGCAGTACGGCCTGCGGCCCGGTGCCGACCGGCTGCTGCGCACCCGCCCGGTCGAGTCCACCCCGGACCGGGTCGACCCCGCCACCCTGCAGACCCCCGGGGTGCGCGCCGCCCTCGCCAACATCGCGCGGATATGTCCCGCCTTCCTCCCCCGCCAGGTGCTCCGGGAGGGCAGCCGCCACATCCTGATCGCCGGCACCATCGGCCGTGCCCCGGTGGTCGCCAAGTGCCTGGCGCCGCAGGCGCTGCGCACCGAGCAGCACGCCCTGCTGGCCGAGCGGTTCCACCACGAGGTCGCGGTCTACCGGGCCTTCGTCCGGCACCGCCCGCCGATCCGGCTGCCCCGCCTGGTCGCGGCCGACCCGGACAGGTGCGTGCTGGTCCTGGAGCGGGTCCCCGGCCGTCCGGCCGCCCGCGAGCGGCACCCGGTCAACGCGCCCACCCCGGGCGAGGTACGCGCCGTGCTCGGCGCCGTCCGCACGCTGAACCTCTGGCGCCCGCCGACGGACGTCTTCGGCAAGCCGCTCGACTACCAGCTGGAGATCGCCCGCTTCCACTCGGTCGGCCAGCTCACCGACCGCGACGCGGGCGACCTGCGCGGTCTGCTCCACGGCCTCGCGCACACCCCTCTCCAGCTCTGCCACGGCGACGCCCTGCTGGGCAACGTGCTGCTCGCCCCCTCCGGCCCGGTCCTGGTCGACTGGGAGGAGGCCGGCTGGTACCTGCCGGGTTACGACCTCGCGGTGCTGTGGAGCGTCCTGTCGGGCGACACCGCGGCCCGCCGCCAGATCAGCCAGCTCGCCCAGTCCGGCGGCACCGTCGCCCGCGACGCCTTCCTGGTCAACCTGGTGCTGGTGCTGATGCGGGAGATCCGCCTGCACGACGTCCCGGGCGCGGGCGAGGAGCAGCGCATCATGATCCGCCGCCTGTACGACGACGCGGCGCTGGCCCGCCGCGCGGTCCGGGCCGCCGTCGGCACTCGCTGACCAGCGGTCAGCGTCGGTCCAGGGCGGCCTGGGCGAGGGCGTCGACGGTGGCGTCCTCGGCGGGGAAGTGGCCGTGCCCGCTGAGGACGTCCCTCAGGTGACGCTCCAGCGGGTGGCGGCGGCTCAGCCCCTGGGTGCCGGTGAGGGTCACGGCCTGCTGGACGGTGGCGGTGGCGGTCCGGATCACGTGCAGCCGGGCGGGGCCGGTGCGGCCCGTGGCACCGGCCTCGCCGCGGTCGATCCGGGCGGCCAGGCCGGCCAGCAGCTCCTCGGCGACCACGAGCGCGCCCTCGAGCTCCCCCAGCGCACTCCGGTGGCGCGCGGGTTCGCCCGCGCGCGGGGTGAGGAAGCGAACCAGCCACTCCTGGGCCGCCCGCGCCACCCCGAGGTGGACGGCCGCGAACGCCAGGTCGTGCCAGGCGGTCTCCAAGGGGTCGGTGGCACCGGGCGCGGCGAGGCCGAGCACGGCGGTGGCGGGCGCCTCGGCCAGCACCACGTCGTGCCCGGCGCTGGCCCGCAGCCCGAGCTGGTCCCAGACCGGGTCGATCTCGATGCCCGGCCCGTCGCCCCGCAGCAGGAACAGGCCGGTCCTGGGCTCCGGCTCCTCGGTCCGGGCCGGGACGGCCATCCAGGCCAGCGCCTCGGCCCCGGCGCAGCCCGTCTTACGGCCCGTCAACAGCCAGCGCTCGCCGTCCCGTCGGGCCACCGTGCCCGGGAGTGTCCCGGCGCTGCCGGGCTCCGTCCGGAGCAGGTTGAGCAGGGTGGGCCCGCGCCGCGACTCGGTCAGCAGCTTGCGGTAGACGGCGGCCGGCCACGCCCCGGTGCGCCCCTGCTCGGCGTGGCACAGCAGCGTACAGGCGGCCAGCACGGCCACCGAGGCGTCGCCGCGCCCGAGGCCGGAGAGCACGGTGACGGTGTCGGCCAGCCCGCCGCCGGGGCCGCCGTACCGCTGGGCGACGGTGAGGGTGAGCAGGCCGGCCTCGTGCACGGCCTCGACGCCCTGGTACGGGAAGGTGGCGTCCCGGTCGTGCTCCTGGGCCCGGGCGGCGAGCAGGTCGACGACCCGCGGCAGCCCGGCGAGGGCGGCCGCGACGGTCGGGGCCCGGTCGGCGCGGGGAGTGGTCACGGTCATGTGCGGCGCCTCCTGCGGCGTCGGCGTGGGTGAAGGGACGCTCAGGGTCGGGGAGCCCTCACTCACACCCGCGGACACGCCGCGCTGGCGGTGCGCCGCAGGTCCAGGTACCTGCGAGCGGTCAGCAACAGGCGGCGGGGCGGCATGCTGGTGACTGTACGAATCGTTGATCGAACGCGTCAAGCATGGCCGGAAGCCGCCGTCAGCCAGGGGCTCAGCCCTGCTGGAACATGTCCGCCGGCAGCGGCTTCAGCAGTTGGTAGAGGTCGTCCGCGATCGGTCTGTCCCAGGACGCGATGGTGACCTGCACGCCGTCGCTGCGCCCGAACTGGGCGCAGAACACCCGGCCCTCGCTGACCTTGATCTTCCTCACGATCAGCAGGTCGTCGCCGAGCATGACCGGGAAGTCCTCGGCGGAGACGAACTCGACCGGCTCCTCGCTCTCCAGTGCCGCCAGCAGCTGACGGACCTCGAACGGGACTCCGTCAGCCGTGTCGCGGGCCGGGGAGCCCTCGGGGAGGTTGCCGATGAACATCGCCGGGCCGCGCCCGCCGAAGAGGTCGTAGCGCAGGAAGATGCCCTGGCACGAACCGTCCGCGCCGGTCATCGTCATGGCGCCGAAGTGGCCGGGCCAGTCGCCCGGGTCCATCGCGAGCACGTCGAAGTCCGGTCCTGCGGGCGAGCCGGAGCGTCGGCGGAGAAATGACATGACACCATCGTACGTGGCCGTCACGCCCTGCTCACGGGCCGGGTCGGCGGCTCGGCCCAGATCCACGCTCAGAGACCAATGTTGACTCTGAGCAACCGTCCGGGCTACGTTCGGTTCTGCACGACAGCCGCTGTGGACTCGATCCACCGGGGGGCGGTATGTCGCAGCGCGCCCGCGTGCGCGTTCCCTCGCTGCACATGTCGTGCGACTCACCATGATCCGCCTGGGCAGTTCCCGTTGTCCGCAGACCGTCAGACCAGCAGTCCCGACAAGACCCGCCAGTCCGACCCGACCGCGTCCGAACTACGCTCAGACCTGACACACCTGTACCGACCTGACTGAAACACCCAGAAGCCAGGTTCGCGGGGCCCCGGCCCGTCGCACCGCGAACCTCGCCCGGGACACCGCCGCGTGGGGGCGTGCGGATCTCGGGCAAACCGGTGCTTGCGCCCGAGTCGCTCTCGGACGCCGGTGCCACACCTCCCGGCGACTGCCGGCCCTCTCGAGGGCCGGGACCGGCCGACGCACCCCCGGTGCGGTGGGCAGAACCACGGGAGGAGCTCGGCACTCGTGCCGGGCGTCACAGCAGGCGCCGTGCTCGGTCGCGTGGGGGCGATGGGCACGGCGTCTGCCTGCTGCACATACTGTGGGCTGTTTCTTGTCGAACAGTCAACGACAAATCGGGGATTGGCACAGACACCGGGGCTCCGTGCAGGGCTCGGCCCCCGGAGCTGCCGCCCGGGGGCCGAGCAGGCCCGTCAGGTGAGGTCGAACTCGCCGTCCCGCGCCCCGAGCACGAAGGCCCGCCACTCGGCCGGGGTGAAGACGAGCACCGGCCCCTCCGGCTGACGGCCGTCCCGCATCGCGATGTAGCCCTCGACGAAGGCGATCTGGACGTCACCGACCCCCTGGCTGCTGGAGAGCCACTGGGCCTCCGTCAGGTCCAGCTTGGGCTTGGCCTCGACCTTCGTCCCACTGTTCGCCACCACTGCGCAGCTCCTCCCACGGTCGTCCGACTGTCCAGCCTAGCCACGGCCGCACCGCCCGGCGGGGGTTCCGGCCAGCCTCCCTCCCGAGGGGCGAGATCCACCGATCGGCCCGCTCCGGGGCGGCGAGTGTGCTAACGGGCACGGCTGCTGCCAGAGTGGATGTTTCACGCCCCGTCGGTCTCCGGGCGGGCGGCCACCACCCAGGAGCAGCCGATGGACCGCAGCGACGCCCACCGCGGTGGCACCGCGCACGACGCCGAGGTGATCCCGATCTCGACCGCCCACTCCGCGGGCGAGGCCGAGCCCGCGGAGCCGCACCCGGGGCGACCCACCGGGCTCGGGCGGGTCGGTCTGGTGCTGGTCTCGCACAGCGAGGAGCTGGCCGCCGCCACCGGCACCCTGGCCGTGGCCCTCACCGGCAGCCCTGACCCGGCCCCGGTCGCCACCACCGGCGGCAGCCTGGGCGACGGCCCGGGCAGCAGCGCCGTGCTGGTCGCCGCGGCGGCCCGCCGCGTCGACCAGGGCCACGGCGTGGCCGTGCTGGCCGACCTCGGCAGCGCCGTGACCACCGTCCGCGCCCTGCTCGCGGCCGCCGACGAACACGGCCTGCCCTTCCCCGTCCGCCTCGCCGACGCCCCGTTCGTCGAAGGCGCCGTCGCCGCCGTCGCGACCGCCACGGCGGGCGGGGACCTGTCGGCGGTGCTGGACGCGGCGGAGGAGATGTACCGCCAGCGGAAGCTCTAGGGTCTGTCCGGCCGATCACGTCGGATCAGCGGGCGGCGTCGGGTGACGCGCGGGCGGCGCCGACGCGGGGGCACCTCCCGGCCGAAGGCTGGGGGCAGGTCCATGCGGAGCATCGGCGGCTGAGGAGAAGCCGGCGAAGGGCCCCTCCTGCCCGATACCGGGCAAGGAGGGCGCGTGCCCCGGCGGCGACCGCCCGGCGCGATCGGCCGGACGGACCCTAGCCGGCCGTCCGGGCGAAGGCGGCCTCGGGCTTGCCGGCCAGGGCGTGGGTGACCCGCAGAGTGGTGTACTCGTCGAGCTCGGGGAAGTCCTCGGGGGCGAACCAGGTGATCTCCAGCGACTCGTCGTCGTTCACCCGGGCCTCGCCGGAGACCAGCCGGCAGCGGAAGGTCAGGTCCAGGTACTGCGCCTGGTCGCCGTTGGGGTACTGCGTCATCGGCGAGACGGTCACCGAGGTCAGCAGCTCGGGCTCGACCACCACCCCCGCCTCCTCGTACACCTCGCGCACCACGCAGTCGGCGGGCTCCTCCCCCGGGTCGAGGATGCCGCCGATCACCGCCCAGGCGCCGGAGTCGGCCCGGCGGCCGAGCAGCACCCGGCCCGCGTCGTCCACCACCACGGCCCCCACACCGGAGAGCCAGAGCGGGCGAGTCCCGACGTAGGAGCGGAGTTCGGCCAGAAACGGAGGGATAGGCATGCCCCGACCCTACGGGGTGGCGGCGCTGCCTACTGGCCGACCGGCGGGCGCAGCCGGGCGAAGACGACCCGGCCGAGCAGCATCACCCCGGCGGCCAGGCAGCCGGCCACGGCCATCACCCAGGCGGGCCCGTCGCTCTCCGGCACGGCCACCGCGATCATGATGCCGATCCCGACGCAGGCCGCCCCGACCAGTGCCAGCAGCACCGGGTGGCGCCGCAGCGCACCGCCGACCCAGAGCCGGGCCGCCCGGGTCACCGCCTGCTCACGTTCAGTTCCGGCCATACTGCCAACGGTATACCTCGCCGGCCCCAGGAGCACCGCTCACGGCAGTGCGGCGTGGAGGGACGGCGGAGCTCGTGTGCACTCCGCGCGCCTGTGTGAGAAAAGGTGTCACTTGCCGTACAACCATCGGTGAACGTCGGCGGTCTCCACTAGATTGAGCGATCCAGCAGCGGACGCGAATGCGGGTCGGGAGTCCCCGCAGTTCGCTGCCTGACCCGGAGCGGAGCCGCCGCGCCCGGGTTGTCGGAGGCCGGTGACGGTCTCCGGCGGTACCGCCACGCCGTCACCGGCGACCGAGGGGGAACCGTGCCGCAGTCCTTGTCCACCACCATCACCAGCCCGCCACCGGCCGCTCCGGCCGCTCCGGCGCCGGCCGGTCCGCCCGTCGCCAGGCGCAGCCGGGTCGCCCGGCTGCGCCGGAATCCCGGCCAGCCGCTCCGGCACAGCCGGGCGGCCGGGCGCCTGGCCGTCCTCGCCTATCACGGGGTCACCGATCCCCGGTCCTTCGGCGCCCAGCTCGACCGGCTGCGCCGGCTGGCCACGCCGGTCTCACTGCCGGACGTCGAACGGGCGGTGACCGAGGGGCGGCCGCTGCCGCCGCGCAGCGTCCTGATCACCTTCGACGACGCCGACCGCACGGTGCTCACCCACGCGCTGCCGGAGCTGGCGGCCCGCCGCATCCCGGCGGCGGCCTTCGTGATCGCCGAGCTGATCGGCACCGATCAGCCGTTCTGGTGGCTGGAGGCCGAGCACCTGGCCCAGCACGGCGGGCGGGCCCGGGCGATGGGGGCGTACGGCGGCTCCGGCCAGCTGCTGGCCGGGCTGAAGGCACTGCCCGATCCGGACCGGCGGCGCAGCCTGCAGGAGCTGCGGGTGAGCGCCCGCTGCCAGGCGCCCCGGCAGGAGCAGCTGCGCCCGGAGGACCTGCACGAGCTGCGCGCGGCGGACGTGGCGATCGGCAACCACACCCTGGGGCACCCCAGCCTGAGCCGCTGCGACGACCACACGGTGCTGGCCGAGATCCACGGCGCACACGAGATCCTGACCAAGTGGCTCGGCGAGGCCCCGGCCGCCTTCGCCTACCCGGACGGCGGTTACGACCCGCGCGCCGACGCCGTCCTGCGCCAGCTGGGCTACCGGCTCGGTTTCCTCTCCGACCACCGCCTCGGCCCCCGGCTGCCCACCCACCCGCTGCGGATCAGCCGTCTGCAGGTGGACTCCACGACCAGCATCCGCCGGATCGACAGCCTGCTCTCCGGCCTCCAGCGCTCGGGCCTGGCCCGGCTGCTCGACCCGCTCCGCCGCCCGGCGGCCGCCGGCTGACGTGCCCGGGCCCTCCCACCCGCCGTGGCGGGAGGGAGGGCCCGGGCCTGGGGTCAGACCGCCACCTTCAGGCGGCTCGGCTCGGCGTTGTGCCAGGCCTCCTCGCCACGGCTGGGGCGCTTCGGGTCGAGCCCGGGCTCCCACCCGGTGGGCGGGCCGGCGCACGGCTCCGTCGCACCGGCCGGGCGCGGGCCGAGCGGCACCGGCTCGGTGGCCCTGCCGCTGGGCCGCACCACCTCGGCCTGGACCGTTCCGGCGGGCTGCCACGGCGTCACGTACGCGTACAGGTAGACCAGCCGGCCGTTCGCGGCCTGCCACTGGTCGACCAGCCGCAGGGTGCTGGGCGCCTCCAGCGGTTCCAGGAGCTTCCCCTGATCGTCGACGGCGAAGTGGAAGCCCGTCGTCGTCCGGTCGTCGCCGCAGCTCACCGCGGCGGCCTCCGCTCCGACCGCCGCGAAGAGGGTCAGCCAGTCGTGCCCCGGCCGCATCGCGGCGGGGCCGAACAGCGGCACCAGCGCGCCTTCCGAGCCTTCCACCAGCGGCCGGGCGGGGGAACAGGTCACGCCCAGCCGGAGGGTGGCGCTGTACGTGCCGAGGCAGGTCTCCCCGGCGGCCGTCCGCCAGATCCCGGCGGCCACGGTGTCGGTCGCGTAGACCTCGGTCAGGTCGTCCACCGGCGGGTGCCCGGCCGCGACGGCGTCGGCCCGGACGACCGCCGCCGCGTCGGGCTTGCCCGGTGGCTGCCAGCCCAGCGCTCCGCCCTGCCAGCGGACGCCCCCCGCTGGTTGCGGGTGTGCCTCGGCCCCGCACGCTCCCAGGCAGGCCACGGCCAGCGCGGCCGCCACCGGCCCCGTCAGTCTTCGTCCGCGTCGTCGTCCCGTCATGTCCGTCCCCCGTCGGTTGTCGTTGATGGCTCTCCGGAGCAGGTCACGGAGTGCTGCTGTCCAGGTGCTCGGCGCAGGATCCGTGCGGCGAGGCCGCGGCGTCGGCGATCGCCAGCCACTCCTCGCCGCCGGTCACCTCGGCCCGCAGTGCCCCGGACATCCGCCCAGGTGTGGCGAGGACGTAGAGCCGCGGCCGGGGGCCGCCCGGAGCCGGGGCGGCGTCGACCTCCCGGAGCGAGTCGGCCTCACCGACGGCGCCCCCGACGAATCCGGCCAGCCGGGTGCCGTCCGGCAGCGTCACGGAGATGTCGCCCGACGCCACCTGGGACGCGCCGCAGTTCACGTTGTACAGCTCTTCCCGCTGGGTGGCGATCAGCGTCAGCCAGCGGCCCAGCGGCTCCACCCGGACCGGGCCGAGCACCACGGCCGCCCGGGGTGCGGCACCGGTGGGCAGCGCCGGGCCGGCCACGCAGTCGGGCCCGAACCGGGTGGTGTCGCTCGCCGCGCCGAGGCAGAGCTCCCCGGCGGCCGTCCACCAGGCGTCGGCCTCGGCCGCGCTGGACTGGTCGGCGAGGGCCACCCGGCCGACCGGCGCGTGGCCCGCCCTGGCGGCGTCCGCGGCCACCAGCGTGCTGAACACCGGTGCGGAGGCTACGGGCGGCGCCCAGCCCGGCGTGCGCCAGCCGGCTCCGGCGGCACTACCGCCCGGCGGCTGCCCGGCGTGCGCGCAGGCGGCCAGGCTCAGCAGCGCGGTTACGGCCACGGCGTGTCTCAGTGATCTGCCGTGTGGCAGAAGTCCCCTCATGTTCTCCCCCGTCAGCAGGCCCGGTCGACCAGGCTTCTGACGGGGGTGTACCCGCTGAGGGCCGGGACGGACCGTGCTTCAGGCCGGACACCCCGGCGGAGCCCGGAACCGCCCACGGGGCGCGGTCCTGGGTCAGACCGCGACGGAGGCGAGCCGCAGGCCCTCGGGGTAGCTGAGGGCGGCGGGCGGGAGTGCGGTCTCCCGGCCGGCGTGCAGGACGGTGAGGCGGCCGGTGCCGGGCGGGGTGTCGGGGGCGACCCGCCGCAGGGCCTGGGCGGCGACGGCCTCGGCGGAGCCGAAGAAGCGGATGTCCGCTCCGACGGCGGCGCGGATCTCCGCCTCGACCAGCTCGTAGTGGGTGCAGCCGAGCACGATCGCCTCGGTGCCCTGCGGGGTGCGGGCGGCGGCATCCGCCACGGCGGCGGCGATCGCCGCCCGGTCGCCGCGCTCGACGGCGTCGGCCAGCCCGGGGCAGGCCACCTCGGTGACGGCCGAGCCGCCGCCGAACTCCTCGATCAGCCCCCGCTGGTACGGGCTCCCGGTGGTCGCCGGGGTGGCCCAGATCGCCACGCTGCGGCTGGCGGCGGAGGCGGGCTTGATCGCGGGGACGGTGCCGATCACCGGCAGGCCCGGCTCCAGCTCGGCCCGCATCGCCTCCAGCGCGTGCACCGAGGCGGTGTTGCAGGCGACCACCAGCGCGTCGGGGCGCAGCGCGGCGGCCGCCCGCGCGCAGCCGAGCGCGAGCCGGGTGATGTCCTCGGCCGGGCGCGGGCCCCAGGGCATCGAGGCGGGGTCGGAGGAGAGCACGAGGTCCGCGTCCGGCCGCAGCGCGCGCAGGGCGGCGGCGGCGGCGAGCAGGCCGATCCCGGAGTCCATCAGTGCGATCTTCATAGGCCGAAACTCTATAAGACCGACCGGGGACAGGGAGCGCGGGAGAAGAAGGGAGCGCCCCCGGCCGAAGGCGTGGGGACGGTCGGGAGCCGAGACCGGGCGTTCATCGTGAGGAGAGCGCAGCGGCGCTGCGCGCGACGCGGGACGGACGGCCCAGGGCACTTCCCGGCCGATGGCTGGGGGAGGGAGCTGTCGGCGCGCGACGCCGCGGGCGCTGCCACCGGTCGGTCGAAACGCCGCCCGGCCGCCCGGGCTGCGACGGTCCGGTGGGGCAGACTGCGGGAGTGACCGTGCTGCTGTGGATCTCGGGCCTGTCCCTGCTCTGCTGGCTCTGGCTGGCGTGCTGCCACGGGCTGTTCTGGCGCACCGACCAGCGGCTGCCGCCGCACCCGGCCCCGGCCCGCTGGCCGAGCGTGGCGGTGCTGGTCCCGGCGCGGGACGAAGCCGAGGTGCTGCCGGTGAGCCTGCCGAGTCTGCTGGCGCAGGACTACCCCGGCGAGGCCCGGGTGGTGCTGGTGGACGACCACAGCACGGACGGCACCGGCGCCCTGGCCGCCGAGCTCGGCCGCGCCGGCGGTCTGCCGCTGACGGTGACCACTCCCCCGCCGCTGCCGCCGGGCTGGACGGGCAAGCTCTGGGCGCTGCGGCACGGGGTGGCGGCGGTGGGCGAGGAGGCCGAGTACCTGCTGCTGACCGATGCGGACATCGCGCACCGGCCCGGTTCGCTGACGGCCCTGGTGGCGGCCGCCGAGGCGAACGGCCTCGACCTGGTCTCGCAGATGGCCCGGCTGCGGGTGGCCACCCGCTGGGAGCGGCTGATCGTCCCGGCCTTCGTGTACTTCTTCGCGCAGCTCTACCCCTTCCGCCGGAGCAACCGGCCGGGCGCGCGGACGGCGGCGGCCGCCGGCGGCTGCTCGCTGGTGCGCCGCACGGCGCTGGAGCGGGCGGGCGGCGTGGCGGCGGTACGCGGCGCGGTGATCGACGACGTGTCGATCGCCCGGGCCGTCAAGCGCACCGGCGGCCGGACGTGGCTGGGCCTGGCCGAGCAGGTGGACAGCGTCCGCCCGTACCCCGGGCTCGGCCAGCTGTGGCGGATGGTCTCGCGCAGCGCGTACGCCCAGCTGCGGCACTCGCCGCTGCTGCTGACGGGCACGGTGCTGGGCCTGGCCCTGGTCTACCTGGTGCCGCCGGCCGCCGTGGCGGCCGGGCTGCTGGCCGGCTCCCCGCGGGTGCTGCTGCCCGGGGCGGCGGCCTGGGCCCTGATGGCGGGGACGTACCTGCCGATGGTGCGGTACTACCGGCAGCCGGCCGGAGCGGCGCTGCTGCTGCCGTTCACGGCCGGGCTGTACCTGCTGATGACGGTGGACTCGGCCGTCCAGCACTGGCGCGGGCAGGGCGCGGCCTGGAAGGGCCGGACCTACCCGCAGCCCGACTAGGACGTGGCAACCAGCTGGTCCAGCACGGACGGGATCTGCTCGACGCCGCCGGCCGCGGTGGGCGAGGTCCGGTACTGGCCCTGGACCACCACGGTCGGCAGCTCGTTGACCTCGTACCGCTTGAAGAGGGCGGGGGCCTCGCGGACCGCCTGGTCGACCTCGGCGGAGCGGTAGGCGGCGCGGAAGAGGGTGGCGTCCAGGCCTGCCTTGGCGGCCCAGGCGGTGGCGAACTCCTCGGTGGTCAGGTCCGCCTCGTCGATGCGGACGGCGTGGAAGACCTTCGTCTGCAGGCGGTCGACCGCGCCGAGGCGCTCCAGCGTGTAGTAGAGCCGGGCGTGCGCGAGCTGGACCTTCTCCTCCGGGCTGCCGGTCCAGACGGCGGGCACCCGGCGCAGCGTGGCGTCGTCGCGGTGGCGGTCGGCCCAGCGCTCCAGCGGGAGTTCCAGCACGTCGGAGTGGTAGCAGTCGTACCAGAAGAACTCGATGACCTCGTGCTTGGCCGTGGCCACGACGGGCTGCGGGTGCTCGAGGCGGACGTACTGGGCGCTGTCGCGCGGGGCAGCCATGGCCGTCGGGCCGGTGAGCAGGCTGCCGGAGACGGCGAGCAGGATGGCGGTGCGCAGCAGGGGATTCACTCCGACAGCGTGCCAGTCACGCTGCGCACCGGCCCAACTCCGTCGCGTCGCCAGCCCGATTATTCACCCGGCCGGAGCAGTTTTCAGTGGCCGTCCTCGACGGCGGGCGCGGGCTTGGGCACAGCCGCGGGCTGGGGCGCCGCCGTGGGCCGGGGCTTGGCCGCGTTCTCGAAGAAGCGGAGCAGCTCGACCGGGAAGGGCAGCACCAGGGTGGAGTTCTTCTCGGCGGCGACCTCGACCACGGTCTGCAGCAGGCGCAGCTGCATGGCGGACGGCGTGTCGTCCATCATGCTCGCCGCCTCGGCCAGCTTGCTGGCGGCCTGGTACTCGCCGTCGGCGGTGATGATCCGCGCCCGGCGCTCGCGGTCCGCCTCGGCCTGACGGGCCATCGAGCGCTTCATCGAGTCCGGCAGGGCGACGTCCTTGATCTCGACCCGGTCGATGTGGATGCCCCAGGAGGAGGCGGGGCTCTCCAGCATCAGTTCCAGGCCCTGGTGCAGGTTCTCGCGGCCGGAGAGCAGGTCGTCGAGCTCGCTCTTGCCGATGATCGAGCGCAGCGAGGTCTGGGCGACCTGGGACATCGCGAAGCTGTAGTTCTGCACGTCGACGGTGGCCCGGACGGGGTCGACGACCCGGAAGTAGACCACCGCGTCGACCCGGACCGAGACGTTGTCCCGGGTGATGCCCTCCTGGGCGGGTACCGGCATGGTGATCACCTGGACGTTGACCTTGCGCATCCGGTCCACGACCGGCACCAGCAGGGCCGGTCCGGGCTCGCGGACCTGTCCCCGTACCCGGCCGAGCCGGAACACCACACCGCGCTCGTACTGCTGGACGATCCGCACCCCCGTCACCAGCCAGAGCAGCCCGAGCCCCACCACCACAGCGACCACGCCCATGTCAGCCCCTCCCCGTCGCGGCCCGAGGTCCGGCCTCGGCAGTACAACCGCGCCCGCCAGTATGCGCCTGCACGCCGCCCGGGCCCAGAGCGGGTACGCACCCACGTCCGGTCAGGCCTGCCGGGGCCAGCCGGTGAGCTGATGGAGCAGCAGCTGCCAGGCGTCGGTGACCATGGCGAGGTCGAAGCGGGCCAGGGCTCTGGCGCGGGCGGCGGCGCCCAGGTCGGGGGCGGTGGCGAGGGTGCGGCCGAGGGCCTCGGCCAGTGCCTCGGCGTCGCCCGGGGCGACCAGGGCGCCGGTGACGCCGTCCTGGACCAGGTCGCGGACCCAGCCGACGTCGGTGGCGACGGCGGGCAGGCCGGCCAGGGCGGCCTCGATCAGCTGGGCCGGTACGCCCTCGCTGTCGCTGGTGAGGAGCAGCGCGTCGGCGGCCCGGTAGAGCGGGGCGGTGTCGTCGAGGCGGCCGAGGAAGTGGGCCCGGGGCGCGCTCTCGGGCCCGGGGGTGACGCCCTCGCCGACCACGGCCAGGTGCAGGTCGGGCAGGCGCCGCAGCATCTCGAGGGCCAGGTCGAACCGCTTGTCGGCCCCGGCCGCGCCGACCCAGGCGACCAGCGGCCCGTGGCCGGGCAGGCCGAGGGCGGCCCGCGCGGCCGTCCGCTCGACGCCGTAGTGGCTCGGGTCGCCGCGCCCGGCGGTGCGGGCTCCAGGGATGGTCCGCACCCGCTCGGGCGGCAGCCGGAACCGGCGGATCAGGGCCTGCCGGGCGCCGTCCGTGGGTGCGGTGACGGCCGCCGCGCAGTGCAGCAGCGCGCAGTGCGGCAGGGTCCGCAGCCAGGGCTCCCGGGTGCGGCCCCCGGCCCCGGTGCCGGCCACGTGGACGAACGGGACTCCGGTGCCGAGCAGGCCGATGGCCGCGGCGGGCAGCGCCGCCGAGCCGTGCGCGAGCACCACGTCGGACCGGCGGGCGGCGGCCCGCAGCGCGCGCAGGGTGGCCGGGTGCAGCGGGGAGGGGCCCAGGGCGGGGGTGTCGAGGACGCCGGGGTGCAGGGCCCGCAGCCGGGAGGGGTGGCCGCGGCGGGCGAGTTCGGTGTGCAGCTCGTGGGCGCCGCGTGCGGAGCTGTACGGCCCGGGGCCGGTGACGAGGTGCAGGACTCTGGGTGGCGCTGACACGGCGTCGGACATGTGCCCGACACTCGCACAGTGCCGCGTCGGTGCGCAGGCCGTTTCGGGAAGCCGCCGACCCCGGTCGGCACGTTGGCCGTCAGGCGCCGGTCGATGGCCGTTTCCGAGCCGTTTGCCGACCGCACGGGCACACCCGGGCCGCCCGTCACCTCGGGTACGTCCGGGCGTGTGCGGAGCGTCGGCCCACCACCCGGCCGCCGCTCGGGGCATTAGCCGGATCAGGTGAACTCGGTTGGACGGCAAGCCCGTTGAGTCGGAAGGATGGCCCGCCGGGCCGGTCGGCCCCACCCTCGACAGGCCGGTGTGGCGACCGGCCCTCAGCACGATTTGGAGTGAGCCCGGTGTTCAAGGGTTTCCGCAGCTTCCTGCTGCGCGGCAACGTGGTGGACCTGGCGGTCGGTATCGTCATCGGCGCGGCCTTCACCGCCGTGGTCACCGGCTTCGTCGCCGCCTTCCTGACCCCGCTGATCGGGGTCGCCTCCGGCAGCGTCGGCGACTTCAGCAAGGAGGCCTTCAGCGTCGCGGGCACCACCTTCCCGTACGGCGCCTTCCTCAACGCGCTGATCAGCTTCGTCATCGTCGCGGCCGTCATCTACTTCGCCGTGGTGCTGCCCGTCGGCAAGCTCCAGGCCCGGTTCGAACCGGCCAAGGCTGCCCCCGTGGCCAAGATTGACTGCCCCGAGTGCCTCAGCAGCGTGCCGGCGGCGTCCACCCGCTGCTCCTTCTGCACCTCGGAGCTGGCGGGCCGTCCGGGCTTCCCGGCCCAGGCACTGCAGACCCGCTGACATGCCGTGATCCGGGCCCCTCCCGTCCGCACGAGGGGGGCTCGGGCCGCGCGACACGCGCCCTCGGCCTCCGGCCCGGGTGGCGCGAGGGGTGTTTTTCGGACCCGTTCGATCACTGTTCGCCCCATGATCAGGCATTTGTCGACCCCCCGACCGGCGGGGAGCTGGCCTGAATCAGGTGCCGAAATGTCTGATCTTCCTACTTTCGAGACCTTTGTTCTAGCGAAGACTGTGTAAACACTCGAACTACTAGGCCTCTCACTCTCCTCAGCAGGCGCATTGTGGGCTTACGGTATGCCCCATGACCTCGCCCCGCTCCTACGACGGAGTCGGCTACCCCTCTCCGTCCTTCTCCTCCGGCACGCCCATCTACGACAGCCTCGTCGCAGAGCGCGGTGTCCCGCAGATCGCCCCGATCAACGTGCCGGCCGCGCTGCCGCCCGCGTTGTCCACGGGATACCAGCCGAGTTACGGCTCCTCGTACGGCAGCCAGGGCTACGGCTCGACGGGCTTCGACAGCCCGGCGAGCAACCTCCCGGCCCTGCCGCCCGCCCGGCTCGCCCTCGGCCCCGGGCCGAGCAGCGGACCGGCCACCACCTACCTCCCGGCGCAGCCCGCTCCCGGTACCTACGCGGTGCCGCCGCAGGTGCCCGCGCCCGGGTACGGCGGCCCGCAGTCGTACGTGGCGCAGCCGCAGCGTCCGCAGGCGCCCTTCCAGCAGGCGCCGGCCCCGCAGTTCACGCCGGCTCAGCCCGCGCAGGGCTTCGGCGGGCAGCCGTTCGGCGGCCAGAGCTTCGGCGGGCAGAACAACTTCGCCGCCGCTCCGCAGGGCTTCGGCGGGCAGCCGTTCGGCGGGCAGGGCTTCGGCGGGCAGGGCATGGGCGCGCCGCAGGCCGCCCCGCAGGGCTTCGGCGACCAGAGCATGGGCGGCAACCAGTTCCGTCCGGCCGCCGCGCCGGTCGCTCCGGTCCGCCCGGTGCCGCAGCAGCGGCCCGCCCAGTACGGCGAGGCGCCGTACCAGGGCGGCTACCAGGCCAACAGCTTCTGACGGGAGCCGCGCCCACCGAACACCACCTGAGCGGAACCGGCTGACGAGGGGGGCCGGAACCGCCCGTACACCAGGGGTCGACCGAAGGCCGTCCGGAACCGCACACCCGCGGTCCCGGGCGGCCTTCGCGTTCCCGGCGCGCACCCGCTCCGGGAGGAGCCACTGCGCCAGCCACCGATCCCCCGGACTCCAGCGTCCTCCCCGCCCGCCGCCGCGCCGGCCCGCTCCGCACCGCCCCCGACGGCTTCCCCGTCTCCCCCGCCGTCCCGACCTGCCCAGCGGCCGGGCGATCACCGAGTCTCCCCGTCTCCCTCATCCACCCGCCCCGCCGATCCGGCTGCCCCGGGCCGAAGGGGTGAGCGGCGGCTGGCAGGATAGGGCGTATGCCTCAGCTGATCGGACTTCACGTCTACCCGCTCAAGTCCGCCTACCGCCAGAGCCCGCAGAGCGCCACCGTCGAGCCGTGGGGCCTGGCCGGTGACCGCCGCTGGATGCTGGTCGACCGCTCCGGCCGCGCCGTGACCCAGCGCGAGGAGCCGACGCTCGGTCAGCTCCGGGTCAGCCACGGCGCCGACGGCCTGCTCACCGTCACCTCCCCCGAGGGCGACCGGCTCGAGGTGCCCGCTCCCACCGCCGCGAACGGCGCCGAGCTGGTCGAGGCCGACGTCTTCGGCGCCGTCTTCAAGGCCGCCGCCGCCGCGCCCGAGGTCGGCGAGTGGTTCGCCGAGCGCTTCCCCGCCCGGTTCGAGCGCCGGGTCGGGCCGGTCCGGCTGGTGCACCTGGACAACCCGCTCAGCCGGGGCGTCAACCCCAAGTACGCCCCGAACGGGGAGACGGTCAGCATGGCCGACGCCTTCCCGGTGCTGCTGGCCACCACCGCCTCGCTGGCCGCGCTGAACGAGCTGCTCGCGGCCGACCACCCGGACGACCCGGCCAAGGGCGCCGCCCTCCCGATGGAGCGGTTCCGCCCCAACCTGGTGATCGAGGGCACCGAGCCCTGGGCGGAGGACGGCTGGCGCCGGATCCGGGTCGGCGAGGTGACCTTCCGGGTCGCCAAGCCCTGCGGGCGCTGCGTCATCACCACCACCGACCAGGAGACCGGCGTCCGCAAGGGCCCCGAGCCGCTGCGTGCCCTGGGCCGCCACCACCGCTTCGACAAGAGCCTGGCCTTCGGCATCCAGCTGATCCCCGAGCGCCCCGCCGGGCTGAGCGGCGACGCCCTGGGCACCGTCCGCCTCGGCGACACCTTCACCGTCCTGGAGCAGGGCCCGCGCCTGGTGCCGGACCCGCTGACGGAGGACTAGCCCAGGAACCGAGGGCGGGCCCGATCGTTGTAGCTGGTGTGCGGGCACTCGGCGCTCGGCAGGACCAGGGCCGTCCGGCGGAACACGTCAGGCGGCGCCACGGAGACGGACGCGGAGACGACGGAGCGGCATGGGTGAGCACAGGGTCCGGGTCACGCAGGACAGCGCATCGCGGTGGCGCCGCCGGGCGGGCGAGTACGAGACGCTGCGCGAGGCGCTGGCGGCGGCCGAGCCGGGCGACACCCTGACGCTGCGGCCCGGCACCTTCCGCGAGAACGTGGTGGTCGACCGCGCCGTCACCCTGCAGCCCGCCGAAGGCCCGGGCACCGTGCGGATCGACCCGCCCTCGGGCACCCCGCTCACCGTGACGGCCGCCGCCACCGTGCGCGGGCTGGTGATCGAGGGCTCCGAGACCTCGGCCCCGGCGGTGCTGGTCACCGGTCCCGGGGCGGAGGCGGAGTTCTCCGGCTGCCGGGTGGAGACCCGCTCGGCCGTCGGGGTCGAGCTCACCGAGCAGGCCCGGGCCACCCTGCAGGGCTGCACCGTGAGCAACCCGGCGGGTCTCGGGGTGCGACTGCGCTCGCGGGCCGCCGCGACCCTCACCGACTGCGAGCTGCTCGACTCCGGCCAGGCCGGGCTCGCCGTGCTCGACGGCGCCACCGCCACCCTGGAGCGCTGCCGCCTGCACCACGCGAGCGGCGCCGGGGTGCTGCTCACCGACCCGGGCTCCAGCGCCGCGCTGACGGCCTGTGAGATCTACGAGATCCGTGGCAGCGGCGTGCAGGCGGAGGCCCAGGCCAGCGGCCGCCTCGCGGACTGCGAGATCAGCCGGGTCACCGGCAACGGGCTCACCCTGGACACCGAGGCCGAGCTGATGCTCACCGGCTGCCGGGTGCACGACCTGCCGGAGAACGCCGCCGACCTGCGCGGGCGCTCCCGGCTGACCATGGAGAAGACCACCCTGCGCGAGTTCGGCCGCGGCGCGCTCTCGGTCTGGGACAGCGGCACGCTGGCCGAGGCGATCTCCTGCGAGCTGCACTCCAGCACCGGCGACTACCCGGCCGTCTGGGTCAGCGACGGCGCCCGCCTCACCCTCACCGACTGCTCGCTGCACGACCTGCCCGACGCGCTGTTCGTGCTGGACCGCGAATCCAGCGCCACCGCGAATGAATGTTCGTTCAGCCGGATCCGCAGCTCGGCCGTCTCGGTCAGCGGCGGCGCCAGCATCGACCTCGCCAACTGCCGCATCCAGGAGGCCGGCACCGGCCTGTGGTTCCGCGACCACGGCAGCGGCGGGCGGCTGACGGGCTGCGAGATCTCCGAGGTGGCCACCGGGGTGATCGTCACCAAGGGCGCCGACCCCGAGCTGCGCGAGTGCACCGTGCGCGCCGCCGCCGAGGCCGCCGTGTACGTCTCGGCCCAGGGGCGCGGCAGTTTCGAGGACTGCCGGGTCTCGCACGGCAAGGGCTTCGGCTTCCACATCATCGACGGCTGCCGCACCGCGCTGACCCGCTGCCGGGCCGAGCAGAACGGCAGGGCGGGCTTCGAGTTCAGCGAGCCCGGCCCGGTCACCGAGGGCTGCACCTCGGACGACGTCGCCCCGGTGGTCGAGCTGCCCGCGCCCCGCACCGCGCAACTGACCGCCGCCGCCCCGCTCGCCCCGGCCGCGCCCCAGATCGCGCCGATCCCCGACTGCCGCCCGGCCGACGAGGCGCTGGCCGAGCTGGACGCGCTGATCGGGCTGGCCACGGTGAAGCAGGAGGTGCGCACCCTGATCGACCTGATCTCGGTCGGCCGCCGGCGCCGCCAGGCCGGGCTCAAGGCGCCGTCCCTGCGTCGCCACCTGGTCTTCACCGGCTCCCCCGGCACCGGCAAGACCACGGTGGCCCGGCTCTACGGCGAGATCCTGGCCTCGCTCGGCGTGCTCCAGCAGGGCCACCTGGTCGAGGTCGCCCGGGTCGACCTGGTCGGCGAGCACATCGGCTCCACCGCGATCCGCACCCAGGCCGCCTTCGACCGGGCCCGCGGCGGGGTGCTCTTCATCGACGAGGCGTACGCGCTGGCCCCCGAGGACGGCGCGCGGGACTTCGGCCGGGAGGCGATCGACACCCTGGTGAAGCTGATGGAGGACCACCGGGACGAAGTCGTGGTGATCGTCGCCGGGTACACCGCCGAGATGGAGCGCTTCCTCTCCGCCAACCCCGGGGTCTCCTCCCGCTTCTCCCGCACCATCACCTTCCCCGACTACACCGCCGCCGAGCTGCTGCAGATCGCCCGCACCCAGTGCGCCGAGCACGAGTACTCCCTGGCCGAGGAGACGGCCGAGGCCCTGCTCGAGCACTTCGCCGGCCTCGAGCGCGGCCCCGGCTTCGGCAACGGCCGGACGGCCCGTCAGGTCTTCGAAACCATGGTCGAACGCCACGCCATGCGGGTCGCCCAGCTCCCCGATCCCTCCACCGAGGAGCTCCAACTGCTGCTCCCGGCCGACCTCCCCGGTCGGCAGGCGGCGGGATCTGCAAGGATGGTCAGTTAAGGACGATCGGGAGGGCGGACCACGTGGCCGACAACAGCAACCTGCTTGCGGAGCAGCGCCGGGCGCTGATCCTCGACGAGGTACGGCGGCGCGGCGGCGTGCGCGTCAACGAGCTGACCAAGCGGCTGAACGTCTCCGACATGACGATTCGGCGCGACCTGGACGCGCTCGCCCGGGCGGGCGTGATCGAGAAGGTGCACGGCGGGGCCGTGGTGGTCGAGGAGGCCCGCACGCACGAGCCGGGCTTCGAGGCGAAGTCCTCGCTGGAGCTCTCCGCCAAGGAGGAGATCGCGCTGGCCGCCGCCCGCCTGGTCTCTCCCGGCAGCGCGATCGCGCTCTCCGGCGGCACCACCACCTTCGCGCTGGCGCAGCACCTCACCGAGATCGAGCAGCTCACGGTGGTGACCAACTCGGTGCGGGTGGCCGACGTCTTCGAGCGGGCCCGCGGTACCGGCGCCCCGGGCGCCACCGTGGTGCTCACCGGCGGGGTGCGCACCCCCTCGGACGCGCTGGTCGGGCCGGTCGCGGACCGGGCGATCCGCTCGCTCCACTTCGACCTGCTCTTCCTCGGCACCCACGGCCTCTCCCCCGAGGCGGGGCTCTCCACGCCGAACCTGGCGGAGGCCGAGACCAACCGGAACTTCGTGGCCTCGGCCCGCCGGGTGGTGGCCGTGGCCGACCACACCAAGTGGGGCATCGTGGGCCTGTCCACCTTCGCCGAGCTGGCCGAGGTGGACACCTGGGTGACCGACACCGCCCTGCCCGCCGAGGCGGCCGAGGCGGCCCGCGAGCACGTCCGCGAGCTCATCCTGGCGGGCTAGCGAACCCGTGGGCAGCGCCCCGTCAGGGGCGCGGGGCTGTGCTCGATCAACCGCGTGCGCGACCGGCCACCGACCAGGTGTACGGCCGCGCAGCGGTCCCCGCCGCCCCGAAGTGGTTCCGATCAGACCAGCGGGAGCTCGAAGTAGACCAGCTTGTCGTCCTCGCGCACCAGCTTCATGCCGGCGCCGAGCATGACCTTGTGCGAAGCGGGGTTGTCCAGGTCGGCGTTGCCGGTGAAGTTCTTCACCCCCTGCTCGCGGGCCAGCTCGATCATGCGGCGGACGGCCTCGGTGGCGTAGCCGTTGCCCCGGACGGACGGGGACAGGCCGTACCCGACCTCCACGGCGCCGTGCTCGTCCGGCCCGCCGTGGAAGCCGATGCCGCCGACGGCCGTCCCGTCGGGCAGGCGTATCTCGTAGCCGCCGAAGGGCCGGGGGTCAACTCCGGCCTCGCAGGCGTTGGCGAACATCCGGGCGCCTACGCGCTCTCCCGGCTGGGGGTAGTCGGCGGCCCAGTTCGCACCCTCGGGGCGCTCGGCCAAGTCCACCTGGCGGGCCTCCTCGGGGGTGAGGGGGTGCAGAATCAAACGGTCGGTCAGAAGGTCTTCCATGACGCGTTGAGTATCACGCGCCGCACCCTCCTGGCCAGCGGTTTTTCCGACCCCGGCCGGCTGACCGGCCGTCAGCCGAGCTGCGCGCCCCCGGCGAGGAAGGCCTCCAGCTCGGCCACGTACGGCGCGATGTCCAGGCCCTGCTCGGCCAGCCACTGGTCCGAGTAGTACTTGTCGAGGTAGCGGTCGCCCGGGTCGCAGAGCAGGGTGACCACGCTGCCGCGCCGCCCGGCGGCCCGCATCTCGCCGACGATCTTCAGCGCGCTCCACAGGCCGGTGCCCGTCGAGCCACCGGCCCGGCGGCCGAGCGCCTCCTCCAGCACCCGCACGGCGGCGATCGAGGCGGCGTCGGGGACCTTCATCATCCGGTCGATCGCGCCGGGCACGAAGCTGGGCTCCATCCGGGGCCGGCCGATGCCCTCGATCCGGGAGCCCTTGGGACAGACCGCCTCCGTGTCCTCGCCGACCCAGCCCTCGAAGAAGCAGGAGTTCTCCGGGTCGGGCACGCAGATCCGGGTGTTGTGCTGCATGTAGTGCACGTACCGGGCGATGGTCGCCGAGGTGCCGCCGGTGCCCGCGGTGGCGACGATCCAGGCCGGCTCGGGGTGGGGCTCCATCGCCAGCTGGTGGAAGATCGATTCTGCGATGTTGTTGTTGCCCCGCCAGTCGGTGGCCCGCTCGGCGTAGGTGAACTGGTCCATGTAGTGCCCGCCGGTCTTCTCGGCGAGCTCCGCGGAGACCTCGTACACCTCGGCGGGGTTGTCGACCAGGTGGCAGCTGCCGCCGTGGAACTCGATCAGGTCGATCTTGGCCTGGCTGGTGCTCTTGGACATCACGGCGATGAACGGCACGCCGATCAGCTTGGCGAAGTACGCCTCCGAGACGGCCGTCGACCCGCTGGAGGCCTCGATCACCGGCTTGCCCGGTCTGATCCAGCCGTTGCACAGCCCGTACAGGAAGAGCGAGCGGGCCAGCCGGTGCTTCAGGCTGCCGGTCGGGTGGGTGGACTCGTCCTTGAGGTACAGGTCGATGCCCCACTCCTCGGGCAGCGGGAAGCGCAGCAGGTGCGTGTCGGCCGAGCGGTTGGCGTCGGCCTGGACCCGCCGGACCGCCTCCTTCAGCCAGTCGCGGTAGGCGACGTCGGAGCGGTCGACATCAATGGTCACAGCAGCCATCACGCTTCTCCTCGACAAGGCCGGGAAACTCCCGACGCACACAACCGAGTGTAACCGCCAACTACGATAAGTGACCTTTACGGTAGCCAGTGGCCTGACTTATCGTCAGCCGCGCCACCCTGATCCCGTCAGCTCCCCCCAAACGGCAGCCGCCCCACCGGTACGGCCGCCGTGCCGCAGGCGCCGACACCGCGAACGACCTCGTCGGCCTCGGCCGGGCCATGTGCCTGACCGAGTGGTGGTTCGACAACTGGATTCAGCCGACGGCCACCGACTGCGGGTCGGCGAGGAAGGGCTCCCAGGCCAGTTCGGCGGCGCCGGCCAGGCCCGCGTGGCGGACTTCGGCGGGCACGATCGGCACCCGGCCGCTGCGGCCCCACAGGCAGCGCTCGGCCACCACGGCCGCCAGGCGCTCGGGCGCGGCGGCCAGCAGGTCGCGGTGCAGTCCGCTGAGCACGATCCGGTCCGGGTTGAGGATGTTCACCAGGCCGGCCAGGCCGAGACCGAGCCGGTCCACCACGTGCTCGACCGCCGCCCGGGCGGCCGGATCGGCCGCCAGCTCACGGGCCTGGTCGAGCACCGGCCGGGCCGGGCCGGCCGTGCGGCCCGCGGCGGCGAGCAGCGCGTCCGGATCGGTCTCGGCGTTGAGGCAGCCGCGGTTGCCGCACGGGCACGGGCGGCCGAGCGGATCGACCGTCAGGTGCCCGACCTCGAGGGCCAGCCCTGCGCTGCCGGTGTGCAGCCGGCCGTCGATCACCAGGGCGCCGCCGACCCCCCGGTGGCCGGAGGTGACCAGGAGCAGGTGCCGCGCGCCGCGCCCGGCGCCGTGCCGGTGCTCGGCGAGGGCGGCCAGGTTGGCGTCGTTGGCCACGGCGGTGGGGAAGGGGCTGCGGGCGCGCGGGCCCAGGTCCGCCTTGCGGATCTCCTCGGCGAACAGGTCGGCCACCGGGGTGCCGCTCGGCCAGGCGAAGTGCAGGGCGGCCAGCGCGGCGCCGTCCGGCTCGGTCACGGGGTTGGGCAGCGCGAGGGCCGCCCCCAGGCAGCGGCGGTCCGTGCCGCGCGCCAGCTCGGCCCCGGCCCGGGCCACCGCGCGCAGCAGCCGCACCGGGTCGGTGGCGGCGGGCAGCGGGTGGTGCACCGGCTCGCCGAGCTGCCCGCCGAGGCCGGCCGGCGCGACGCTCAGGCCGTCCGCGTGCAACTGGGCGGCGATCACCATCGGGCCCTCGGGGTCGACGGCCAGCCGGTGCGAGGGGCG
Organism: Kitasatospora sp. NPDC002227; assembly: GCF_040296285.1. NCBI lineage: Bacteria > Bacillati > Actinomycetota > Actinomycetes > Kitasatosporales > Streptomycetaceae > Kitasatospora > Kitasatospora sp. NPDC002227. Next base: position 76,293 of record NZ_JBEOWY010000029.1, read on the forward strand.
GCCCCGGCCGCCGCCGGCCGGGCTGGAGTCGACCGTGATCAGGCCCAGTGCCTCCAGCTCGGCGCTGACCGCCCCGGCGGTCGCCCGGGTCACGTCCAGGGCGCTGGTCAGCGCCGAGCGGGTGGGCGCCCGGCCGGTGTGCACCAGGGCGAGAGCCGGGCCGAGCAGGGTGCGGCCCCGGTCCGGCGCGGCTCGCTTGGCGTCGCCCGGTCGGCCGGAACCGTCACGCTGCACCTGAGGTCGAGACCCACCGCCGGAGCGGCCGGGCTCGGCGGGCGGCGGGGGCTGGCTTGTCGGCTTCTGCGGCATTCCCCTATTCTGACTTTGTGCCGCTCCTAAACAAAACCCGCGCCCGGTCCGCCGCCCACCTTCACCCGGACGGCCCCGGCGAAATCCGCGCCTGGAGCCCCGCCCGCCTCGCCCTGACCGCCTTCTTCGCGGTCGACGGCTTCCTCTTCGCCACCTGGGTCGTCCGCATCCCGGACATCCGCGCCCAGGTCGGCGCCTCGCACAGCGCCCTCGGCCTGGCCCTGCTCTGCATCTCGGCCGGAGCCGTGGCCACCATGTCCGTGATCGGGCGGCTCTGCGTCCGGTACGGCTCCCGCCGGCTGACCGTGGTCTCGCTGGTACTGCTGAGCCTGGCCCTGCTGCTGCCCGCCCACGCCCACACCGTGCCGAGCCTCAGCGCCGCCCTGCTGCTCTTCGGCGCGGGCTACGGCGCCGCCAACGTGGCGATGAACAGCGCCGCCGTCGACCTGGTCGCCCAGCTGCGCCGGCCCGTCATGCCCAGCTTCCACGCCGGTTACAGCCTGGGCGGCCTGCTCGGCGCGGCGGTCGGCGGCCTGCTGGCCGGCCGGCTGACCGCCGCCTGGGCGCTGAGCCTCGGCGGCCTGCTCGGCCTGCTGGTCTCGGCCCTGGCCGGGTACGTCCTGCTGCGCGGCGCGGCCACCGCCGCCCCGGCGCTCCGGCCCGCCCCGGCCGGGCCCGCACCCCGGCGCTCGGCCCGGCTGCTCGTCCTGCTGCTCGGCCTCACCGCCCTGTGCACCGCGTACGGCGAGGGGGCGCTCGCCGACTGGGCGACGCTGCACCTGACCGACGACGTGCACGCGAGCGCCGGGGTCGCGGCGAGCGGGTACGCGGCCTTCGCCTGCGCGATGACCGCCGGCCGGGTGTCGGGCACCTGGCTGGCCGTCCGGCTCGGCCAGACCCGGGTCATCCTGCTCGGCGGCCTGACCGCCGGGGCGGGCATGCTCACCGCCGCCCTCGCGCCGTCGGTCCCGGTCGTCCTCGCCGGGCTCGCCCTGGTCGGCCTCGGCCTGGCCAACATCTTCCCGCTCGCCATCGCCCGGGCCGGCGCGGTCGGCGGCCCCCGCGGCGTGGCCACCGCCTCCACCCTCGGCTACGCCGGCATGCTGATCGGCCCGCCCGTCATCGGCCTCCTCGCCGACTCCGTCGGCCTCCCCGCCGCCCTCACCACCGTCGCCGCCTCCGCCACCCTGGCGGGCCTGCTCGCCACCCTCGCCCGCAGGCCCGTAGTGGTCGGCTAGTCTCACCTCCAACGTGCGGACGAGGAACGGACCACTCACATGACGGTGCAGGTACTGCGGGCCGAAGGCCGGGCCGCCACGCCGTGGTTGAACGGCGGCGGGGTGACCAGGGAGGTGGCCGGGTTCCCGGCCGGGGCCGGGATGACGGACTTCCTGTGGCGGGTCAGCCTGGCCGACGTGGCGCAGGGCGGGCCGTTCTCCCGCTTCACCGAGGTGGACCGGGTGATCACCGTGGTGCGGGGCGAGGGGATGGCCCTCACCGTGGACGGCACCGAGCACGAGCTCGCCAAGCCGTACCGCCCGTTCGCCTTCAGCGGCGACGCCGACACCGACTGCCGCCTGCTCGGCGGCCCGGTGGTCGACTTCAACGTGATGACCCGCCGGGGCCGCTGCCGAGCCGAGGTGGAGATCGCCGACTTCCAGCGGGATGTCACCGTCCCGCCCGGCGGGAGCGTCCTGCTGGTCTGCCTCCAGGGCACCGCCGAGCTCGGCGCGGCCGATCTGCGGCTCGGCGAGTTCGACGCCGCCCTGCTCGAGCGTGGCGAGGACCAGCTCCGGGTCGACGGCGTGGCGGCCCTGGTGACGCTCCGCCGGCTCGGCTGATGCTGGTCCTGGTCACCGGCGCGTACGGCTTCGTCGGCCGCGCCGTCGTCCGCCGGCTCGCCGCCGACGGCCACCAGGTCCGCGCCCTGACGCACCGCCCGCCCACCGCCGCCCTGCCGAGCCTGCCGGTCGAGCGCACGCACCATGCGGACGTCCGCGACCGCGCCGCGCTGGCCCCGGCCGTGGCGGGGGTGGACGCCGTCTGCCACCTGGCCGCGCTCACCAACGGCCGGGACTCGGGCGGCCAGGCCGAGCGGTACCGGGAGGTCAACCTCGGCGGCACCACCGCCCTGCTCGACGCCCTCGCCGCCGAAGGCCTGGTCCGGCGGTTCGTCCTCGGCTCCACCGCCGCCGTCTACGGCGCACCCGAGCGGCAGCCGATCACCGAGACCACCGGACCCGCCCCCGGCAATCCGTACGGCGCCTCCAAGCTGGCCGCCGAGCGCGAGCTCGACGCCCGGACGGCGGCCGGACAGGTCGAGGGGGTGGTCCTGCGCTGCTTCAACGTCGGCGGCACCGAGGACCGCGACCAGGCCCGGATCATCCCCCGGGCCCTGGCCGTCGCCGCCGGACACCACCCGGCGCTCGAGCTGAACGGCGACGGCAGCGTCGTCCGCGACTTCGTCCACGTCGAGGACCTGGCCCGCGCCTACGCGCTGGCGCTCACCGCACCGCTGCCCCCGGCCCCGGGCGCGCGCGTCTACAACGTCGGTGCCACCCCGGCGAGCATGCGGGAGATCATCGCCACGGTCGAACAGGTCACCGGCCGCCGCGTCCCGCTGAACCACCGCCCGCCGGTGGCCGAGGCCCCGTACCTCGCCGCCGACACCTCGCGGATCACCCGCGAGCTCGGCTGGAAGCCGGAGCGCTCCGACCTCGTCGGCCTGGTCACCGACGCCTGGCAGGGCTTCTGACGGTCACTGGCCCACCCGGCCGTCGACGCACTCCCGCAGCAGGTCGGCGTGCCCGCAGTGCCGGGCGTACTCCTCGATCCGGTGCACCAGCATCTCCCGCACGGTGATCTGCTGCCGGCCGACCCGTGCGCCCAGGTCCGGGAAGGCGGCCAGCGTGGCGTCGGTGGCCGCCTGCTCCCGCTCCAGGTCGGCGAACGAGGCCTCGACCACGGCCTGCTCCCCCACCGCCCCGTCGAAGTCCCCGTCCCGCACCCCGTACAGCTTCGGCAGCGGCTCGCCCTCGGTGATCCAGTTGTGCCAGTCCCGCTCCACCTCGGCCAGGTGCCGCACCAGCCCGAGCAGCGACATCGTCGACGGCGGCACCGACCGCCGGGCCAGCTGCTCCGCGCCGAGCCCCTCGCACTTCATCCGCAGGGTGTGCCGGTAGTTCGTCAGGAAATCCTGCAGCGTGGCCAGCTCGCCCTCGGGGCTGTTCCCGTTGTCTCTCGGGTCGTCGTCCGGGTCCACCCACATGTCCGCGTAGACCGTCGCCTGCGTCCACCGCTCCGTCTGCTCGCTCATGACCGCAGCTTTACCCGCGAAGGCCCGGCCCCGCCACCGAATTAACGGGGCGTCAGGAGGCGTCCTGGCTCTGCCCCGGCAGGCGCAGGTCCCAGCCGATCAGGGCGCGGAGCTGGTCGGCGGTGACGTCCGGGATCGGCTGGGGCGGCTCGTGGCGGAAGGGGGGCTGCCAGCCCTCGGCCTCCTCCCAGGAGCGGACCACGCGGGCGGGGGCGCCGGCCACCACGCTGAAGTCGGGCACCTCGCCGCGGACCACCGACCCGGCCGCCACCACCACGTTGCGCCCGATCCGGGCGCCCGGGAGGATCACGGCGCCGGTGCCGATCCAGCTGCCCGCGCCGATCTCCACCGGCTCGTTGCGCGGCCACTGCTTGCCGATCGGCAGCTCGGTGTCGTGGTACGAGTGGGCGGTGTCGGTGATGTAGACGTACGGGCCGGTCCAGACGTCGTCCCCGAGGGTGATCGACTGGTGGCCGACGATGTGGCTGCCCCGGCCGATCACGCAGCCGCCGCCGATCCGCACCACCGGCTCGTCCCCGAGGTCGAGCCCCGGCAGGAAGCCCGCCGAGATGGTGACCCGCTCGCCGATGATCGAGAACGGCCCGATGGTGATCCACTGCTCGTTGAAGACCGCCCCCATCGGGAAGGCCAGCTTGGTGCCGTCCCCCAACTCGCCGAAACGGTACGGTCCGGGGTTCTGGTTCGAGACCGCCCCGGTCTCCTGCACCCAGCGCCACCCCCGGTGCACCAGCCGCCCGGCGGCGCGGCGGCCACGGAGTCGGGCGGCGGACAGGAGCGTACGGGCGTTCGGCATACGCCCCACGCTATCCGCCCGCCAGGGGCGGCGGGCGGCCGGGGCGAGCAAGGTCACACCGGCTCGGCCGCCGGGACGTCGCGCAGTCGGCGCAGCGGGGAGCAGAACACGAACCAGCCGGCCGCCCAGGAGCCGACGGCCGCCACCCAGAGCACGGGCCGCACTCCGACCAGCGTGCCCAGCACCCCGCCGATGAGGTTGCCGAGCGGCAGGGTGCCCCAGACGATCCAGCGCACGGCCGCGTTCATCCGGCCCATCAGCTCGGGTGGTGTCACCGACTGCCGGTAGCTGACCTGGGCGACGTTGTAGACCATCCCGGCGAAGTACGCGATGCCCCAGCCGAGCGGGAACAGCAGCACGCCCCAGCCCTGCCAGGCCGCCGCCATGACCACCTGCGGCGCGCCGAACACCAGGATCGACACCCAGATGATCCGCGCCGAACCGATCCGCCGGGCGAGCCGGCCCGCGAACACTCCCCCGAGCAGTCCGCCGACGGCCGCGCCCGCCATGACCAGCCCGGTCAGCGCGGGTGCCACGTGCAGCACCCGGATCAGGAAGACCACCGACAGCGCCCACCCCATGCCGCTGAACAGGTTCGAGGTGGCCGTGCACGCCACGACCTTGCGCAGGATCCGGTGCCCGAGGACGAACCGCAGCCCCTCCGCGATCTGGCTCCGCAGGGTCTCCTCCGCCCGCCGGGCGCGCGGCGGCTCCTCGCGCCCCCGGATGCCCCAGGTCGCGAGGGTCGAGACCAGGTAGGAGAGCGCGTCGGCCGTCACCGCCCCCGCCACGCCGACGACCCCGACCAGGCCCCCGCCCAGGCTCGGCCCGCCCAGCTGGGCGAAGGCCGAGGTCGCACCGAGCTTGCCGTTGGCGTCCAGCAGGTGCTCGGGGCGCACCAGCGAGGGCAGGTAGCTCTGGTAGGCGACGTCGAAGAACACCGTGCACACACCGGCCGCGAGCGCGACGAGGTAGAGCTGGACCATCGTCAGGGCACCGACGGCGGCCGCCACCGGTATCGAGCCGACCAGCAGCAGGCGCAGCAGGTCGCAGCCGATCAGGACGGGCCGCTTGCGGCCGCGGTCCACCAGCGCGCCCGCGGGCAGCGCGATCAGCGCGAACGCCGCGGTGCCGGCGGCGCTCAGCAGCCCGACCTGGAACGTGCTCGCCCCGAGCACGGCGACCGCGAGCAGCGGCAGCGCGATCTCGGTGACGGCCGATCCGGCCTCACTGACCGTCTGGCCGCCCCACAGCAGCATGAAGTCCCGCTGCCGCCACAGGCTCGGCCCCGCGGTGTCCCGCCCGGTGCCCACCGCCGCCCCCGCCAGTTCTGTCACTGCGTCAACTCCGTTCTCGGTTGTGTCCATCTGTTCTCTCCTCCGACCGCCTGCCGGTTGTCGGACCCACCTGGCAGACTCGCCGCCATGCAGACCATGGAGCCCCTGGAGACCGTCCGGCACCTCGCCGCGCTGCGCCGCGAGGGCGAGCTGTTCACCGCCGCGATCGCCGTCACCGCCGCCGACGCGCCCGTACCCACCTGCCCGGAGTGGACGCTGGCCGAGCTCGTGCGGCACACCGGCACGGTGCACCGCTGGGCCACCGCCTACCTGGTGCACGGGCACCAGGGCCCCGTCGCGCCCGAGGGCCGGCCGCCGACGGCCGACGCCGCACTGCTCGAGTGGTTCCGGGAGGGCCACGCCGGCCTGGTCGCGGCCCTGGAGCAGGCCCCCGCCGACCTGGCGTGCTGGACCTTCCTGGACGCGCCGTCCCCGCTGGCCTTCTGGGCCCGCCGCCAGGCGCACGAGACGACGATCCACCGGGTGGACGCCGAGTCGGCGGCCGGCCTGCCCGTCACCCCCGTCGACACCGCCTTCGCCGCGGACGGCATCGCGGAGCTGACGGCCGGTCTGCTGGCCCGCCCCGCGTTCGAGCTCCGCAGCGAGACCGAGCGCACCCTGCTGATCCGCCCGACCGACGGGCCCACGCCCTGGCTGGTGCGGATCGGCCCCGGCCCGCTCCAGGTCACCCGGGAGAGCGCCGAGGCCGACCTCGAGCTGACCGGCACCGCGAACGAGCTCTACCTGCTGCTCTGGAACCGCCTCGCCGAAGGGGCCGTCAAGGTGACGGGGGACCAGTCCCTGCTCGCCCTCTGGCGCGAGTCGGCGCAGATCCGCTGGCGCTGACGGCCCCGGCCGGCTCAGCCCTGGACGGCCCAGGGGGCGGGGCGGCGCTCCAGGAAGGAGCGCATGCCCTCCTGGGCCTCCGGGGAGCCGAACAGCCGGGCCGAGAGCTCGACCAGAGAGTCGGCGTGCTGCTCGAAGGAGGCCACCACGGCGGCGTTGGTGAGCCGCTTGGACTCGGCGAGGCCCTGCGGCGAGCCGAGCCGCACCGCGTCGAGGATCACGGCCAGCGCGGCGGCCGGGTCCTCGGCGGCCTCGGTGATCAGGCCGATCCGGGCCGCCTCGGCGGCGTCGAAGGTCTCACCGGTGAGGTAGTAGCGGGAGACCGCCCGCGAGGTGAGCTTGGGGCGCAGCGGCAGCGAGATGACGGCCGGGGCGAGCCCGAGGCGGACTTCGGTGAAGGCGAAGGTGGAGTTCGGGCCGGCCACCACCAGGTCGCAGGCGCCGAGCAGGCCGAGCCCGCCCGCCCGGACGTGCCCGTCGACCAGGGCGATCACGGGCTTCGGGCAGTCCACCAGCGCGCGCTGGATGTCGACCAGGCCGCGCGGGCCGACCGTCGGGTCGCTGCCGGTGGCCTCGGAGAGGTCCGCCCCCGCGCAGAACACCTTGCCGGTGTGCCCGAGCACCACCGCCCGCACGGCCGGATCGGCCGCCGCCTCCGCCAGTCCCTTGGTCAGCTCGGCCATCAGCCGGGTGGAGAGGGCGTTGCGGTTGTGCGGGGAGTCCAGCTCCAGGGTGGTGACGGCATCGGCGGTGGTGGTGCGGACGAGCGGTACTTCGCGGGTCATCGCGGCTGGCCTGCTTTCCGGCTGGTGAGGGCCCCGGAGGGGTCTCCGGGCGAGGGTTCGGCGAGCGCACCGGTCCGGTACCGCCCGCCGGGAGGACTCTGACACGTCCGACCTGCCCCGATCCAGACCCCACCGCACTTTTTGAAGATCAGCCACGCCCTCAGACCGTGGGCGCCATCCGCCCCCGCGCCCACCGCACGGCGGGCCCCATCGCCAGCCCCGCCACCGCGAAGACGGCGGCCAGCATGCTCCAGCCGAGCAGGCCGTTGCTGATCACCACGGTGGTGACCAGTGCGGGCCCGAGCATCAGCGAGGCGGACATGCCGGCGTTGAAGACGCCCTGGTACGAACCGTGCGCACCCTCGCCCGCGAGGTCGTAGCTGAGGGCCCAGCCGGCGGCCTGCGAGTAGACCTCGCCGAGCGCCTGGAAGCCGATCCCGGCGGCCACCAGGACGGCCGCCGCCCAGGCCGGGAGGCCGTGGGCCAGGCCCTCGACCACGCAGGCGAGCGCGACCAGGAGCCCGCCCCGGGCGAAGATCCGGGCCGCCGCCCCGGGCTGCTCGGTGCCCTTGGTGGCCCGGACCTGGAGGGCGACCACGAAGACCATGTTGACGATCAGTGAGCCCGCGACCATCAGCCGGGGCGCGTCGGTGTACTTGGCGATCCACAGCGGCACGCCGATCTCGACCACGGCGAACTGCAGGCCCAGCACGGCGTTGAGCACCGTCACCGTGACGAACGGCAGGTTCCGCAGCGCCGGGTTCCCGCGCTCGGCCGGCGCCGCCCCGGCCGTCGCCGGGGCCCCCGCGGCCGAGGCGACGGCCAGGGCGCCCGGCAGCAGGCGGGCGAACATCACCGCGACCAGCGCGAAGGAGACGGCGTCGGCCACGATCGCGGTCACGTACGCCTCGCGGGTGTCGGCCTGCAGGGCGAGACCGGCCACGACGGTGCCGATGCCCAGGCCGACGTTGGTGACCACCCGCAGGTAGGCCCGCCCGGCGACCCGCCGGTCGGCGGGCAGCACCTCGGCGTACAGCGCGTTGCGGACGGCGGACGAGCCCCGGTCGGCGGCGGTGCCGACGCAGGCGAGCAGCACGAAGAGCGCGAACTGGTGCACCACGGCGTACGCGGCGGTGCAGACCCCGTCGAGCAGCACCAGGCTGATCAGCACCCGCCGGGTGCCCCAGCGGTCCGCGGCCCGCCCGGCCGGGATGGAGGCGAGCACCCCGCAGAGCCCGGCGGCGGTCAGCCCGAGGCCGACCTGTGCGGCGCCGAAGCCGAGCACCCGGGTGAAGAACAGGGCGCTGAGGGTCATCAGCAGCCCGTTGCCGACGGTGTTGACCATGGTGATGTTCGCCAGGCGGCGCACCATCGGATCGGGGTGCAGAAGTCGGGGACGGCGTGACGGAGTGGCCGAGGCCTCGGCCGAGGAGATGGCGGTCATGTGACGATCCCACCGGCTAACCACCGACAGCGGAATTGATTTAGGCTCCGGCTAATACATGGGGGTTGAAATGCACCGATTCCGGCTGTCGTTGGCGGATCTGGCCGACGCGTCCTTCGCCTGCTCACCGCTCCAGGAGGCCGTGCTCGGCCTGCGGATGTGGAAGCACCCGGGCGTGTACACCCAGCAGACGGCCTGGTTCGAGCGGCTGCGCCCCCGGTTCGAGGAGCTGGACACCGAGCTCCTCTGCTCGCTGGTCGCGACCAACAACCGCTACGTGCCGGACTTCCTCACCCCGCGCCCGGTCAGCGCCTTCCCGAGCTTCCAGAGCGAGCTCGCCCTGGTGCGCGCGTTCCCGCCGGAGCTGCTGGCGGGCGAACTGGAGCGCACCTTCCTGCCGCACGACCACGAGCTGCCGCCCCGCCTCGCCGCCGGCCTGGCCGATCCGGCCCGGCTGATCGGCGAGATCGCGGACGCACTGGCCGGGTACTGGGAGCACTGCCTGGCCCCGACCTGGTGGCCGCGGGCCCGGCCGGTGCTGCACGCCGACGTCGTGCACCGCTCGCGGATCCTGGCCGAGCGCGGCGCGGCGGCGCTCTTCGCCGACCTCGACCACCGCCTCTCCTGGGACGACGGCGTGCTGACCATCGACCGGGACTGGACGCCGGAGGACGAGGAGATCCCGGTGGCCAGCCGGGGGCTGGTCTTCGCCCCGACCTTCTTCTGCCGGGGCGCGATCACCACGATCAGCTACGACTCCCTGCCGATCGTCATCTACCCGGTGCGCGGCCAGGGCGCGATGGCCACCACCCCCCAGCTGCCGCCCACCCCGCAGGCGCTCACCCAGCTGCTCGGCGCCCCCAAGGCCCGGCTGCTCGCCCTGCTCGCCGAGCCCGCCTCCACCACCCAGCTGGCCGGCCACCTCGGCGTCAGCCCGGGCGCCGTCAGCCAGCACCTGGGCGTGCTGTACGCGACCAGGCTGGTCACCCGGGTCCGGCACGGCCGGGTGGTGCTGTACGCGCGCAGCCCGCTGGCCGACGAGCTCTACGGCTGACGCACACTCAACTCACACCTGGCCTAGTCCTGTTGACAGAATGGCCCATTCTCTTTCCCGGGGGCATTTCATTCCCCTGCATCCCTGTACGGCACCGTTCCAATTCAAGTGATCAGGAGTGGGTCCCGGTCCCAGGTCTGATCACTGCGGGCACCCCGAACGGTGCTGGATGCCCGGCTGGTCGCCCGCGTTCTCGTGGTCCCCGCTCGGCTGCGCGCATCGCGTGCACGGTCCGTGGCGGGGCGGCGGGTCTCCTCACGCCCTCGGATGCCCGGTGGGGCCTGGGCGGTCCGAAGCCCGCCACCATCGCTCTGGTGGTGCCGGGGCGGTGCCGTCCGTCGCCGGATCGGGTGTCCGAGGGCGCGTCGTCCGATGGCGATGCTCGCGGCATCGTGTCGGCTAGTGGTGCGGGTTGGGGTCGTGAGCGGCTTCTGCCAATGCTGCGCGCCCCAGCGGGACGTGTAGGCGGGATCCACCGCGACGATGACCATGTCCAGCTCGGCCGCCATAGACACGAGTCGGGCGCGGAGTCTCGCGGTGGGGATGCCAACGATCAGCTGGCGGAGGCGCTTGCGGCGGCCGTGTTTCTCGCGGGTGGCCTCGGCGGTGAAGTCCAGGTCCTCCAAGCCGATCGCGGTCACGCCGCAGCGTTTGGCCCAGTGGAGCAGCCGGCTGATGGCGTGGCGAATCTGGGCGTCGCGGTGGGTGGCGGGGCCGGTGAGGTCGTAGGGGAAGCGGAGGGGTTCGCCGACCGGGTTGCCGTGCTGGTCGAGGTACCAGGCGGCGAAGTGGTCGGCGTTGGTGTCCACGCTGACCATCCCAGCCGCGCGAGCCGCCCCCATCGGCATCGTCCGTACCACGGACCGGGTCCAGGAGGCGTCCAGGTACCAACGCCCCCGCTGCGCGTCCAGGTGGATACGCTAGGCAACCGCCCGGTTGCCCTCGGTCCGGTCGGCCCACTCGTCGCCCCGGTGCGCGAACGCCACCCTCGCGGCCAAGACGTACCGGCCGTTCCGGGCGTTGGCGAGGTCCGCCAGTGGGGCGGGCAGCCTGAGCGACACCTCGCCGCTGGGGGAGACGCGGATCGTCTCGTTCCCGAACCGCTTCCCCGATTCCCCGTCAGCGGACAGAAACCACCGCGCGCTCTCCCAACGCGCCCGCCACTCGGGTGCGGTGAGCGTGGCGGCGTCCAGATGGTGCCGGGTGTTCAGCAGCTTCCGCCCGCCGCGCACCACGTGCACGCGGCCTGCCGCATGATCGGCCCGGGCAGCCGTGTACCGGTCCTCCAAAGCTGCGAGGCGACGGGACTTGGCGAACCACTCGTGCCTGGAGCGGTAGCCGCCGGGTGCGTGTTTAGTGCCCTTGTGCCCGACCGGCAGCAACAGGCGGTGGCGCAGCATCCGAATGGCCGCGTCCAGCGAGTCCAGGTGCGCGGCCTGCCCACGCCGGGCCAGCGCCCACTGGTCATGCGTCGTCTTGGTGAGAGAACCGGCCCAGCGCGAGGACGACTCCACGGTCAGGTCGCGCTTCCGCGCGGCCCACCTCTGACTGTCGCGGTCCGGGCCGTCCGCGCAGCGAAGCTTCAAGTCCCTCGACGCCAGAGCCCCCAGGTGCCCGCCGACCAGCCGCAGCACCTCCTCGTCCTCGACTGAGAGGCCCTTGAGACGGCCACGGACCGTCACACCCGACGGCCCGATGCAGACGAACGGCGCGTTGGCCCGCCGGAGTTTCCCCTTCGACCCAGCCACGCCATCCCCCTCCCTGTCACGGCCACCACCCTCACACACACCGCTGACAGTCACCTCATCGATCCGACAGGCCTTGATCGAACTCAGACGCACGGGAGACTTGGGAACTCCAAAACGATCTCAGCCTCCAACAGCGCACACCCCTGTACCAGACAGGGAGCCGCCGCTTGCACAGCCGTCACCATTGCAGGCACCTCACCGCCAACGCGCACGCCCTCGCTTGAGCTGACCGGGCGCCGCGCGGATGTCTTCCCAGTCGCCTCCCACAAGGTCGCACGCCGCAAAGGACGCCCAGTCGTTGGATTAGCAAGGTGCCGTAGCAGCCCGGCGGCTACCGCGCCGCCAGGGCCGCCAGCCGGCGGGCGGCGCGGTAGTCGCGCATCACCTGGGCAAAGGTGGTGTGCCCCTGCGTGGTGCGGGCGAAGGCCCGCCAGGCGGGGGTCACCAGGCAGACGGCGGCGTGGAACAGGTACGGCCGCCGCTCGAAGGCGTTCAGCATCACCTTGCCCGCGCGCATCTCCACCCCGAGCCCGGCCTTGATCGCGAAGGCGTAGTTGAGCGCCTGGCGCCGCACGTCGGCCGTGCCGTTCGCCTCGGCCACCTTCACGGCCCACTCGCCCGCGAGCCGCCCGGAGCGCAGCGCGTACGAGATGCCCTCGCGGGTCCACGGCTCGAGCAGCCCGGCCGCGTCGCCCGCGACCAGCACCCGGCCGCGCGAGAGCGGCGAGTCCTCGGCCCGGCAACGCGTCAGGTGCCCGGACTCCACGGCGGCCGGGAAGCCGGCCAGGCCCAGCTGCTCGATGTAGTCGGCCAGGTACTGCTTGGTCCGCTCGCCGTCGCCGCGCGCCGAGATGACACCCACCGTCAGCGAGCCGGAGTCGGTCTTGGGGAAGACCCAGCCGTAACTGCCCGGCAGGGGGCCCCAGTCCAGGTGGATCCGCCCGGCCCAGGCCCGCGAGACGGCCTCGGGCACCGGGATCTCGGCCTCCAGGCCGAGGTCGATCTGGTCGAAGGTGACCCCGACGTGCCGCCCGACCCGGCTCGCCGAGCCGTCGGCGCCGACCACCGCGCGGGCGCTCACCGCCCGGCCGTCCGAGGTGGTCACGGAGACGGTGCGGGTGTCCCCGCCCTGCTGCTCGACGCCGGTGACGGTCACTCCGGTGACCAGCACCGCGCCCGCCTGCTCGGCGGCCTGCACCAGGCGCAGGTCGAACTCGTCCCGGTTGACCAGCCCGAAGAGCATCCGCTTCGAGCGCCGGGTGCGGGTGAACCGGCCGGTCAGCGCGAAGGTGACGGCGTGCACCCGGTCCTGCAGGGGCAGCTTGAAGTCCGGCGGGAGGCTGTCCCGGGAGGGGCCGATGATGCCGCCGCCGCAGGTCTTGTAGCGGGGGTGCTCGGCCTTGTCGAGCAGCAGCACCCGCCGCCCCTGCGCCGCCGCGGCGTACGCCGCCGAGGCCCCGGCGGGCCCGGCACCGACCACGACCACGTCCCAGACCCCGCCGAGCGGGTCCGGTCCGGTCGCGTCGGCGGCGGGGTCGGTGTGGTCGTCGAGGTGGTCACGGTCCAGGGAGCTGCCGGATTCAGTCACGGCTGGCAATCTTAGTCGGCGTCACCGGCCGGACCGCCAGGTTCCACTTCGTCAGTCCGCACCGGGGCGCGGTCCGCTCCCTCCGGTGGACCTTCCCGGTACGACCTTCCCTGCGGCATATCATCGGACCACCGATCCTCCAACCCCCTCGGAGCAGTTTCATGACCGAGCAGCCCCTGGCCGCGGCCGTCCGATCCCTGATGCCGCGCGCCAAGGCCGACCTGGCCGAACTGGTGGCCTTCCCCTCCGTCGCCGACCCCCGGCAGTTCCCGGTCGAGGAGTGCGAGAAGGCGGCCCGCTGGGTCGCCGACGCCTTCGCCGCCGAGGGCCTCACCGGCATCCGCCTGATCGACACCCCGGACGGCACCCAGTCCGTCTACGGCGAGCTGCCCGGCCCCGAGGGCGCCCCCACCGTCCTGCTCTACTCCCACTACGACGTGCAGCCCCCGCTGGACGAGGCCGCCTGGGAGAGCCCCGCCTTCGAACTGACCGAGCGCGACGGCCGCTGGTACGGGCGCGGCGCGGCCGACTGCAAGGGCAACATCCTGATGCACCTGACCGCCCTGCGCGCCCTGCGCGAGGTGGACGGCGGCTTCCCGGTCGGCCTCAAGGTGATCGTCGAGGGCTCCGAGGAGCAGGGCACCGGCGGCCTGGAGCGCTACGCCGAGGCCAACCCCGAGCTGCTCACCGCCGACGTCATCGTGATCGGCGACACCGGCAACTTCGCCGCCGGCCTGCCCACCGTGACGGCCTCGCTGCGCGGCATGACCGTGGTCGAGCTCACCATCGACACCCTGGCCGGCAACCTCCACTCCGGTGCCTTCGGCGGCGCCGCCCCGGACGCCCTCCAGCTGCTGGTCAAGGTGCTCGCCTCGCTCCACGACGAGCACGGCGACGTCGCGGTCAAGGGCCTGACCATCGACCAGACCTGGACGGGCGTCGAGTACCCGGAGGAGCAGTTCCGCGCCGACGCCCGCGTCCTGGACGGCGTCGCGCTCACCGGCACCGGCACGGTCGCCGACCGCCTCTGGGCCCGCCCCTCCGTCACCGTGCTCGGCATCGACGCCCCGCCGGTGATCGGCGCCACCTCCTCGGTCCAGTCCACCGCCAAGGCCTCGATCAGCCTGCGCATCCCGCCGGGCACCGAGCTGAAGGCCGCTCAGGACGCCCTGGTCGCCCACGTCGAGGCAGCGGTCCCGTTCGGCGCCCAGGCCACCGTCACCCGTCTGAGCGGCGGCGAGCCGTTCAGCGCCAACACCACCGGCCCGGCCTACGAGGCCATGGCCGCCGCCATGCGCGAGGCCTTCGGCACCGACATGGTCGCCTCCGGCGAGGGCGGCTCCATCCCCCTCTGCAACACCCTCCGCAGCCTCTACCCGGACGCCGAGATCGTCCTCATCGGCGTCGAGGAGCCCACCACCCAGATCCACGCGGTCAACGAGAGCGTCGACCCTCAGGAGCTGGAGCGCATGGCCCTGACCGAGGCCCTCTTCCTCCGCCGTTACGCGCAGGCGTAAGCCCCCAGGGGCGCGGGGAACTGCGCGACTCGGAAGGGCTCATACCCGAACCTTCCGGCCGTCGCTCACCCCCTCGCGCCCCTCCCTTGCCTCAACCACCCGCGAGCCCAGCGCATAAGCCAACACCCCCACCCCCAACCCGGCCCCCGCCCCGAAACACAGCTCCGCCACAACATCCCGCTCCCCCCGAGCCAGCCGCGCCGCTGCACCCCCCACCGTCGCCGCCACCAGCCCGCCCAGCACCCCCCGCCGGGCCCGCGCCGACAACGTCACCACCTCCCGCCGCTCCCCCCGAGCAACCCCCCGAAGGTGCCAGCCCAAGCACCCGAGCCCCACCACCGAAGTCCCGTACTGCAGCAGGTCGTACACCGGCGCCCCCGCCACTCCCCGCCCGAGCACGGGGAACAGCCGGACTCCTGCCGCACCCCCGTGCGTGAACGCGTCCCACCCCACATGGCTCGCCGCCCCCACCGCCGCCGAAGCCACGAACCACCAGCCCCGCCCCGGCTCCCGCCAGCCACCCCGCACCACGGTCGCCGCCTCCGCCACCCCCGCCCACGGCTCCGGCAGCAACGCGACCACCGGCCGCCGCACCAGCCCGTGCCAGGCCAGCACCAACCCCCCGGCCACCGCCACGTCCACCGTCGGCACCGCCCACCAACGGTGCGCCGGCCCGCCCAGCCCGAACGTCCCCGGCACCACCGACTCCAGGAAGAACGGCACATCCGGCGCGAACGCCCCCGCCACCAGCGCGGAGGCCACCCACGGCCCCCGCGCCCGCGCACCCTCGATCAGCGGCAGCACCGCAGCAGCATGGCTGAGCGTGAAAGGCATGCCTCCATCCTGGGGGCTAACCCTGCCGGACGGCCAGCAGTGCCGAACTCCCCGGCGTGGTCAGCACCTCGGCGGCCCGCAGCGCTGGGTGGGTCAGGTAGTACACCCGCAGCTCGTCCACCTCGCCGCCGAACCGGGGCGGCCACTCGGCCGAGGGCGTGAAGTCGTCGAGGACCAGCACACCGCCCACCGCGAGCAGGTCGACCACCCGCTGCGGGTCGTCCCGCTTGCCGCCGCCGTCGCAGAAGAACACGTCGAACGGCGCGTGCTGCTCCAGCAGCCGCCAGTCCCCGTGCAGCACCTGCACCCGCTCGTCCTCGGCGAACAGCTCGGCCGCCCGCCGGGCCGGCTCGGCGTCCCGCTCGACCGTCACCAGCCGGGCGCCCGCGCCCAGTCCGCTGTGCAGCCACGCCGTGCCGACCCCGACCCCGGTGCCGCTCTCCGCGATCACCCCGTTCGGCTTCGAGGCCGCGACCGCCGCCAGCAGCCGCCCCACCTCCGGCCGCGAGCTCTTCCCGAAGCCGAGCTCCCCGGCCGTCTTCTCCGCCGCCACCACCAGCTCCGGCAGCTCCCGCCCCGCACTCAGCACAGCCCCGCACCTCTCCTCGACCACCCCCGACGCCCACCGCCGGGGAAGCCCTACGGGCCGACCGCCGCCGGCAGCCCGGCCTCCAGGTACCGCAGCTCGCCGCACCCCCGCGCCTCCAACGCCGCCCCCAGCCGCCGCAGCCGCGCGGGCGGCAGCAGCGCCCCCGCCTCCTCCAGCGTCACCAGCCGCCAGCCCCGCAGCTCCTCGGCCGGCAGTCTCAGCGCGCCGAGCGCAGCCTCCGAGAGCCGCCCGCCGTCGTAGACCAGCCGCAGGCCGCCCCGGCGCGGTCCCGTCCGGGGCTCCCAGTCGACGGCCAGCAGCCGCAGCGCCGAGGTCTCCAGCCGCAGCCCGAGCTCCTCCGCGACCTCCCGCTGCGCCGCGTCGGTCGGGGCCTCGCCCCGCTCGACCACCCCGCCGGGGAACTCCCAGGAGGGCTTGTAGACCGGGTCGACCAGCAGCACCCGGTCCTGCTCGTCGAAGAGCAGCACGGCGGCCGCCACGGTGTCCCCGGTCGCGTCCGCGCTCTGCACGATCGGACAGCGCGCCGTCCCGTCCTTGACCAGCTCGGCCAGCCGCTCGGCGGTGGCCGCCGCGTCCAGCTCGCTGGTGTCCACCAGCTCGGCGTCCCGGGCCAGCCAGCGCCGGGCCAGCCGGTACTGGGTCAAGTGCTCCAGGCACCACTCCCGGACCCGTCCGCTGGCCGCTGGGTCCCCCGGGCACTCTTCCCGGGCCGCGATCCGCTCCTGCAGGATCGTTTCATCGGGATCGAGCACGAAGTGGTGCACCGCAAGCCCCCGGGCGGCCAGCGCGCCGAAGATCTCGTCCCGGTAGTCCTCCCGCAGCAGCGTCATCGGCACCACCAGCGGGCCCGGCACCTCGGTCAGCAGCGCCGCCGCGACCTCCGGCACCAGCCGCCGCCAGGACGGCAGGTCCTGGAAGTCCGAGACCGGCGTCATCCGGTCGGCGGGCAGCAGGTGCCGCAGGCCCTGGCCGACCGTCTCCGGGTCGAACAGCAGGCTGCCCGGCAGCAACTCGACCAGCTCGCGGCAGGCACTCGTCTTGCCCGCGCCGAACGCGCCGTTGACCCAGACGATCACGATGTCCCCTGCTTTCTCTCCCCCGAGGCGCCGTCCACGCCGGCCGCCCACCGCCAACCCAGGTGGTACCCCGGCCGGGCCTGTCCCCACTCCTCGGCCCCGGCCGCAACGTCGCTTCCCGGCCGTGCGGCACATTCCACCCGCCCTGGGGCGTGTCGTCCGGATCACGCCGGGCGATCACCGCCGGGGCAGCCTCACAGCCGCTCGAGCAGCTGCTTCTTCAGTACCTTGCCCATCGCGTTCCGGGGCAGCTCCTCGACCAGCACCACCCGCCGGGGGCGCTTGTGCACCGAGAGCCGCTCGGCCACGAAGGCGGTCAGCTGCTCGCCCGTCACCGCGCCGTCGGCGATCACGTACGCGACCACGGCCTGACCGAGGTCCGCGTCGGGCGCGCCGACCACGGCCGCGTCGGCCACCGCCGGGTGGTCCCGCAGCGCGGCCTCCACCTCGCCCGCGCCGATCCGGTAGCCGCCGCTCTTGATCAGGTCCACCGAGGCCCGCCCGACGATCCGGTGGAAGCCGTCCGGGCCGATCACCGCGACGTCCCCGGTCCGGAACCAACCGTCGGCGGTCCACGCCTCGGCGGTCGCCTCCGGCCGGTGCAGGTAGCCGTCGAACATGGTCGGCCCGCTCACCTGCAGCTCGCCGACCGTCTCGCCGTCGGCCGGCAGGGGCCGCCCGTCCTCGCCCACCAGCCTGGTCCGCACGCCCGGCAGCGGCAGACCCACGCTGCCCGGCCGCCGCTCGCCGTCGGCCCGGGTGCTGACCGTGATCAGTGACTCGGTCATCCCGTAGCGCTCGATCGGCCGGTGGCCGGTGAGCGCGGCCAGCCGCTCGAAGACCGGTACCGGCAGCGGCGCGCTGCCCGAGACCAGCAGCCGGGCACTCGCCAGCTCCCGCGCGGCGCTCTCGTCGGCGGCCAGCCGCGACCACACGGTCGGCACACCGAAGTACAGGCTGCCGCGCGCCTCGGCGTACGCGGCGGGCGTGGGCCGGCCGGTGTGCACCAGCTTGCTGCCGGTGCGAAGGGCGCCGAGCACACCGAGCAGCAGGCCGTGCACGTGGAACAGCGGCAGACCGTGCACCAGCGTGTCCTCCGCCGTCCACTGCCAGGCCTCCGCGAGCCCGTCCAGCCCGGCGGCCAGCGCCGAGCGGGAGATCAGCACGCCCTTGGGCGCCCCGGTGGTCCCGGAGGTGTAGAGCACGAAGGCCGGGCCGTCCGAAGCGGTCTCCCGGTACGAGCCGCCGCCGCGGGCCGCCAGGTCCACGGCCACCGGGTCGATGCCCTCGTCCCCGCTGCCGCCCGCGAGCAGGGCGGCCCCCGAGTCCTTGAGGATGTGCCCGCGCTCGGTCGGCCCGGAATCCGGCGGCAGCGGCACCACGGGCACGCCCGCCAGCAGGCCACCGACCACCGCCACCACGGTCTCCGCGCTCGGCCGCGCGAGCACCGCCAGTGCCGGCGCCCCGGCGATCCGCCCCGCGAAGGCCGAGGCCGCGCCGAGCAGTTGCTCGCGCGACATCGCGTGCCCGTCGATCCGCAGCGCGTCGGCCGCGTCGCCGTACCCACCCGCCAGTGCCGTCAGCAGCGGCCCCGTCGCAGCCCTGTCCATGCCCCCACCACTCCCGTTCATGATTGCGGACTCTACGCGGCCCCGGTAAACCGAAGGGCGCGGTCCGGAAAAACCGGACCGCGCCCTTCGTCACACTGCGTGGATCAGCCCTTGCGGGCCTTGACCTCGGAGGTCAGCTGCGGCAGCACCTCGAAGAGGTCGCCGACCACGCCGTAGTCGACCAGCTCGAAGATCGGGGCCTCGGGGTCCTTGTTGATGGCCACGATGGTCTTCGAGGTCTGCATGCCGGCCCGGTGCTGGATCGCGCCGGAGATGCCCGCCGCGACGTACAGCTGCGGCGAGACCTGCTTGCCGGTCTGGCCGACCTGGTTGGTGTGCGGGTACCAGCCGGCGTCGACGGCGGCACGCGAGGCACCGACGGCCGCGCCGAGCGAGTCGGCCAGCGCCTCGACCACGGCGAAGCCCTCGGCGGCACCGACACCACGGCCACCGGAGACCACGATCGCGGCCTCGGTCAGCTCCGGGCGGCCCGAGGACACGCGCGGGGTGCGGGCGACGACCTTGGCGGCCTTGCCGGTGAACTCGACGGTCACGTTCTCGACGGCACCGGCGGCCGGGGCGGCCTCGGGGCTGGTCGAGTTCGGCTTCACGGTGATGACCGGGGTGCCGTGCGAGACCTTGGACTTCACCTGGAAGGAGGCGGCGAAGACCGACTGGGTCGCGACCGGGGCGCCGTCGACGGCCTCCAGGTCGACGGCGTCGGTGATGATGCCGGAGCCCAGGCGCAGCGCCACGCGGGCCGCGACCTCCTTGCCCTCACCCGAAGAGGTGACGAGCACGGCGGCGGCGTCGGCCGCCTTGGCGATCTGGGCCAGGGCGTCGACCTTGGCGACGACCAGCTGGTCGGCGAACTCGGCGGCGTCGGCGACGTACACCTTGGCCGCACCGAACTCGCCGGCCTTGGCGGCGATGTCGGCGGCGGCGGCACCGGCGCCGAGCACGACCGCGGAGGGCTCGCCGATGCGGCGGGCCAGCGTCAGCAGCTCGAGGGCCGGCTTGCGGACCACGCCGTCGGCGTGGTCGACGAGGACGAGAATCTCACCCATTGCTCAATGTCTCCTGTTTCTCCTGACTGCCCTTCACCGCTCGGGGAGGGCAGCCACCACGTCAACGGGTCAGATGAACTTCTGCTCGGCGAGGAAGGTAGCGAGCGCCTTGCCGCCCTCGCCCTCGTCCTTGACGATCGTGCCGGCGGTGCGGGCCGGGCGGGCGGCGATCGCCTCGACCGCGGTCCAGGCGCCGGCCAGGCCGACCTCGTCCGCCTCGATGCCCAGGTCGTCCAGGTCGTACTCCTGGACCGGCTTCTTCTTGGCGGCCATGATGCCCTTGAAGGAGGGGTAGCGAGCCTCGCCCGACTGGTCGGTGACGGAGATCACCGCGGGGAGCTCGGCCTCGACCTGCTCGGTGGCGGCGTCACCGTCGCGGCGGCCCTTGACCGTGGTGCCCTCGAGGGAGACCTCGGAGAGCAGGGTGGCCTGCGGAACGCCCAGGCGCTCGGCCAGCAGGGCCGGCAGGACACCCATGGTGCCGTCGGTGGAGGCCATGCCGCAGACGACCAGGTCGAACTCGGTCTTCTCCAGCGCCTTGGCGATGATCGCCGAGGTGCCGATGACGTCGGTGCCGTGAATGTCGTCGTCGTTCACGTGGACGGCCTTGTCGGCGCCCATCGACAGCGCCTTGCGGAGCGCGTCCTTGGCGTCGTCCGGGCCGACGGTGAGGACGGTCACCTCGGCGTCGCCGTGAGCCTCGGCGATGCGGAGCGCCTGCTCCACGCCGTACTCGTCCAGCTCCGAAAGGAGGCCGTCGACGCCCTCCCGGTCGGTGGTGGTGTCGTCCGCGAAGCGACGGTCACCGGTCGCGTCGGGCACGTACTTCACACAGACAACGATCCTCAAGCTCACGGCCTGTCTCCTGTACTGGTCTCGTCCGGCGGCTGCGGCTGTGCAAGCGGGCTGGAATCACACTCCACGCCCACTCCGGGCAGCGATTTCCCGTGCCCGTCCGGAACTTCCTGGCAGCATACTCGCCAGTAGCTTAGCCGTCACTACTGGCCAGTAGCTTAGCGCTGCGCGGTCCCGGCCAAGCGTCTCGCACCCCCTCTGTTCCCTGGCCGGGAGGGGTGCGGGACAGCTGCACTGCCGTCTGCGCCCATCCTGCCCCAGTCCAGCCCTTGGACCACCTGACTGCGCGGCAGATCCGCTGTGAGATTGAACGGTCTTGACAGATCCACTCGCCCCGGACGCTCCTTCACCCCACCCTGCCCGGCTCGCCTTTCAGCTCCCTTAAGACCCCGTCCGCCCGCCGTTCTCCAACCGGCTCAACACACCGCCCCGAGCGCCGCGATCACGTCCACCCGCCGGGGCTGCCCGGCCGCCCGGCGCACCACCTGACCTGCGGCATCGAGCACCAGTACGGTAGGCGTACGCACGACCCCCAGCCTGCGCACCAACTCCAGCCGCTCCTCCGCGTCCACCTCGACGTGCGCCACCCCCGGGACCATCGCGGCCACCTCCGCCAGCACCCGCCGGGTCGCCCGGCACGGCTGGCAGAACGCCGTGGAGAACTGCACCAGCGTCGCCCGCTCCCCGAGCCCGGCCCCCACCTCGGCCGCCGTCAGCCGCTCCACCGCATGCCGCCCCTTCCTCTGTTTCCGTCACACCCGATGCCGCCAAGTGTGGGCCACCTCACGTGCCGCCCCCACGCCGTGCGGGATGCATCACGTGCGGGACGCCCTCGCGTGACAGACCGCATTGCTTCGGGGGATTATCTCCCTGTATCACCGACCGGGCAGCAGCCCGAGGGAGCAGGGCCAACCCCGTGGCAGAGTTCGTCTACCCGCCAGTGATCCGCACCGCGCTCACGGTCTTCCGTGCGCTCGACGTGAAGATTCGGATCGAGGGCGCGGAGCACATCCCCGCCACCGGCGGCGCCGTCCTGGTCAGCAATCACATCAGCTACCTGGACTTCCTCTTCGCCGGCCTGGGCGCCTTCCGCGGCGGCAAGCGCAAGACCCGCTTCATGGCCAAGGACGACGTTTTCAAGCACAGCATCTCCGGCCCCCTGATGCGTGGCATGAAGCACATCCCGGTCGACCGCACCGACGGCCAGCCGGCCTACGACGCCGCCGTGAAGGCCCTGCGCGAGGGCGAGGTCGTCGGGGTCTTCCCCGAAGCGACCATCAGCCGCTCCTTCATGCTCAAGAAGTTCAAGACCGGCGCCGCCCGGATGGCCGCCGACTCCGGCGCCCCGCTGCTGCCCGTCATCCTCTGGGGCACCCAGCAGCTCTGGACCAAGGGCCGCCCCAAGACCCTCACCAAGCGGCACGTCCCGGTCACCATCATGATCGGCGAGCCCATCGTCCTCGCCCCCACCGACAAGCCCGTGATGGTCACCCGCCGCCTGCGCGCCGCCATGAGCGAGATGCTCGACCGCGCCCAGCGCGAGTACCCCGCCACCCCCAAGGGCCCGGACGACACCTGGTGGCTCCCCACCCACCTCGGCGGCACCGCCCCCACCCTGGAGACCGCCGAGGCCGAGGACGAGGCCGAAGCCGCCGCGAAGGCCGAGCGCCGCGCCGCCCGCGCCTGACCTCCCACCCGAGCACACCGGCCCCACCTGGACCCTGCCAGGTGGGGCCGTGCCGTTCCCCGCGCCGCTCGGATCAGACCCCGTCGTATGCCGCCTGCAGAGCGGCAAGGTCGAGCTTGCGCATCGTCATCATCGCCTCGAACGCCCGCTGCGCCTTCTCCGGATTCTCATCGCTCCACAGGTCCACCGCGGCGGCCGGGATCACCTGCCAGGACAGCCCGTACCGGTCCTTCAACCAGCCGCAGGGACCCTCCTCACCGCCCTCGGTGAGCTTGGCCCAGTAGTAGTCCACCTCGTCCTGGTCGTCGCACATCACCTGGAGCGAGACCGCCTCGTTGAAGGTGAACTGCGGCCCCCCGTTCAGCCCGACGAACTTGTACCCGTTCGCCTCGAACTCCACCACCATCACCGAGCCGGCCGGCCCCGGCGCCCCCTCCGGGTAGTGCCCGATCCGCCCCAGCTTCGAGTCCTTGAACACCGACGTGTAGAAGTTCGCCGCCTCCTCCGCCTTCCCGTCGAACCAGAGACAGGTCACAAACCCCTGCGCCACCATCGCCGCCACCTCCTGGACACGATTCGCTACCGGTCCCATCCTGCGCCCGAGGTGTGACAGCGCAGGGCAGCACACGCCGGAAACGCGAAGAAGCCCCCATCCACGAATGGATGGGGGCTTCTTCTGAATAATTGTTCGGCGGCGTCCTACTCTCCCACAGGGTCCCCCCTGCAGTACCATCGGCGCTGTGAGGCTTAGCTTCCGGGTTCGGAATGTAACCGGGC